>CAUJHN010000147.1 GCA_963204825.1 Pseudomonadota bacterium
GCATAGATGTCTCGGTGGAATTGCCGCCGCCTCTCTATGATTTGAAAAGCTCTCTTCGGGAGATCAATAAAGACACGAACGCCGACGACTGGCTTGTAAGAAACGGGATGCAAAAAGTATGGAAATCTTCGGATATGACGACACTGGGCTATGCCGAAGGCGGTGCGGGGTTGGTGGCCGGTTTTGGTATGGATGCGAAAAAGCACGATATATACGGAGTCTATTATTGTCTTTATGTCACACATGTAGACCTCTCCATGATATTCCGCACGAAGATCGTCATTCCCAAAAATTTTAAAAAGGGCGGTTGCCGTTTCAACGAAGTGCACGGGCATGAATACAGGCATTATTTAGCAAATCGTGAGGTTGTAGAAAGCTACGTTAAGAAACTGGAGGCTGATCTTCCTTCCATCATCGCCGAAATGGAAGGCACATGGCCTTATGTGGACGGAAAAACGGCGCCAAGCACGATAGAGGCGTTAAAGGGAAGTATGAAGGATGCGATAGAGGCCTATATCATGCAGGGCATGGCGGAAGAGTTGAAGCACCGCAACAACCTGATCGACACGCCCGAGGAATACGCATCTGCTGGCCCGAAAATGAAAGCCTGTAAAGATTAAGCGGCTTTAGCCGTGTTTTCCGCGTTCTTCACGTTCTTTTGAATAAGCCACCAGGCGAGTTTTGAAATACCTTTGCCGGCGATGCCTTTGGGGTCGAATCCGCAGGCTTTGAACACCATGGCGACGGCGCGGTCGACCTGCGGCTCCTGATAATAGGAATAGGCGCGCTTCATATATTCGCGGCTCCACACCTTGCGGTCGTATTGTTCGTTGTCATTCGCGTTGGCGGCGAAGAAGGCGTAGGAGAGTTCGTCGTCTTCGGATTCCGCGATGCGCCCCAGCGCGATTTTCAAACGCTGCATCCGGCTCATGCCTTCTTTTTTCAGGTAACGGTTCAGCGTGTCGTAAAATAATTTGTAATGCCTGAATTCATCGCCCGCGATTTTTGCGCAGATTTCTTTCAAGACAGGCTCATCCGTCGATGTCCCGATGGCGGTGTAATACGAAGACGTGCCCGTTTCCACCATGCAGCGCGCGACCATTTCACCGGAGCGGGAGCCGCGCACGGAGACGTCATTGTTTAAATGTTCGATTTTGTAACCTGCGCGGAATTTCGCCATCGCTTCTTCCAGGTTCCAGGACGGATCAACGGTTTCCGCCCATTTGCCGAGCGATTTGCCGTGTTGCACTTCTTCGGTGGCCCAGCAGCGGGACATTTCCTGAAATTCGGGATCGTCCGCGAAGACTTTTTCCAGATAGGACGAATAGGCGACCGCGTTATATTCAACCAGCGCCGCGGCCTTCACCACCTTGATTAAATCGGGCGTCACCTTTGACATATCGATCTTGTCATAGGGGATGGTGTTCATATCCCAGTGTGGCAGGCTCATGGCGGATCTCCTTGGCTTTTTGGGTGTATGCGGTCTTTTTACGCCCGTTTCCTGGTTGTGGCAAGAATCTCGCTTTTCCGCATGCGATTCAAAAAGTTATGAAATGACTATTGCCTTCCGGGCAAATCATGATAAATAGGCGCCAACGCACGTGTCTATGGCCCTTCCTTTATGGTTGTTAAGGTTATGCTACGACGGGAAATTTCTTGTTAACCGGGATGCATAATCCCCCTTAATTTGGGTTTACGTTGATGACGAACCACAACCTTTCCGGCGGGGCAAACACCCCGTCTACAGCCACACACATCTCCCCTAATTCCTGCCTGCAGGATTTTGTTCGCAGCGCGCGTCCGCGCTATCCGGTGTCCGTATTGCGGCCTGACGTTCTGCGCAAGAGAGCGGAAGAAATAACCGCCGCATTTCCGGGCCGCGTGCTATATGCCGCGAAATGCAATCCGGATGAACGCGTGCTGCACGAACTGATCGCAGGCGGCGTCGATAGCTTCGATTGTGCGTCCATCGGTGAAATAGAGTTGATTCGTAAAATAAAACCGGATGCCACGATTTACTTTATGCACCCCAGAAAGCCGCGCGAATCCATTCACGAAGCGTATTTTAATCACGGAATCCGTGCTTTCGTTTTGGACAGCGGGGATGAACTGACAAAAATTCTGAAAGAAACCGACCATGCAAAAGATCTGACATTGTTCGTGCGTATGGCGGTGCCAAAGCAAAAAGTTGCCACGGATTTCTCCGCCAAATTCGGCGCGAGTGAAGTGGAAACGCAGCATCTTTTGGTAAGAGCGCGCAACCATTGTGAAAAACTGGGTCTTGCGTTCCATGTCGGGACGCAATGCACGGACCCGCGCGCTTATGCGCATGCTGTTAAGGTCGCTGCGAATGTTATCAAAGCAAGCGGTGTTCGCGTCGATGCAATGGATGTCGGCGGGGGTTTTCCGGCGGATCTTGATCCGGCCAATCCGCCGCCGCCCTTTGGTATATATGCGGGCACAATTGCGAGCGCCGTGTGGAACAACGGATTAAGCGGCATTGAACTTTTATGCGAACCTGGCCGCGCGATGGTGGCCGCGGGCGGCGCGCTGGTCGTTCGTGTCGAAGGGCGCAAAGACGACCTTCTTCATATCAACGATGGCACCTATGGCGGCATTTTCGAAGCGGCCGGCGCGATCGGCCTTCCTTATCCGGCAGAAATGGTGCGGGTTGGAACAAAACCTGTTTCATCATGTATGCAGGCCTTCCGCCTTGCAGGGCCGACATGCGATTCCGTCGATATGATGAACGGTCCATTCATGTTGCCTTCGGATACGGGCGAAGGCGATTATGTCGTACTCACCCAACTGGGCGCGTACGGCGAAGTTTCCCGCACCTCATTCAACGGGTACGACCGCGTTATTCACGTCGTGGAACGTGGTATGGGTACCGCCGCGACAGGCCCGATGGCAGAGGTGGCGTAAGATGGCGCTTTCCGGCATTGTAGGTGATCACGCTTATGCAAACTTCGTATTGAGGGACGCATTCAAAGGTTCCACACACTCTCTTGCCATGGAATGTGCGCGGGAATCCGGTCTGAAGGTTGTGTCTGGAATATCAGGTAAGTTCAGGAGCGGCGCATCGGCATCCATGCTCGTTTTGGCGGCCAGCTCCTGTGTTGTTAAAAACTGGGGCGGAAAATCTATTCATATTGATGTTTATACATGTGGCGATGAGGGAGCGCCCGTTCCTGCTATTCAAAGCATGGCCAGAAAATTTGGCATCGTTTCCGATGTGCGCATTGGCGAAATTAAACGTGGGATGTTGCCACCCGCTGGCATACTGCGCGGTGATCCAATCCATTATAAAGAACGTCCTATATTAAATGTCATGGATATAGAACACAGACGTGATGTTAGCGATGAGAGAATTTACAATGTTCTTTCTTCCACAATCAGAAGGATTTCTGGCACAGAGAATGTGATGGCTGTTAAACACAAATTTGAACCCCATGGTCTTACAGGGATCATAGGGTTTGAGTGCGCGGGCTATCTTTGCCATGCGGACTTACATACATTTCCTGAAAATAGATATTCCAGCATTACGATTGCTGCGCCGGCGTGGGTATGTGAGAAGATTCAACGTGTATTGGAGCAAAGACTTCCCCAAAGTATTCGAGGGGATATGTCATGCCATCAACGCTACCCTTATGCAGAAAATAATTTATTGGCCGCATAATAAAAAACCCGCCAATCCGGCGGGTTTTTTGTGAATGTCGGTTGTTATTCCGCTGCGAGGATATCGTCGCCGTTGTCGTTCCCCGTGCCGCCGATTTTTTTGCCGTAGGTGCCGGAGAAGATTCCATCGGAGAAAACTTCTTCCCATGTGCCGCCCGTGCTTGCTCTGGAATATTCCGTCGCGCGGTTTTCGAAGAAGTTTGTATGTTCCGCACCGTTCAGCATTTCATCCATCCATGGCAGCGGGTTTTTCTCTATTCCGAACACGGGTTCGAGGTTGAGCTGCTGCAGACGGCGGTCGCCGATGTAGCGGATGTAGTTTTTCACTTCCTGCGCGGTCAGACCCTGAATTTCACCTGCAGAGAAGGCAAGATCGATAAAGGCGTCTTCAAAGCCGACGATCGTCGTGCAGGAATCCGTTATTTCTTTTTTCAGCTCGTCATCCCATATATCGCGGTTTTCATCGATAAAGGAATTAAAGAGCTTAATCATGGAAAGGCAGTGCAGCGTTTCATCCCGCACCGACCATGTGACGATCTGCCCCATGCCCTTCATTTTGTTGAAGCGCGGGAAGTTCATCAGGATTGCGAAGGAGGCAAACAATTGCAGGCCTTCCGTGAATGCGCCAAACATTGCCATTGTTTTTGCAATATCGCGGCGGCTGCTCATCGACGCGTTTTGCATGTAATCGAACTTGTCCTTCATCTCCTTGTATTTCAAGAAGGCGGAGTATTCGATTTCCGGCATGCCGATCGTATCGAGCAGGTGGGAGTAAGCGGCAATGTGCACCGTTTCAATGTTGGAGAAGGCGGAGAGCATCATCTGCACTTCGACGGGGCCGAAGACTTGAGAATAATGCTTCATGTAACAGTTATTTACTTCCACGTCGGATTGCGTGAAGAAGCGGAAAATCTGCGTCATCAGGTTGCGTTCGGAATCGGTTAAGTTCTTTTTCCAGTCGCGCACGTCTTCGGCGAGCGGCACTTCTTCCGGGATCCAGTGAATGCGTTGTTGAGTCAGCCAAGCTTCGTAGCACCAGGGGTAAAGGAAAGGTTTATAAACATGGCGTTCCTGCAAAAGGGGTGAATTCGCTTTTTCGACGTCATTGATCTCTTTGGCTTTGGCCATTTTCTTAACTCCTGATTTTTTGAATTTCGGTTTTGACTCTAGTGCTCCCTTAAATGAATCCGAGTCATTTCGGCGATTCATCCACAGATTCTGATTCCATATTAAGGGCGGTATCCACGCCGGGCAGGTAGGTCTTTGAAAACATTCAAAAATCTATATTTAGCGTAAATAGTGATATAACTATACAATATATAGTAGTTTTGTCCAGATGCCCTTTTCGAAATTTTCGATCTTTCCCACGGTCTTTCTTATCCTTCTCTTTCACATTTCTCCTCAATTGTGTAGAGAGAAGGAAAATCGATAACAAAAAGGGGTCTTTTATGAGCTTTTTAGCAAAGCTTCTGCCAAGCGAAGAAAAATTCCACGTCCTGATGCGGGCCATGTCTGCGAACGCGCTGGAAGGCGCCGTTCTCCTGAAACAATTTATGAATCAGAATCCGGGCACCGGCCGCGATGAAACGGGGCAGAAAATCGCCGCGATGAAGGCGGAATCGAAAACGCTGATGGCAAAAGTCACGCGCGAGGTCTCGCTCAGCTTCATCACGCCGTTCGACCGCGAAGACATTCAGGAAATTTCCGGTCAGCTTTACAAGATCACGAAGACCATCGACAAAATCCGGGAACGTCTGGAACTCCACAATCTCGGCAGCGACCGCGGCGATTTCGCGCGTCAGGTGGATCTGATCCAGCAGGAAGCCGCCGTGATGAACGACATTATCGAAGCGCTGACGAAAAAGGGCGGCGAAAAATCGATCATCGACAAGGTCGCCACGCTGCACACGCTCGAAGCCCACGGGGATGAAGTGCTCGGCAACCTGCTCGCCAATCTGTTCAACGGTGGCCGCGATGTGCGGGACCTGATCCTGCGCAAAGACATATACGACATGCTGGAAAAGGTTCTGGATCGCTACCGCGATGCCGCCGGTGTCGCCCTGCAAATCGTTTTGAAAAACAGCTGATATGGATCCGGTTATTCTTCTGGTCATTGTCGTCGCCCTGACGCTGGTTTTCGACTTCATCAACGGATTCCATGATGCGGCGAACGCCATCGCGACTGTGGTTTCCACGCGTGTGATGCGGCCGACGACGGCGGTTATCTATGGCGCATCGCTCAATTTTGTCGGCGCGCTTCTGGGAACGGAAGTCGCGGCGACCATCGGCAAGGACCTCGTGGACCCGCAGGCCATTACGATGGTGACCGTGTTTTGCACGATGATCGCGGCGATATGCTGGAATCTTTTGACATGGTGGAAAGGGCTGCCGACCAGCTCATCCCACGCGCTGATAGGGTCCCTTCTGGGCGCGACTTTTTTCTCCAGCGGCGGCCTTGAAAACATCCATCTGGATAAGGTCTGGGACAAGGTCGTTTCGCCGATGGTCACCTCCCCGGTTCTGGGCGTTGTCATAGGATTCTCTTTGATGACGATGCTGACATGGCTTGTCTGGCGCACCAAGCTGCCCAAAACCAACCGCCGCTTCGGGCGGCTGCAGATTCTGTCCGCAGGCTTTATGGCCGTATCGCATGGCCACAACGATGCGCAAAAATCCATGGGTATCATCGCGCTTGCGCTTATGCTCACCTATCCCGGCGAACAATTCGACGTGCCCCTCTGGGTGATTCTTTCCTGCGCTATCGCGATGGGGCTTGGCACCATGTCGGGCGGCTGGCGTATTATCCGAACGCTGGGGTCGAAGATGATCAAACTGCAACCTATTCACGGCTTTGCCGCAGAAACGACGGCGTCCCTCATCATCACGGGCGCTTCGCAATTCGGCATTCCCGTTTCAACGACGCAGGTCATTTCGTCTTCCATCCTCGGCGTCGGCGCGACGCGCGGCTTTTCCGCCGTGCGCTGGGGCATCGTCGGCAACATCGTCTGGGCGTGGATTTTGACCCTGCCGCTGACGTTCGGCTTCGCCGGGCTTTTGATGACTCTGATGAAGACCGTATTTTAAAAAGAACCCCGCCGTGCCGAAGACAAGCGGGGTTCCATTTGCAAACTCCCTTCGTCGGTATGACCCGCCTCAGGTTATGGGGATGTGATCTCAGCCATTTATAAAACGGCACTCCCGTTGCGCGGCACATTCGCAATCCGGATAAACCGGATCCGAACAACTGAAACGACGGGCGTATTTCATCCGCATCGATTCATACTGCCGCCCTCGCCAACAAGTCTGGGCCGCGTCCGTTCCTTAAAAATCAGGCCAGCGAGGTGGGTTTTTTTTGCGCTTCCAAAAGCGGGCGCAATTCCCACACGGATGGAATGCGCGCAGACAGCGTGTAATGGGCCACGCCTTCCAAAGATAAAACCAGTTCCAGGCTTACGGATCTTGCGCGCATGGTGGAAAGCAGGGCGGCGGCGTCGATCGGCGTGCCGACGGTCTTCCGCAGCGTTTCACCCGGCACCGCGCTGGCTTTGGCCTTATAGAGGATAAGATGCGATTTTCCCTGTTCCAGGGCTGCGACGCAAAGACCGCGCAGGTAGTACCGGTTGAATTCCCGCTCCGATAAAATCCGCGCCGATTGCGCCTTGTTGATCGCGCGCTTGACTGTGCGCCCCATGGAAGATTTCAGATATTCTGTGTCGAGGAAACAGTTGCGGCGGGTGAGCTCACGCTCCAGCCAGACATCGGTGTGGTATTGGATGGCGTCTTTCAGCAGGGATTCCCATTTCTGCTTGCCGGATTCGTTTAAACGCGGGCTTAGGTAAAGATCCCCGTGCTCGAATTCCGCCAGCATGTACTGGCGCACCGTGTCGTTCAGATTGAGATAGTCGAGTCCCATGGTTCCTCCATGTGGTTCATACGTTCTGTATGGGATTCAGAATAGGGTGCCTGCGCGATGATTGCAAAGATAAAAAAGCCCCCGGTGCTGGGGGCTTTTTTTTACTGGCATGCCAGACATTCTTCGTATTTTTTGACTTCCGGTTGTTCGGTAAGCTCCGGCTCTCTGCCTTTGCTTTCACGGGATCGGACCCACGATGCGTTGGATTCTGCGCGCTGGATAGATTTGGAGCGGCAGTAATAGAGAGACTTCACGCCCTTCTTCCACGCTTCCCAGTGAATGCGGTGCAGGTCGGATTTGTGCACGTTGGCGGGCAGGAACACGTTCAAGCTTTGCGCCTGGCACACGAACGGCGTTCTGTCGGCGGCATGTTCGATCAGCCATCTCTGGTCGATTTCGAACGCCGTCTTGAAGACGTCTTTTTCTTCCTGTGTCAGGAAGTCCAGATGTTGCACGGACCCTTCGTTGGTGAAGATGGAGGACCATACGTCATCCGTGTTCTGGCCGTGCGCTTCGAGGACTTTCACGAAGTACTGGTTTTTAACGGCGAAAGATCCGGACAATGTTTTGTGCGTGTACGCGTTGGCGGCAATCGGTTCGATCCCCGGGCTTGCGCCGCCGCAGATGATGGAGATGGAGGCCGTCGGCGCAATCGCCATCTTGTTGGAAAAACGCTCCATGATGCCGTAATCGGCGGCGTCAGGGCAGGGCCCGCGTTCATGGGCCAGCTTCACCGAAGCGTCGTCGACGCCGCGCTTGATATGCTGGAACATGCGGCGGTTCCAGACTTTGGCCATCACGCCTTCCATCGGAATCATTTTTGATTGCAAGAAGGAATGGAAGCCCATGACGCCGAGCCCGACGGAGCGTTCCCGCATCGCGGCGTATTTCGCGCGCTTCATGGAATCCGGCGCTTTTTCGATGAAGTCAGTCAGCACGTTATCGAGGAAGCGCATGCAGTCTTCGATGAAGGTCGGATGATCCTGCCATTCTTCAAAGTTTTCGAGGTTCAGTGAAGACAGGCAGCACACGGCGGTTCTGTCGTTGCCGAGGTGATCGCGTCCCGTGGGCAGCGTGATTTCGGAGCAAAGATTGGACATCTTCACGTTCAACCCGGCCATCTTGTGGTGATCCGGAATGCGGTCGTTCACATGGTCGATATACACAATATAGGGCTCACCCGTTTCGATGCGGGCGGTGAGGAGGCGAATCCAGAGATCGCGCGCCTTCACCTTCGCGACAACGGAATTGTCCTTGGGTGATTTCAGCGGATATTCTTCGTCGTTTTCAACGGCGAGCATGAATTTATTATCCACGAGAACGCCGTGGTGCAGGTTCAGCGCCTTCCTGTTCGGATCGCCCCCCGTCGGACGGCGGATCTCGATGAATTCTTCGATTTCCGGGTGCCAGATCGGCAAATAAATAGCTGCAGAACCGCGGCGCAAGGAACCTTGCGAAATGGCGAGCGTGAGGGAGTCCATCACGCGGATGAACGGCACGATCCCGGATGTCTTGCCGTTGCGGCCCACTTTTTCGCCGATGGAACGCACATTGCCCCAGTAGGAGCCGATGCCGCCGCCCAAGGACGCCAGCCAGACATTCTCATTCCACAGCTCGACGATATTTTCGAGGGAGTCCTGCGTCTCATTAAGGAAGCAGGAAATGGGAAGGCCGCGGCTCGTGCCGCCGTTGGAAAGAACAGGCGTCGCCGGCATGAACCACAATTTGGAGATATAATCGTACAAACGCTGCGCGTGCGCGGAATTGTCCGCATAATACATGGCGACGCGCGCAAATAAATCCTGCGGACCTTCTTCGGGCAACAGATAGCGGTCATATAAAGTTTCAATCCCGAACTTCGTCAGGTTCGCATCGCGTGAGCGATCGATCTGGACGCGGTTTCCCCCCTGGATTTGCGCGTAGTCAAACATGCTTCTACTCCCCGAAATGGTAAAAGTTATTCACAAACTGTGGATTTCTTCTGTGGATGGCCCTGTGCATAAACACAAGCCCTAGTGCTTAGTCTTTTTAGATCATACTACATCTCGGGGGGCTGTCCATACCAAATGCATGAAATCCACACCGCTTATACGCATGGCACATACCATCGAAAACGCCTTTCAAGCCCTTGGATTTGGCTGACATTTTTCCGCCACAATCCAAACCGTTAAAATAAAAGACGCAAAATTTCAAAATTACTGCTAATCAAAATAGGACATTTTGACCCCTGAAAAAGGGGTGGGCGGGGAATCATTTTCTGTATCACATCGATTCTGCCGCAATACGAAAACGATTCGGGCGAATCGGCCGGGAATCACGATATACCGAGCGATCCGGCCCGGGCGTGCGGTGCGCAGGGCGTAACCAGCGGCGCACGTTCCAGCTTCCGCTCCGCCGTGATCAACCCCAGCAAGTCTTTAAGTTCTTTATCATTCATTTGGGCGACAGGCGCGCCGTTCAGCCAGCCGGCCGGCAGAGGAGTCGGGGAGCGGGACGCATCGAATCTCTGTTGAAGCGAAGGTATGACGAGAGTTCCGAGGGATTCAATGATATATCCAGGCCCCTTGCGCCCATTGTCTTTGACCGCGGAAGAGCGGCCATCATGATAGGACCCATTATATTCATACGCTGGCTTGCCGGGTTGCTGGATAAAGAATCTGGAATTTGCACGTGTATCTTCGGCGTAGTTCGTCTTATTTGAGAGGATCAGGAGCCTTGCCCCATCGGGCAGGACATATCCTTCCGGGCGGGCATAAATATCGGGCAGGTTCATCAAGGTGATAACGCCGCCTTTAACCAGGGTAAGGATCTGTCTTTTTTCTTCGGGCGTCAGAGTATCGATTCGCTGCGCCTCTGCGCCCGGGCATTGAAGGGTCATATTATTCTTCGGCGGCTCTCCTTCAAGGCGGGAGCGCTTCTCGTCCTCTTCCGTAATAGATATGCCAAGCTCCAGAGTTCTGGTGCCTGTGTTGTCTGAGGTTGAGTACTCCTTGCTGCCGGCTTCCCAGAGCTGGTACCCTTTGGTCAGGTCTGGAATATTAACGCCCGGGCAGAAAAAAGATTTACTGCTGATACGGTTAAGCGCGGGGTCGAAACTATGACCGAATCGGATGACGAAACCGCTTTCGGTGCGAAATCCGTCTCTTAATTCCAGATCATTTGATTCCGGCGCGGGAATAGGCAGATAGTCCGGTTGCGGCGGCAGAACATTGCGGCTCTGCGCGGATACTGTGTTCGGTGTAAATGTGGCTGCTGCCAGAGCCGATAGTAATAACGAACGCCGTTTCATGATATTGTGCCCTTTTTAATTATGGGAATTCATATATTATATTCCATAATTAATCAATCTTTAATTTTATACCTCCCTCGTATATGTGAAAAACGGCGGATTTTGGCAAATATTCTGGATTTTTAAAACATTTTGTTCTATATTTGTTCTCATGTGTGAGAGCAACCAAAAGCCGCAAACAGATCCGAAAGCCCCCATTGAAATCATTAAGAAAATCGTCGCCTATGAAAAAAACCGGGCAAACGAACTATTAAATAAGCCGCGGCGCCGGGGCCGGGTCTGGACCCCGGAACAAAAAGCAGCGCAGGCGCAAAAGATCAAAAGTTGGGCCCCCTGGAAAAAATCCACCGGCCCGAAGACGCAAGGGGGCCGGGTGAAGGTCTCCTATAATGCCTATAAGCATGGCGGACACACCGCCGTCGCAAAATCGCTGGAAGACGCCCTTCGGAAACAGGCGCGGTTTATTCGGGAAATCAACGCGCGCCGCATGGACAAAGCGCGCGTCATCGGACATAAAGTACCAACGTCACAAAACGAGGTACCAATGACCATTCTGCACCGCAACCGCCAGACCAAAATCGTCGCCACGCTGGGCCCCGCTTCCAGCGATCTCGATATGCTCCGCAAATTGTTCGTTGCGGGCGTCGATGTGTTCCGCCTCAATTTTTCGCACGGTTCGCACGCTGACCATAAATCGCGTCTCGAAATGATCCGCTCCCTTGAAAAAGAATTCGGCCGCCCCATCGGCATCATCGCGGATTTGCAGGGTCCTAAAAACCGCATCGGCAAATTCAAGAACGATAAGATCGACGTGCATGAAGGCATGAAGATCAGATTCGACCTCGACACGGCACCGGGTGATGAAACCCGCGTCAACCTGCCGCACCCGGAAGTGATTGGTGCGATGAAGCCGGGCTCCGAAATCCTGCTGGATGACGGCAAGGTGCGCGTGAAGATTCTGGAACAGGGAAAAGACTATCTGCTCGGTGAAGTGATGGCGGGATCGAAACTCTCCAACAACAAAGGCTTTAATGTGCCGGGCGTATACATACCTGTACCGGCGCTGACTGAAAAAGACAGGATAGATCTCGACGCCGCGCTCGAAATGGGCGCGGACTGGATCGCGCAATCCTTCGTGCAGCGTCCGGAAGATGTTGCGGAAACGCGCAAGATCATCAATGGCCGCGCCGCCCTGATGGCGAAGATCGAAAAGCCGCAGGCGCTCGAATGCTATGCGGAAATTCTGGACCATGTCGACGGCATCATGCTGGCGCGCGGCGACCTCGGCGTTGAAATCCCGCCGGAAGATGTGCCTGCCGTGCAGAAAAGAATCGTGCGTCAGACGCGCGATGCCGGAAAACCGATCATCGTCGCGACGCAGATGCTGGAATCCATGATCGAATCGCCAAGGCCTACGCGCGCCGAAGCGTCCGACGTTGCAACGGCTGTCTATGATGGCACCGATGCCGTGATGCTGTCCGCTGAAACGGCGGCGGGGCAATACCCGATTGAATCCGTATCCATCATGGATCGGATCTGCAGCTCGACGGAAAACGATGAAACCTATCACGCGATCATGCGATCGAACCACCCGCAGACGGAAATGGATGCGTCCGATTCCATCACCGTGGCGGCGACGAACGTGGCGCGCGATATCCGCGCTGTCTGCATCGCCAACTATACAACGTCCGGCGGCACGACCTGGCGCACGGCGCGGCAACGCCCGGAGATGCCGATTCTGTCGCTGACGCAAAATCTGGCGACGGCGCGGAAATTGACGCTCTCTTATGGCGTGCAGCCCGCGCACATGCCGGTCATCAACTCCTTCGCCGAAACGGTGGAATGGGCGACGAAACTGGCGAAGGAAAAAGAACTTGCGAAAGCGGGCGAGCGTATCGTGCTGACAGCGGGCGTACCCTTCGGCACGCCGGGTTCTACGAACGTCCTAAGGATCGCATGGGTGGAATAATTCTTGTTCGGTCAGGAAATTACGGGCGTAAGCGCTGCGGCCTTAAAGGGCTCTTCCTGACCGTCTCGAACGCGGATATCGTATTGTACGCTATGGCCATCTGCAGTTACTCCGACCACATCCCCCTTGGTAACTTGAAAATCCTGGATCGCCGCTTCAACGCCATCACCCGCCGCTTGGCTGTGGTCCACTCTGATAGATACGACACCCATTATTCTTCCTCCCTAGTTAACGTAGAAATAAACACTATCTTAGAGCGGGGATTTGCACAATATTATTATAATGCTCTAGGTTATGTCAATAAAAACAAAGCCATAGGGAGTGTCAAACTACTCCCCTGCCTTGGCTGGGGCTGCCACATGCCGGGGGGCGGCGGCGACTTTGGCGACCGCGCCGCGCTGATCGACGGCAGGCAACATCGTCTGCGACGGGATGATGTAGTAAAGCCCAAGTTCGCTGACCAGATCCACCATCTGCAGCATAAGCCCCTGCTGGATCTTCAGATATTCATTGTTGTCGGACACGTTGATGTAGAAAAACAGCTCTATCAGATGCCCGTCCGATCCGGGGCCAAGATACCGGATAGGCATGCCTTCTTCGGTCACATACTCGCTGGCAAAGAACAACTCTTCCGACTTCTTCAGGAACAGGCGCAACTGCTCAGACGTTGCGTCATAGCGCAGCTGGAACTTCTTATGTACCAAAAACCGCGTCCGGCGGGCCATGTTTTCAATGCGCTGATTGGACAGGTCGCCGTTCGGGATCGTAATCAATGTGCGCTCGTTGGTACGAAGGCGCGTCGAACGCATGCCGATATCTTCTATGGTTCCCGCCGTTTCGCCAATCTTGCAATAATCTCCGATATGAAGAGGCTGATCGATGACAATTGAAAGAGAGCCGATGAAGTTCTCGAGCGTCTTTTGCGCGCCGAGGGCCAGCGCGATACCGCCGATACCCAGAGCAGCCAGTCCCGCCGTAACATCGACGCCAAGGTTGGCGAGGATGATGATCAGGACAACGACCCCGAACAGGATCTTGACCATGCGGCGCACGAAAAACAGGATCGACGAAAAACCGAAGAAGCGGCCGTTCGCGACGACTTTTTTCTGTGCGACTTCCGTAAAGATATCGATCAGGCGCCAGATCAGAAGAGCGACCGCCGTCCAGGCGACGATCACGTTTAACTGGCTCATCTGTTGACGCACGATAATGGAAAGTCCGGCCCAAAGGGAGGAATAGGCAAACACCCAGACGGCGACATAAAGGCTGACCGGCAGGCGCACTTCATCCAGAAGATGGTGGCCGGCGACAGAACATTTCTTCGTCCATATCTTTTTCAGAAAAGCAAAAGCCCCCAGAGTGATGAACCAGACCGAAGCATAGGACAGGGCGAAAAGGAAAAGCACCGCGATCCAGTGTCCCGCAGGCGCGCCGAACCATTTCGATTCTATCAATATATCGGGAAGGATTTTATTGATCAGCGGGACGGTTTCATCCGCTTTGCGCACAAGCGTCGGAATTTGCGCCATCGTGTCCGGTGAAATGAGCCAGATGGGATTGCCTTCTTTATCCGTGGTTTTTTGCGCAACGATGTCTATGGTTCTTTTATCCGGGCCTCTTAGCGTCCCTATGATATCCCGATCGTCGCCTACGTCCTTTTCGTCTTTGTTCCCGTCAGGATGGTTGCTGAGGAGAGATGAAGGGTAAAACCATCCGCCGTTGTCGAGCAAGGTCTGCAGGTCCCTCGCGAATCTGGCTCCGTCTTCCTTGCGCCCGCTTTGCGGCATCTGGGAGAGATTCAGATATTGTCCCGCCTTCTCAAAATCCTCCTTGGACAGAGAATCCAGAAATCCCGTGACAAGGCCGCGCGGGGAGCTGCGCCCAATCGGATCTATAAAGACGGGCGGGGCGCTGTCAGGGGATGTTGCTTCTTCCGCCTTGGTCACCACTGCGGCTGTCGCATGCGCGTGATGGGGCGCACCGAAGACGCCAGCCGCGCATAGCAGGAGGACAGGAAGAAGAATTAAATGGCGTGTTTTGATCATATGGGGCTTACATCATGTATTTTTGGACAAAATAAGGCGAATATAGCGCCCTTCCAGTCTATTTTTAGACCGAATTCCCGAAAACACAAAGACTTCGTATGAAAATGGGGTCCCTTAACGGGAAGAAGAAGCGACGACCGTCACGTTGTTCTTCGGTTTTGTGTGCAGCCACCAGCCTTCGCGATTGATCGAGAATATAGGCTTGTAGTGGGATATCCGCTCAACATTCGTAACGCTCTTGATCTGGTTATCCAGAATTACGGCGCCGGCATCCGTGTAAACCACGAGGACGGCGTGCGGGATGTTTTTTTGCATATCCTGTAGAATCAGGATACGCATACGTTCTTCTGGAATCCCCAGTGCGCGCAGGGCAACATATTTGGTGATTGCGAAATCTTCACAATCACCGCCGTTCTTTACGAATTCCATGGGAGTTGCCCAATAGTCGCTCTGCCCATAAATGGTGGCATCGCTGATGTAAGGCACGCGGTTTACGACTTCGTTGACGCCAGCCACCATCTTGTTGACGGGCAGCCCGCGCAGGAATTCGATCTGGGATTTAAACTCGCTCGCTGCCTGTTGCCCTTCATTCGTATTCAGGGCCGCATCAAATCGGTCAAACATGCCGGTCCATTTTGTAAAGGCCGTCAGGGATTTTGACTGTTTCTCGCTAGAACCAAACAATTTTGGATATTGCCCCATTGGCGCAAAAGCAGCGGCCTGCTGGAAAGCAATGCGGGCTGGTACGTCTTTAATGCTTGCGGCGCGGGCCTGATTGGGCGCGCCGATGCTGGCAAAAGAAATCATGAACGTCATAACGGCCACTGTCATACGAAGCATGAACTGTTCGGCCAAAGTTTTACGAATGGTTCTGGCTGTCAGTTTGTTCTGGTCTTGAAGGATGTGGCCGAGCGGGCGACCGGAGGATTTGCTCAACGCGAGCGCTTCGCGGAGTTCGGACGTCGTAATGATGCCCTTTATAACAAGCAATTCCCCAAGGCGATTCTTATGCAGACGAATTTTTAATCCCGTCAGAACCCCTGAATATGCTTTGCTTTGTTCAACCGCCTTACCCAATAACTACCCCTGCAGCTACCCGTTAACACTTGTTTCCACTCCCTATTATGGCCATTAAAGGTTTATGAAATGCTAATTTTCGCGCGAAAATGCTGGAAAGATTGCCAAAAAGAGTCTTAATGTTCCCTGAAAATGAAGGGTTTATAGAATGAAAGACCTTGTAAAACTGGTTAAAGCGATGAGCGGCCTCAGAATTCTGGTGGCGGGCGATCTTATGCTGGATGCCTTCGTTTACGGGGATGTGGAAAGAATATCACCCGAAAGCCCGGTTCCGGTCCTGAATATACGTTCCGAGGATATGATGCTGGGTGGCGCGGGCAATGTACTGTCCAATCTTTGCGCGCTCGGGGCAAAGCCTTCCATTTTTGCACTGGTTGGTGAAGACGCCGATGGCGAGCTGGCGATTGATATCGCGAAAAAAATGGGCGCCGATATTTCCGGGATTCTAAAAGATTCGTCCCGTCCCACGACGCGCAAGACACGTTATCTCGCAAGGCATCAGCAATTGTTGCGAACGGATTTCGAAAAGACGCATCCGCTGTCTGCGGATTTGGAATCTGCGCTTTTAACAGCCGTTGAAAAACCCATCAAAGGAGCTGGCGCGGTCGTTCTGTCCGATTACGGCAAGGGCGTTTTGACGCCAGCCATGCTGCAAAAAATCATAGCTGTTGCGAAGAGAGCGGGCATTCCTGTTCTCGTAGATCCGAAAGGCCGGGATTACGCGATCTATGCTGGCGCGGACATTGTCACGCCGAACAGAAAAGAATTGGCGGAGGCGACCGGCGCAGCCGGATTAAAGGGCGATTCCGAAATAGTGGCTGCAGCATCCAGGGTTATCGATCTTTGTGATATTGCCTGCGTCATTGCCACGCGCTCTGAAGACGGTATGAGCGTAATCTGCCAGGGAAAAGAGCCACTTCATTTGAAAACCCGCGCGCGCGAAGTGTTCGATGTGTCCGGTGCAGGTGATACGGTTATTGCAACAATTGCTGCAGCAATCGCCGCAGGCGCAGATATCGAAACCGCGGCTGTATTATCAAACATTGCCGGGGGGATTGCTGTTTCTAAAGTCGGGACGTCCCCGGTCCGCACCGAAGAAATGCTGCATGCCATAGAAGGCAATTTCGAAGGTCCGCATACAGCCCCGTTCTGCACGGCGGAACAGGCGCTGGAGCAAATAAAGCGCTGGCGGGCGCAAGGATTGAAAGTAGGGTTGACCAATGGATGCTTCGATATACTGCATGCGGGGCATGTCCGTTACTTGAACGAAGCGCGTGGCCGGTGCGACAAGCTGATCGTCGCCATCAACCGCGATGAATCCGTCAAGCTTTTGAAAGGCCCCTCCCGCCCTGTAAATAGCGAAGAGGCAAGGGCATCTGTGCTGGGCGCGCTGGGCTGTGTCGATATGGTCATATCCTTCGGCGCATCCAGGGCGGGGGAAGACAACACGCCTTCCGCGCTTGTCGCGATGTTACAGCCGGACATATTTTTCAAGGGCGGGGACTACACCGAAGAGCAGCTGCCGGAGAGCAAGATTGTGCGTGCCTATGGCGGGGAAGTCGCCATCATGGGGATGCTTGAAGGGTTCAGCACCACCGCCATTCTGGCAAAGAGCCGCGCAGGCCATTAGTGTTAATTTTATAAATTACCCACAATATATTGTGTTTTTGCGCCAAGGTGGCTTGACAAAAGCACATTTGTTGATAATAATTCTCACTATCGAACAGGCCCGTTCGGGTCAATTTATGTCCTAGCCATCAACCGTTCCACCACCAGGAGGGTGCCATGCTGCACGATCTCTATCTGCTATCTTGTTACTTTGACGGACCACAGGCTGTTTTGTATGAGGAAGATTTAAAGCGACGTTATGGCATAAGCGCTGTGAGGGAAGCTCTTTTGCAGGGGTTCCTTGAGTTATACTGCGCGCCTTGCGCGAAAGGCGGCGATGGTTTCTTCTGCAGACTTTCCGCCCGGGGCCGCCGCCATGTAGAATCGGCTTTTGCCTGAGCATCAAATAAGATCTCCCCTGTACGCGGCGTGGGTTCCTTGATACTCTATGCACGGTTTTCCTTTTCAACCGACCGTATTCAGAGATCATCTCCCATGTTACTCAAAACACCGCAAATTTCTGTTCTGCTGCTGACATCCTGCGCCACGCGTTTGACGCTGACCGCGTGCTCCAGCCCTATCTGGGCGCCGCGCGGATATGTGTACCACGACGAAGTCTATAAGTCGCCCAACCCGCCGGAATCGTCGAAATTTACGCCCGCGCAGCGCACGACGATGGGACCGGAGCAGGCGGAACAGTTCCGCATGTCCATATACAGTCTGGTTGAAAGCCTGACGGCGCGTGCCGGCCAGTCGCCCAAGCCCATGTATATTCTAAAGCCGCAACCCATGACGTCTTTCTATGCCAATCTCGATAACGACCTGCGGGAATCGCTGCGCCATCTCGGCTATACGCTGAACGATTATCCTGAAGGCGCCTATGTCATGACATACGAAGCATCCAATCTTGCGCCTGCCGCCGAGGGCGCGCCGAATGTGCATATCGCCATTCGCATTTTCGATGGTATCGGCGAAAAATCCAAAATGCTGACCATTGAGGAAGGCGATTTCTTTATTCAGGGCGCGGAAAAGCTGAACGTGCCTTTTGCGTCCTTCCCGGGGGTTATCATTCCCGAACCGACAGGTCCCGGCAAATATAACAGGTAGTATAGATGCGCCGTTCCTTTACGATTTTGATGATGGCGTCTGCGTTGTCTATAACGGGGTGTGAGGTTGTCGCCGTGGGCGTCGCCACCCCCATGATTGTGCAGCAAAAGCATGTAAACCTTGCCAATGCCTCTTATGCGGCCGCGGACACGTTATCGCAGCAAACGACCAAGCGCTTTGCGAAAGACAGACCTTTGATCGTCGAGGACCTTCAGGAAATCATCGATATGAATCAGAAGACGATCATTGCAAATCCCAAGGTTGGGCGCATCATGTCGGAACAAATGCGCACCCGTTTTGTGCAGCTTGGTTATAATGTCGTGGATGCGGACAGTTATCATGGGACGGGCGCCGCTGCGGGCAGAGTTTCGGGGACCTATGAAATTCTTAACGGGGTCATGAATGTCGCACTCCGCATGCATGATAATCAGACCATGCGCACAACGGGCGTCTATGATTATTCTTTGCCGGTCACGTACGAAATTAAAAAATACATGACAGGCAATGCGAATATGTTCCCGCCGCTGTTTTAATCAGCGGGCGAGAAGGACACGATAATAATAGTAAACGCTGGATCTCTCTACGCAGCCTTCCATTTTACCATCCAGATAATTGCCCGTCGTGTTCAGATAATTGCTGTATGTATATGTCCCCGTAAAAGGCGTATTCCATGTAAATCCATCCGGGTCGACGGGCGGATTCCCTGAAGGATTCGTCGTATTATTGGATCTATTGACCTGGATACAAAAGGATTTAGGCACGCGCGAAAGAAAAGCCGCCAGGTCCGCGCAGGTGCTAGATGCGCATGTCGTGCCGACACCGGTTATAACGGTTGCGGCGCTGAAGGACCAGGGCGTTGCCGTCGTTTGCAGGTCGGAAGGTGGATTTTGCCATTCCACGCCGCCGCCCGAAGGGTCAAAAACCTGCCGGGTCGGGCCATCGGTGATCGTTCCATAAGTGGACGCGGCGTTTGTGCTCGCGAATCTGATATCGCTTTCCGAAAAGCCGCTTTGTAAAATATAAGTCACGCCGCGCTGGAGTTCTGCGCCGTAGCGTTGTACCTGGCCTACGAGCAGGACGTTTTTTTCCCCGTCTATGCCGGAACCTTCCTGAAAGCTGCCTCTCATGATGACGATCAGAATGCCAAACAGAAAAATTGCGCCCAGGATATAGACAAACATGTTTCCGGACTGGGGTGCTTTATCCTTCATAAGTCTATCGCGGCTCTATGGGCAGGCAATCGCGGAAATAGCGACAGGTTTCTGCGGCCTGCTCCCTTGTTAGGTTTCCAAGTCGCGCGCGGAACAAAATTCCCTGAGACGTATTCAAAGGGACAACTATGGGGCTGGCATGCGTTAAATTTTGAGGCAGCCTGTCGTGCGCTATTCTAAGCGCATCGTCTGTCGCAACGCGGCTGGTATAGGCGCCTATCTGCACAGACCACAGGTCGCTTGCAGCCACTGTAGCGGCGCGGGACGGCAGTGAAACATTTGTTACAGGGGACTTTGCCGCAGCATTATTTTGCTGCAGCTCTCTTACCTTTTCATGCTCGCCCTTGTATACGGCGGCGGCCAGCAACCCTGCTTCGACCCGGCGCGTATTGATGGCGTCGATGTCGCCTTCCCCGGTGATTTCGCTATAGTCCCCCCGGTTGATGGCCGTCTGAACATTTGCCATGGCCTGTTCGGTCACGCCGACTTCCGGGATCGTCGCCGCGGCGTCTGTTGCGGAAAGTTCTTCAATTTTTTGTGCAATCGTAACCCGGCGTCCTGAATCCAGGGATGACAGGGACGTAAAGTTACTGCTATCCGCGCTCGGGTTTGTGGCTGCCTCTGTGCCGCCATTTCGCATTTCCAGCACGGGTTTTGGTACAGGGACCGGGGGAGGGGCTGCAGAAGCTATAGTAACGACCGGAACATCACTTGGCTGTGTCTCTTTGGCGTAAGCATAAGCCATGCCGGATGTCAGTTTTTTGAAACCATCGTTCAGCAGGCTGGCCATATGGTCGTTTCTGGATTTCCAGCTTTTGCCGCCGAAGACCACGCCGATCAGACGCCGCCCGTCCCGTTTCGCAGAAGCAATCAGATTGAACCCGGAGGCGTTGACGAAGCCCGTCTTGAATCCATCCATGCCCGGATAGGTGTTCATAAGGCGGTTATGATTGGTCATGGTCTTGCCGCGATAGGTGAATTGTTTCGTACCGAAATAGCGGTAATAGTTCGGATAGCGGACAATGATGTATCGGGCCAGCATGGCCATGTCACGCGCGGAGGAAATTTGCTGCGGCGAATGCAGGCCTGACGCGTTTATGAAATTGGTGCGGGTCATGCCGATATCATGGGCGCGGCGGGTCATCTTTGCCGCAAAGCGGGATTCGCTTCCCGCCAAATGCTCCGCAATGGCTACGGCCATATCATTGGCGGATTTTGTCACGACCGCAAGAATGGCATCTTCAACCCGAATGCTGGACCCGGCTTTCATCCCAAGCTTGCTAGGCTGCTGGCTTGCGGCATGCTGCGATATTGTTATCCGGTCGTTGAGGCGTACGCTGCCTGTTTCCAGAGCCTCGAATAATAGCAACAGTGTCATGACTTTGGTCAGAGAGGCCGGGTGCAAGGGCTTGTTTGCGTTGCGTTCAAAAATTACCTCCCCCGTGGACGCGTCCGTGATGATTGCCGCGTATTTGTTGTTGTCGACGGGGGCCGCTTTTTTACGCGCTTTGGCGAAGCTTTCATGCGGGAGCATGAAAGCAAGGGAGAGAATCAAAAAAGAACATATAATGCGACGCAAAACTTGGTCTCCCGCAGGCCTTCCGTAGGATAGAAACGGCGATGCCGCAGCCTGTCAATTAATTATTAGCATTTTAGCAAGAAGATGGTTGAAAAGCCCCTAATTTCATCCGATAATTGTACCGGTAAAGTCTGCTTTGTATTTTAGACGGCAAACCACCGACTGTCTAGAAAACACCTCGAAGAAATCCCGATTGTGCACCGCACAAATTCTCTGTTGACGAATGGTTAATTCGATGATAGAGTCCGATTTGTGCGATGCAATAATTTACAGAATGAATGTCGTCGCATCAACGTATAGGAGGCCACTATGGCAGCGAAGAAAAAGACAAAAAGTGTCGCTAAAAAAACAACCGCCACGGTATTGAAAAACAAGCCGGCTGCGAATGTTGCTGCCTTCACCAAAGGCTTCCCTCAATTCCAACCCTTCAAATTGGAGACGAACATGTTCAAAGGGAACAAACAAATGGAACAAATGACCCAAGGTGCTGCCGCCATGGGCCAGGACAGCGTAGAAGCTTTGACAAAATCATGCTCTATCTTTGCTAAGGGTATGGAAGACATCATGAAAACCTGCATGGAAATCGCGCAGGAAGCCGGCGAAAAAAGCCAGGCTCTGACCAAAACGATGATGTCCTGCAAGACGTTGAATGAATTTACGGACATGCAGACGAAAATGGCGCAGGCCAGCTTTGATGAATTTATGACGAATGCCACGCGCATTTCTGAAAAAACGGTAAAAGTCTGCACGGATGCTATGGAACCCATCAACGACCAGATGGGCAAATCCATCAAGCGTGCCACGGACGCTATGGCCGCGTAATATATTCCTCCTTCGGATTTAAACCCCGCCGCATGGCGGGGTTTTTTTATTATCTTGCGTAAAGGCTTTGAAGAAAAACCCCTGGACCGGGGTCTTTCAATGTCCTCTTTCCCGCACTATATTCGTAGCGATCAGGGATCATTTTGCGCTACACTAAAACAATGAATTTTTTTAAAAGTCTGCCAACTTGGATGAACGATGACGATCCGGCCCTGCCACCGCCGGACGATGGAAACAATGGGAAGGGGGACCGCGAGAGCGACCGCCAGACGGGCCTTTTGCTCAAACCCCGCCCCAAGACCAAAAAACCATCCATGTACAAGGTTTTGATCCTGAACGACGATTACACGCCGATGGAGTTCGTCGTTCATATTTTAGAAAGGTTTTTCAACAAGAATAGGCAGGAAGCGACCGACATCATGCTCCATGTTCACAGACGGGGCGTCGGGATCTGCGGAATTTTCACCTATGAGGTGGCTGAAACAAAAGTGGCGCAGGTTATGGACTTTGCGCGGGCCAATGAACAGCCGCTGCAATGCACGATGGAGAAGGAATAGAAGGATATGCTTTCACGCAATCTTGAACAGACATTGCATCGTGCACTGGCGGCCGCGAACCAGCGCAACCACGAATATGCGACGCTGGAACATTTGCTGCTCGCCCTGACAGAAGATCAGGACGCGATGGCTGTGCTGCGCTCTTGCGGTATTTCGCTTCCTGATTTGCGGGAACAGCTAGAACAATATCTGGACCATGAGCTGGGGTATCTTGGTGCGCCGGACGGCGAAGAAGCAAAGCCGACAACGGCGTTTCAACGCGTGCTGCAGCGGGCGGCGATTCATGTGCAGTCTTCGGGGCGTGAGGAAGTAACTGGCGCCAACGTTCTTGTGGCGCTTTTCTCTGAACGCGAATCGCACGCTGTTTATTTCCTGCAGGAACAGGACATGACGCGATTCGATGCGGTGAATTATATCTCCCACGGCATCGCAAAAGTGCCGGGCCAGGCCGATACGACCAAAACGCCGCGTGGCACGGAAGAAGACCCCGAAGGGAAGGGCGCCGCGAAGACGAATGGCGAAGCCCTTAAAACCTACTGCAAGAATTTGAACGACAAGGCGAAGACAGGGAAGATTGATCCGTTGATCGGTCGCCAAAAGGAAGTGGATCGCACAATTCAAATCCTTTGCCGCCGCAGCAAAAACAATCCGCTGTATGTCGGCGATCCCGGCGTCGGTAAAACCGCGATTGCCGAGGGGCTTGCCAAGAAAATCGTCGAAGGCCAGGTGCCCGATGTTTTGAAAGACGCCGTAATCTATTCGCTGGATATGGGCGCGCTTCTCGCCGGAACGCGCTATCGGGGCGATTTTGAAGAACGCATTAAACAAGTGCTGGCAGAACTGGAAAAGATAGACGGCGCGGTTTTGTTCATCGATGAAATTCACACCGTTATCGGCGCGGGTGCGACATCCGGCGGCGCGATGGACGCGAGCAATCTTTTGAAACCGTCTTTATCGAACGGCACGCTGCGTTGCATCGGTTCCACCACGTATAAAGAATACCGCAACCATTTCGAAAAAGACCGTGCGCTGGTGCGCCGCTTCCAGAAGATCGATGTCTATGAACCGACACTCGATGAAACGGTCGAAATTCTCAAAGGCCTGAAGACCTATTACGAAGACCACCATGGCGTGAAATATACGGATGAGGCCCTTAAAGCGGCTGTCGAACTTTCCGCGAAATATATCGGCGACAGGAAATTGCCGGATAAAGCCATCGATATTATAGATGAGGTTGGCGCTGCGCAGATGTTATTGGCGGAAGATCAGCGCAAAAAAATCATTGATGTCCCTGACATAGAAAATGTGATCGCGGCGATTGCGCGCATTCCGGCGAAAACGCTCAGCAAGGATGATAAATTCGTCCTAAAAAATCTGGAACGGGATCTTAAAACATTGGTTTTCGATCAGGATGAAGCCATCACGACGCTGGTCGATGCGATTAAACTATCCCGTGCGGGCTTACGCGATCCGGATAAGCCGATAGGATGCTTCCTGTTTTCCGGCCCCACGGGGGTTGGTAAGACAGAGGTTGCGCGGCAACTCGCCAAAACCATGGGCGTTGATCTCGCTAGATTCGATATGTCCGAATATATGGAGCGGCATTCGGTATCACGCCTGATTGGCTCCCCGCCTGGATATGTAGGGTTCGATCAGGGCGGATTGCTGACCGATAAAGTGGATCAGCAGCCGCATTGCGTGTTGCTGCTCGATGAAATCGAAAAAGCGCATCCGGATATTTACAATATTTTGCTGCAGGTTATGGACTACGGCAAGCTGACCGACAACAACGGCAAAGTGGTGGATTTCCGCAACGTTATCCTGATCATGACGACAAACGCCGGTGCCGCAGAACAGGCGCGCGCGCCGATAGGGTTCGAACGCGAAGTGCGCGTCGATGAAGACAAGGAAGCGATCAATAAAATGTTCGCACCGGAATTCAGAAACCGCCTCGACGCCATTGTCGGCTTCAAACCGCTGAAACAGGAAACGGTTGTACGGGTCGTTGATAAGTTTATTTCGCAACTGGAAGCGCAGCTTACGGAGAAAAATGTTGCGATTCAGCTATCCGAAGAAGCGCGTCAGTGGCTTGCGAAAAAAGGATATGACCCCGCGATGGGCGCACGGCCACTCGCCCGCGTGATTCAGGAGCATGTAAAGCGTCCGTTAGCCGAAGAAATGCTCTTCGGGGCCCTAACGGAAGGCGGCACGGTTCATATCACATTGGAGGATGGAAAGATTGCACTCAAACCAGATCCGCGCAAAAAACGTGATCTGGTGCCCGTGACAAAAGAAAGGGTGGAGTAGCTCTTTCAGTCGCTGCGGACGCAGCGGACATTAACTGTTGAACTTTTTAATGTAGAAGATGTATTAGCCTCCCATACAGGGTCAGCCTGCATTCTGTAGGCTTGATTTGCAGAGAATTGGGTTGAAGACCAATACCAGTCTGTGTAATTTATCGTTCCGTTCAGGTCGCCTAAGGTCGCGTTTTTTAGCACCAGATAAAGTTCATTGGTTGACGGCAAATACCATTCAGCACCAAGTGCTCTGCATAAATTAGCTGCTTCATAAGGCACATCCGCATTGGCAAGCCCCGTCAACGTATCTGTATTGAGAGATCCTTGAGTTGCACTAAGTCCGGCAACATTGACCGTAATTCCTGCGCTCCATTTTGCGGAAGTACTATGGTTTGTAGGTGTTGTGTATATTCTTTTTCCGTTGGCAGCAACACCAACGTATATAATTCCTCCAAGGGACTCACCAGGAAGTAAGCCTGTAAGACTGGGCGGGGCCAGGGCGCTTGCATTGCATGCTTTAACCCCTCCGCCGTTTGGGTGAAAAATGGAGCAAGAACCGTCCATGGGCGCGCCTGTGGCTGTATTCGATCCATCGGAAAGATAAGATACCTTGTCCCCGCACCCCCGCAGTTGCAGTCTTTTGGCGGCCAGGTTGACGGCGTTGGTACAATCTTGCGTCGATGTAGCGGTGGCCTTGCTTTGTTCGTCTTGCAGCATGTTTATGCCGCCCCTAGTCCCTTGCATGAACGCAAAGGCCAGCGCCGCAAAAAGGGCCACGGCGATAAACAGCATGATCATGGCGCTTCCGCGCTCGGAGGGCTTCATACCCCAATTGTACATGATTAAACTGTGATCTCAAAGATCGCATCCACCTCAACGGCGACGCCGAGGGGAAGGGAGGGCGCCCCGACGGCAAATCTGGCATGTTTGCCGCGTTCGCCCAGCGCATGGACGATCAGGTCGGACGCGCCGTTGACGACGGAGGGCATCTGGTCGAAGGCCGGGGTGCAATTGACGAACCCGCCGAGTTTCAGGCAGCGGACAAGCCGGTTTTCATCGCCCCCGACGCCAGCGAGCGCCTGCGCGAGGATGTTGAGGGCGCAGGCCTGCGCCGCTTTTTGCCCGTCTTCTATTGACATATTTTCACCCAGGCGACCGATATGCGCCTTTACGCCGTTTAGAAAGGGAATCTGTCCCGCAATGTAAAGCGTTGTCCCGGAAAGCGTATAAGGCAGATAATTCGCGGCGGGCGCAGCCGCCACGGGAAGGGCAAGGCCCCACTGTTGCAGACGGGTTTCAATCTCGCTCATTTTTTGCAATGTCCCCTTTAAAAACTTGATTTCAAGGCCTTTTTAGGACAATTCTTGAGCGTCGAAAAGAAAAAAGGTTACATCCCGTGGGACTTCTGACACCGATCACATCATTGCTGGGCGTGCTTTCACCGATCCATATTCACCTTGTCACGATCATGACGGGCGCGAAGCGTGTTGGCGTTGATTCTTTCGGCAACAAATATTACCGCGCGAAAGCCCGCAAAGGCTATAAACGCGAGCGCCGCTGGGTGATTTACAAAGGACAGCCCGAAGCTTCCGCCGTGCCGCCGGAATGGCATGGCTGGCTGCATCACCAGACGGATGCCGTACCCGATTCCAATACGCAATCTTTCCGTCGCCCCTGGCAGCGTCCGCATCAGCCTAACTTAACAGGCACCAATCTTGCCTATCGTCCGCCGGGCCACATTTTAAAAGGCGGCAAACGCGACAGGGCGACGGGCGATTATGAAGCCTGGATTCCGGAATAATTCGAGTTCTAAGGGGAAATTGAATGAAACGTAATGTGATAGAAACGGTTCTTGGCGCTGTCGTTTTGCTGGTCGCCGTCGTCTTTTTGGGATTTAGCTATTCTTCGGCGAATGTCGGGGATGTGAGCGGCTATAACATCACGGCGGATTTTACGGGGATTGGCGGTTTGAATATTGGAGATCCTGTGCAGATCAGCGGCGTGAAAATCGGCACGGTTTCCAAGATAGAATTGAAGCCCGATGATTATAAGGCCCGCGTAACGATGGAAATCGACGACAAGGTTAAATTGTCTGACGACACATCGGCCTTTATCAGCAGCGCGAGTTTGCTGGGCGGCAAATATATGGAACTTCAACCGGGCGGATCGGAAGAAATGCTGGCTCCCGGGGGACATATTCAATTCACGCAGGCGCCGCAAAACCTGGAACAGCTGCTGGGCAAATTTATTTTCAGCATGGATAAAAAAGGCGGAGATACTGCAAGCACCGCTGCCGGAAACCCGTAAAGGAGGGTTTTTTGAACCGCCTTTTAACTGCTCTTTTTCTTCTGGTCACAATGGCCAGCGCCCCAGCATTTGCGATGATGGAAGACTATCCGTCTGTGAAATTGCAGGGATTGGATAAATCCGTGGGCCGCACCGTTACGTTCGAAGCAAAAGTCGGCAGCACGATACAGTATGGATCGCTCTTCATTAAAATTCATGCCTGCAGAAAGGCGCCGCCGATTGAAAAACCGGAAAGCGCCGCCTTCCTGCAAATCTGGGAAGTGCCGCCCGGTGCGCAGAAATCCGAATGGGTGTTTTCAGGGTGGATGTTTGCATCGTCCCCCGCTCTGTCCGCCATGGACCATTCCGTTTACGATGTCTGGGTCCTGGATTGTATCGGCCGCGAAGAACCGAACGAAGAAGCAAAAGCTGCGGAAACGAATAAGCAGGCTGATCAAACCCAGCTTGCTCCCGTAGAGTCGGGTAACGCACAAGAAGCCCCGGTTGTAGATTCAGAAGCGGAGCCCGACACGGAACAGCCGTCCAGCGAAGAGGAAGTCATGACGCCGGAGGCGCCCGAACCATCTGCGGTTGACCCCTCCCAGGATAAAACCACCGCCTATGATTTCATGCGCCAAAACCAGGCTGCCCCTGCGCCGCAGGCCCCGTCGCCTACGCCGACCGAACCTGTGCAAATCGAAGAAGAAGCGCCCGATTATTAACATAATAATATTTATTGACGCGGTTGTTTCAGTCCGCTAAGTAGCGGGCATGAAACACATTAAAATACAAAGAATTAAGCATGATTTTCACCAGCCCTGCGCCGGAGGGCGGGCGGTAACGCCGCTTCAACGGGCATTTGCCGGCAGTGCGCGTAGTACGATACCGGAGCTTGTTGTCTCGCTGAACGCTAAGCTGCGCTTCAAAGACAGAAGGATTGCATCACTGCAGCGTGAAGTTGGGCGTCTCCGTAAGCTCGCTTATATCGATGAGTTGACCAATCTACCGAATTACAGGGCGTTTAAGGAGAGGTTAGAAGAGGTTGTTCAAAAACTGAACGGGCAGGCCGAGGGCGGAAAGCGGCGCACACGCGGTGTTCAGCTGCTGATGATCGACCTAAGAGGCTTCAAGAGCATCAATGATACGTTTGGCCATGAAATAGGGGACCAAGCCTTGAAGCTCTTTGCCCAAACCATGAAGGCGAATCTCAGAAGGCAGGATTATCTCGCACGCCGCAGCGGGGATGAGTTTTTGGCGATCTTGCCCTATACGAACAAGGAAGGGGCTGAGGTCGTTAGAAATAGAATATCGGTATTGCTAGATGGAATAGTATTTCAAGCGCGTAACCTCGCCGGCGAAATCGGGAATGTTCATGTATGCGCCCATATCGGCCATTGTCTTTTGCAACCGGGTATGACTCCCAAAGAAATTGAAAGCATGGCGGACGCAGTCATGTATCAGCAAAAGCAGGCAGATCCGAGAAGCCGTGCGAATGGATCAACGGGGCATACGCCTGCTCCCTCTTGATTATATTGGTTAATTTGACATGCAAGCGGCCACTCTGTCAGACTTCATGATAGGGGGGACTATAACATGTTGGAGCAATCTGCGATTGTTTCGGGCTTAAGGGGCGGTATATCCGTTCCACTGGAAGACATGCCGCTCGATGCGGCGATAAAAGATAAAATCAGCAAAAATCTTGTGCGTCTCATTCAGGCCGACCCCATGAAGGGCGAAGCGCTGCTGGAGGGCCTTCTTGAAACGCTTTCTGATTTGCAAAAAAAGAATACGAAGCTGGAAGAGATGGCGCTGACGGATTCCTTGACCGGCGCCTACAACCGCCGCCACTTCGACAATATCATGCAGGAGATTGATAGCGAACGTGTCAGACATGAACGCAAGAAAACCGGAAAACATTATATGCTACTGGTCGACCTGGACGATTTCAAATTCATCAACGACACATATGGGCATGCGGCGGGTGATGCCGCCCTCCAGCATATAGCAGGCATTCTATCGAAGTTGACCCGCAAGACGGATTCTATTTGCCGCTTTGGCGGCGATGAGTTCGTCGGGGTTCTCTACGATACGACACTGGAAGGGGCTATCAGAAAAATTGACGCCATAGACAAAGAAATCAACACATCCTTCATGGTGTGGAACGATGTACGTATCCCTGTGCGGGCCAGTATCGGTTCCGCAGAAATGGACGATAATTGCGTAAGCGCGGACGTGTTAAAACGCGTCGATGCACAGCTATATGAATCCAAGAAAGCAAAGGCCAAGAGGAAAGCAAGGTAAATGCCCTAATCCTCCCTATTCGCCGCAAGGAAGGATTCCATCAGCTTATGATCTAGCATGATGTCCGCCAAAGCGCATGCGGGCTTGTTCATTTCCGTTGCGATCAGCGCTTCATATTTTTCCTGCTCTATTTCATATGCCCCGAACTGCAATAAATGCGGGTTGATAAATTGCGTGTCGAGCACGGTATATCCGCCCCTGTGCAGCAGGGCACATAGATAAATCAGAGCGACCTTACTGGCGTCCTTTTCGAATGAGACCATGCTTTCCCCGCAAAATACCGCGCCAATGGAAAGGCCGTATAGTCCGCCCGCCAGTTTTCCATCCTTCGTCCAGCATTCAATTGAATGGGCATGGCCGTGATGGTGCAGCATGACGAACAAATCCCGAATAGGACGGTTAATCCATGTCTTGCTGCGTTTACTGCCGCTCGCGGCGCAGCCGTCGATAATGGCTTCGAACGCCTTGTTTACGGTGATAGCGTATTTTTGCGCCCTTATGGTTTTTAAAAGCTTTTGCGGTATGTGAATTGTTTTAATCGGCAACAGCCCACGCATGACGGGCCGGTAAAAGGCAAAATCTTCATGTGCTGCATCTTCCGCCATGGGAAAGACGCCCTGACGATAGGCTTCCAGTAAAAAATCAATGGGGGAAGGGCCGTGCATGGTTCAATTATAGCACAAGGCCGAAAAAATTAACGTTCCGCCAGTTTCTTTTCCAGCCAGTGAATATTGTATTCGCCGGAAACAAATTCAGGCTGGTTGAATATCCACTGGTGCAGCGGCAGCGTGGTTTTTACTCCATCGACCACGGTTTCGGCAATCGCACGGCGCATACGGGCGAGGCATTCCTCTCGCGTCTTGCCTGTGACAATCAGCTTGCCAATCATCGAATCGTAATAGGGAGGGATGGAATAGCCGCCGTAAATCGCGGAATCGAAACGAACTCCAAGGCCGCCAGGCGCATGGAACTGCGTAATTTTGCCCGGTGACGGCGCGAACGTGTCAGGATCTTCGGCGTTGATACGGATTTCGATGGCGTGTCCGCGGAATTTTATATTGTCTTTGTTCAGAGAAAGCGGCTCACCGGCGGCCACGCGAATCTGTTCGCGGATCAAATCGATGCCCGTGATCTGTTCCGTCACAGGGTGTTCCACCTGGATCCGCGTGTTCATTTCCATGAAGTAGAATTTGCCTTCTTCATAAAGGAATTCAATCGTCCCTGCGCCGACGTAACCCATCTTGCGTATTACATCCGCTGCAAGGGAACCAATCGCTTCGCGCTCATCCTGCGTTAGAATGGGCGACGGCGCTTCTTCCACCAGTTTCTGGTGGCGGCGCTGAATGGAACAGTCGCGTTCGCCGAGGTGGATACCGTTGCCGTGCTTGTCGCCGAAAATCTGTATTTCGATGTGACGGGGTTTTTCGAGGTATTTTTCAATGTATACCGTATCGTCGCCGAAATTTGCTTTGGCTTCGGAACGCGCGGTTGAATATTGTTCTTTAAATTGATCCTCGCTGCGCACGACTTTCATGCCGCGTCCCCCGCCGCCCGATGCCGCCTTGATGATAACGGGATAACCCGCCTTTTTGCAGAAAGCGAGGCCTTCTTCGACGGATGTGACGGCGCCGTTCGATCCCGGAACCACGGGAAGGCCAAGATCCATTACGGTTTTTTTCGCAACGACCTTATCACCCATTTTTTCGATATGTTCGGGTTTGGGGCCGATGAAGGTAAATCCATGTTCTTCCACCATGCGCGCGAACATTTCGTTTTCGGATAAGAATCCGTAACCGGGATGGATGGCTTCCGCGCCAGTAACAGCGGCGGCCGTCAGAATCGCCGGAATGTTCAAGTAAGAATCCTTCGCGGATGGCGGGCCGATGCAAACGGATTCATCGGCAAGGCGCACAGCCATGGAGTTGGCATCGGCAGTCGAATGCACAGCAACCGATTGAATACCCATTTCACGGCAGGCACGGATGATGCGCAGCGCGATTTCACCACGATTGGCGATAAGGATCTTTTTGAACATGTTTTTATTCGATAACCATCAGCACATCGCCATATTCAACGGGCTTGCCGTTGGCGACGAGGATTTGTGTGATCGTGCCGCTCTTCGAGGCCTTGATCGGGTTCATGACTTTCATGGCTTCGATGATGAGAAGCGTATCGCCCGCATTGACCGTATCGCCTTTCTTGACGAAGGCGGGGGCAGAGGGTTCGGGAGACAAATAGGCCGTGCCGACCATCGGCGATGTAACCGCGCCTGGATGATCGCCCGTGATTGTCGCAGGCGGGGCCGTGTTGCCTTTCTGGGGTACGGTGGGGTCGGACGGCATATTGAAATTGGCCGGCAGGTGGTGGCCTTGCGGCGCGCCAAGGAAGGCCCCCCCTTTGTTAACACGGATCATCTGATCGCCTTCGGCGACTTCGATTTCCGTCAGGCCCGTTTCTTCCAGGAGGTCCGCCAGCTGGCGGATCGCTTTCGCATCGATCTTCATGAATCCCGCGCTTCGTTGTTAATCTTTCGAACGCCTTTGAATAGAGAAAAAAGGCTGAAAAGTCAAAGGATTCGGCTTTAACCGGTTTTTACCAGTGTGGACAAGGTGTTGATGGCCTCGATATAGCCCGGAACGCCTTTGCCTTTGATGACTTCAGTCGCCAGGGGCTTGATATATGAAAAATGACGAAATTCTTCTCTCTGTTCAGGATCGGAGATATGGACTTCGATTATGGGGACGGTAAGCACCTTCAATGCGTCGTGGATGGCAAGGGAAGTATGGGTATACGCCCCGGCGTTAATGATAAGCCCGCAGATATTTTCCCGCTCTTCCTGAATCCAGGTCACGAGTTCGCCTTCATGGTTGCTCTGACGAAAATCCACAGTCATGGCAAGCTCGCCCGCCCGCTCGACGCACAGGACTTTGACATCCTGCAATGTCTGATGACCGTAAACAGACGGCTCCCGAACCCCAAGCATATTGAGGTTCGGGCCGTTGAGGATCAGGATAGACTTACTGAGCTGGCTGTTCATCGGCAGCAGGCGCATCCGTGGATGGGGCAGGTGTCGGCGCAGCAGGCGTTTCCGGTGCGCTGTCATGGTGCATGCCGTCCATGGTGCCTTCCATCGGCATTGGTTCATCCGGTGCCGATGTCGTTGGGGCTGGTGCCGTTTCGGAAGGAACCGGCGCGGCAGCACCGTTCATCGAAGGCATGCCGGTGTCTGTCGGCGAAGTAATCCAGACAGGCACCGTCACATCCGGCGCCTTTTCAAAATCAAGCGTGATCTTCAAGTCCTTGCCCACTGTGAGCGGCTCTTTCAAATTCATCAGCATCAAATGATACCCATCTGGTTTCAGTGTTATTTGCTGATTGGGCTGAATCTCAATCGCATCCACTTTGCGCATCTGCATGACTCCTTCAGGAGACATTGTGCTTTCATGAATCTCCACACTGCCCGCTATATCCGTGCTGGCGCCGATAAGTTTGTCGGGTGTCGTTTGCTGGTTTATCAGGTTCATGAAAACAACGCCTGTCGTTGCGCCTTCCGCCGTAGCGTAGGCCGTAGTTCCTTCAACATGCACGACAGGGGCAACAGAGGGTGCGGGCGGCACATTTTCCGTTGCTGCAGGCGGCGTCGTCTGATCGGTCGGCGCCGTTTGTTCCATCGCTGTCTGATCTTGTTCTTTTTTGTCATCACACGCCGCCAGTGTGAATGCCACAGCGGTTATGGCCATTAGAGGGAAAAGATGAAGATAGCGTTTCATGGAAATATTGTCCTTTCGTTACTGACGGTATGAATTCATGTGCCCATTTATTGCAAAAAAAGGGCTTTCACGCAACGGCTTGCTTTGGGTAATGCGCCTAACAAACCAAAAGGGAGTCCAGTTCCCCGGACTCCCTTTTATTCCTGTGACGGCTTACTTTATTTCTTCTTTGCGCGGATATCCTTAATGGTTTCCTGCATGGCGTCATAAGGGATGTAGCCGCGGAATATTTGATCGTTGATAAGGAAGCCGGGCGTTCCCTGCACACCGATGCTTTCTGCTATTTCCAGATGCTTTTTGATTTCTTCTTCTATTTCAGGCGACGCTTTGTCTTTTTCCAGTTTTTCGACATCCAGCCCAGCTTCTTTGGAAAGCTTTTTCAACGTTTCCGTATCGTGCTGGCCGGGATGATTCATCATCGCGGAATGGAATTCAAAATATTTGTTTTGCTTTTTGGCGGCCAAAGACCATTTCGCGGTTTCCAGGGAATCCGGCCCCAGAACAGGCAGGTCAAAGAAAACTATGCGAACGTTCTTGTCATCCTTCAAAAGGCTCTGGATTTCTGTCCATGCCTTTTTGCACCATCCGCAGTTATAGTCAAAAAATTCAACAATTACGATATCGCCATCTTGGTTTCCTGTGCTGGCGGCTGTTTTATCGGCTTTGATTTTTGCTGCGAGTTCGACAACTTTCGGGCCGAATTTTATTTCCTGCTCTTTTGCCTGTTTTGCCTGTTCAACCGCCTGGAATTTATTGACGCTTTCGATCAGCACATCTCCGTGTTCCAGGATGTATGCTTTGACAATCTCTTCGACTTCTTTTTTTTGTTCCGCCGTCATTTCGGCGCGAGCGGATACGGGAAGCAGGAAAGCGGCCATCAATAGGGCTAAAGCATAACGGTTCACGGGGGTATCTCCTTGAAGAGGTTTAAAATTGTTCGAATATACTATCTTACCTTATTCGCTTTGGGCAGGGCAAAATAGGCTTTTTAACTATCTTCGCCCGTGCTTTTTTCACTGGCTATATAGGATAATATGTCGTTGGCGCGGATCCAGTCGGCAGAGCCGGATTTCAGCCCCTTAAGAGCAGTCTGGGCCTGTCCCCTGGCATAGTCATACTTGCGCTGGAGCAGGGCTTCTTCGGCCAGATGCAGCTTGGCGCGGCTTTCATCGCCCATCCTTCCATAGGCGGTGGCCATAAGCCGGTGGATATATGTTGAGCGTGGTTCGTCTTTAAGGGCGACTTGAAGGTTATCTATGGCTTTTTGGAGTTTTGCGTTGTCATTGCCGGCGGTCTCTATCTGAGCATGTGCAAGGGCCATGCGGATAAGTCCGGAACCGGGTTTTTTTGCTACGGCCTTTTCGTAATAGGAAACCGATTCCGGCACGCGCCCGAAATCTTTAAGCATCTGTCCCTTCAATTCCAAAAAATATGGATTATCGGGCTCCATGGCTAAAAGCTGGTCCCCGAGTTTCAAAGCTTTCTGCACCTCGTTCTGACGGTAAGCGGCAATCGCCTTTGCGGTAAGCGCTTCGCGGGACATATCGCGGTCATCGTAATTCCAGACCACCTGCTGCGGCGTGATAAAGCCTGCCAGTTTTGCCAGCATCATTTTATGCTGCGCCAGCCATTCAGGCGGGTAAGCTTTGCCTTTGTAAGCGGAAGCGGCGACTCTTTGGTGAATGGCATCGATCCTGTCGCGGGTCAGCGGGTGGGTTTGCACATATTCGGATTGCTGCGATGAGGGGCGAAACTCTTCATTCTCCAGTTTATGCATAAAGCTTTCCAGGCCGCCGGGATTTAACTGCGCCTTGTCCATGAATTTAAGCGCGGCCTGATCGGCGCTGGATTCGAAGGCGCGGGAATAAGACAGGAACTTCCGCTGGGCCATTGAGCTTGACGCCGTGCCAATTGTCGCCATCGCTCCGCCGTCGCCTGTCGCTATTGCTGCGCCTACGCCCAGTATCATGCCAAGTATGCTCTCATAGGAGGCTTGTTCCATCGCTTCGCGTCCGCGGATTAAATGTCCGCCCGTGACATGCCCCATTTCGTGCGCGACGACGCCAATGACTTCTCCCGGATTTTCGGTTTTCTGCAAAAGTCCAGTATAGATGAAAATATTGGATCCGCCTGCAACAAAGGCGTTTATTTTGTCGTCCTGCACAATGATGATTTTAACCTGATCCGGGCTCATGCCCGCGGCATCGAAAATGGGTTTGAACCATCCCGCCATATAATCTTCTATTTCGGCGTCGCGAATGATGGTTTGCGCGTGAGCGGGCGCGGGCATTGCCGCCATGAGCAGGCATAGAGGTAGCAAAAGGCGGAGCATTTTGGCGATCTTCATGATAACGTGTATGACGTTTAATTATGGTGAAATAAGGGCCCGTCCATCGTATCAAGAAGCTGACCATGAAACCAGACCCGTTATATATGGAATATGTTGATTTTTTGTGGCTTCCGCTGGCTTTAATCGTAACGGAACGGGGTAAGCGTATTCTGACATGTTTGTTTGTCGGGGCGAGCCTGTTTTTATTGAGGCTTCAGGTGGAATTGCTGCAGCAATTCGGATGGGGGCATGGGTTTTTGGGAACGATGGAAAGCGCCATCCTGCCGCGCGGACAGGTGACATATGGCGTTTTTATCGGTCTGTTTTTACTCATCGCCAGGGGATCGAAAGGGGAGATGAAACACGTCCATATGGCGGCCTCGATCGTCATTTTGATCGCCGCCTTTTGCGTTTCTTCCGTAATTATGGTTTTGTAGCCTCATGAAAAAGATCAAGACCGCCAAAGGCCGCAAGATTTCTTCCATCAAATGGATAGAACGGCAACTCAATGACCCGTATGTGGCGAAGGCCAAGGCGGAAGGCTATCGCTCGCGCGCGGCCTATAAACTTATCGAAATAGATGAGAAAGTGAAAATACTCAAAAAAGGGCAAGCGGTTGTGGATCTCGGCGCGGCGCCCGGCGGATGGTGCCAGGTTGCGGCGGCCAAAGGATGCCATGTCGTGGGCATCGATCTTCTCGAAATGGATCCTATGCCCGGCGTTGTATTCTTCCAGATGGATTTCATGGAAGACGACGCGCCGGGTGTTTTAATCGATGCTCTGGGTGGCGCTGGTGCGGATGTCGTGTTGTCCGATATGGCGCATAACACGGTGGGGCACCGCAACACGGACCATACAAAAATCATGCTGCTGGTGGAGGCCGCATATGAATTCGCGGTAGAAATCTTAAAACCTGACGGCGCTTTTCTCGCCAAGGTCTTTCAGGGCGGCACGGAAGCCGACCTGCTTGCCCGCATGAAAAAGGATTTCAGATCGGTCAAACACATCAAGCCTCCGTCGAGCCGAAAAGAATCGCCGGAGACCTATGTTGTTGCCACGGGTTTCAGGAAAACAGTAAAAGATTAAGCCCGGACCTTTTCCAGGAATTCGTCGACTTTTTGTTTCAGAAGGTCGGCTTGGGTGTTCAACTGCCCTGCTGCACCCAAGACTTCTTCGGCGGTTGCGCCGGTTTGCTGCGCACCGTCTTCGACGTTTTTTATGTTTTCGGTGATATTGCGGGTGCCTTCCGCCGTGCGTCCGATGTTACTGGCAATCTCATTCGTTACCACGGCCTGTTCTTCCACGGCGGCTGCGACGCTTTGAATGCTTTGCGTCATATCGCGAACAATTTGTAAAATGGCCATAACGGATTCAACGGACATATCGGTCGCATTCTGCATATCGCCGATCTGCGCCCTTATGTCCGTTGTTGCCGCCGCAACCTGATTGGATAGGTTTTTCACTTCACTTGCCACCACGGCAAATCCCTTTCCTGCCTCCCCTGCGCGTGCTGCTTCGATGGTGGCATTGAGGGCAAGAAGATTAATCTGGTCGGCGATATCAGTGATAAGTCCTAATATATTTTTTACGTTATTGGATTTTTCGGCCATCGCCAAAATGGCCGCCTTTGTATCCTCGGCTTTGTCTGAAACTTGAATGGCGATGACGCTGGATTTTTGGGTTTGGTCGCTGATTTCCCGGATGGATGCGGAAAGTTCTTCCGCCGCGGCCGACACTTGTCCGGAAGTTTGCGCTGCTTCTTCCGAAAGAAGAGAGACAAGGGCACTTGCCTGATTGGTTTCTGCCGCAATCGATTTTACGTTTACGATATCCGTTCTAATTTTCTGGGCAAAGGCGCTTAGATTGTCTATGACGTCGCTCACCGATGTTTCAAAGAGATCCGCCATGCGCTGCATGTTGCGCCGGTTCGTCTTTTCAAACTCGTCTTTCTGGCGTTCCTGCTCTTCGCGCTGGCGGTCTTCCATTTCCTTCATCGCCGCTTTCTGCGCTTCGGATTTTATTTGCTCAGCAATGGCGGCCTTTTTGTTTCTGTAAACCATCATTCCTATGCCCGCGGCTGCGGCAAACGCGACGCTGAGGCCAATAAGAAGGGCGCGTTTGACAAGGGCAAGTCGGGCCAGGTAATCCGTGATCCGTATATCGGCGCCGACGATGCCGACGAAATTATTTTTAGAATCATGAATAGGAGCATAGCCGCTCAGGAATGTGCCCCATTCATCAGTATAGGCTTCCTCTTCGACAGCGGCTTTCTGGCTTTGCATGGCAGCCTTCATGACGTCGGTGGCTTCTGTATATTCCTCCATAACGTCGGACGTATCATCCTCGTCTCCGGGTTTTAAGATTTTGGAATCCAAAATGAAATAGATCTTTCCATCCTTCGGAATGGCCGTGTAGATAAATGCGATATTCGGGTTGCCCTTTAGCAACGCATAAAAGGGTTTCCTGACCTGTTCATAAAGGGGTGAGTATTTCTGATCCGGACTTGTTATTTGCTGGTGGGCATCCCCGTCCACCAGATGGGCGGCGCTTTCCGCCAGAGAGAGCAGCCCGGACTGCACTTCTTTTTTGAGGGCTCCAGCTGCCTGATAATAAACGGCCCAGCCAGCGGCGGCGGCTATGGCAAAGATGACGAGAGCGGAGAGCAGCCCATCACGAATCGGCAGAAAATATTGATTAACGGGTTTTGTGGCGTTCATGGCTTTGGGATAAAAAGTTGATATATTACAGTAACATAAAATACGGCAAGATACATTAGAAAAAGATGTTAGGTGGGATAAAGGATAAAAACATTTACTTTTTGTGATATCCAGTTATATATGCCCTGCAAACGGCGTTTAACGAAAGCGGGTTTGCCATGGCCAAGACGATATCCTCCCCCCAAATACTGATCCCGGAAGCCTACACGTTTGATGACGTGCTGCTTCTCCCCGGCGCGTCCGATATATTGCCCGATGCGGTGAACACGCAGACCCAGCTGACAAAAACCATCAAGCTCAACATCCCGCTTTTATCCTCGGCCATGGATACTGTCACGGAAGAGGGTATGGCCATAGCTATGGCGCAGAATGGCGGGATGGGTATTTTACATCGCAACATGAGTATCGAGCAGCAGGCCGAAATGGTCCGCCGCGTTAAACGCTACGAAAGCGGCATGGTGGTGAATCCGATCACGATCCATCCGGATGCGACCTTGGGTGAAGCTTTAGCGGTGATGCGTCAGCAAAATATTTCGGGGATACCTGTGACTGAACTCGGATCCGGAAAGCTTGTCGGTATTTTAACGAACCGTGACGTGCGTTTTGCTGAAAATATGAACCAGCTTGTGAAGGACCTGATGACCTCCGAAGGTTTGATCAAGGTCTACAACAAAGTTACCAAGGAAGACGCGCGCAAATTGCTGCACAAGCACCGCATCGAAAAACTTCTGGTCGTCGATAATAACGAGCGTTGTATAGGACTCGTGACGGTAAAGGACATCGAAAAGGCGCAGAAATTCCCGAACGCCTGTAAAGACGATAAAGATCGCCTGCGTGTTGGCGCAGCCATTGGTACGGGTGAGGGGAATATCGCGAGGGCGGAAGCGCTGGCCGATGCGGAGCTGGATGTCCTTGTTGTGGATACGGCGCATGGTCATTCCAAGGGCGTGATCGAAATGGTAGAGCGGGTGCGCAAGCTGCGTACAAACGGCTTGCAGATTATCGCTGGCAATATCGCGACGGGCGAAGCGGCCAAGGCTTTGATCGGTGCCGGGGCGGATGCGGTGAAGGTCGGGATCGGTCCCGGATCCATCTGCACGACGCGCGTTGTCGCCGGAGTGGGCGTGCCGCAACTGACCGCCATTATGATGGTGGCCGAAGAGGCGAAGAAGCATGGCGTGCCTGTTATAGCGGACGGCGGCATCAAATATTCCGGCGACTTCGCCAAGGCGATTGCTGCGGGCGCGGATCTTGCCATGATGGGCGGTGCGTTTGCAGGGACCGATGAGGCACCTGGCGAAATTATCCTTTACCAAGGTCGTTCTTATAAGTCTTATCGCGGCATGGGGTCCGTCGGCGCGATGGTGAACGGCTCCGCCGACCGGTACTTCCAGGGCGGTGTTAAACAGTCGAACAAGCTGGTGCCCGAAGGTATCGAAGGCCGCGTGCCCTATAAAGGCCCAGTCAGTAACGTCATCCACCAGATGGTCGGCGGTCTTCGCGCCGCCATGGGGTATACCGGCTGCGCCACGATTGCTGAAATGAAAGAAAAGGCGCAGTTCGTGCGCATGACTGGCGCCGGTTACCGCGAAAGCCACGTTCACGACGTGACCATCACCGCGGAAGCGCCTAATTACCGGACAGAAAACTAATCGTTTCTGTCTCCGGCAATCGTGTTGCCGATATCTTCCACAACACCGCTGATGGCATCTGCTGCGCGTTCTTCCGGGGTTGGCCTTGTCGCCTGGTAAACCAGCACGCCGAGAATGGCGAGCAGGACGACCGCAATAAAAATCAGAATGGGTTTGTTGTCGGATAGGTTCGGTGCCATGATGGGTAATCCTTATGAATGAAAGCGCATACTAGCCGGTTTTTAAGAGCATGACCACCATCCGCAAAGCCACTGAAAAAGATATACCTGCCATCGCCGCGCTTCATATTGAAGGGTGGAAAGGCGCCTATGGCGGGATTGTCGATCAGGCCTATCTGGATTCCCTTTCCACCGAACAAAGGATCAAGGACTGGGCCGGCTGGATGGCGGCGGGGGAGAGCGACAGTTTTATCGCGGAAGAAGAGGGCCGCCCTGCAGGATTTGTAACGGTAGGGCGCACAAAAACCCCGCCGCCCGGATCATCACCCATCCGCCCCTCACATTCGGGAGAGATCTATGCGCTTTATCTTCATCCGGATTTCTGGCGAAGGGGGATAGGCTCCGCATTGCTGCGCCATGCTGCAAGGGAATTAAAGGAACGAAAGCATACCGCGATATGCCTCTGGGTCCTGGACGCCAATGCGCGCGGCAAGGCCTTCTATGAAAAGATGGGCGGGCAGAAACTGGGGGGCAAGATGGTTGAGATAGGACCTTCCTCATTGAAGGAAATTTGCTATGGCTGGCGGGATACGGCGGCCCTTCGCGGTTAAATGTATGGAAAGTCCCCGCCCGATTCTGCCTCATTTACTTGGTTTTGGACACATTCCTGCCATGATTGACCCCGACTCCAAAAATATTTGCATCCAGCCCGTCTCCCCCTCTTGATCTGGAGAAAGGTTTGAACATAATTACCACCACCGGGGCAATTGTGCGCCGGAGACTTTCCATTATTTGAGGACTTAAACATGAACAAACTCGCACTGATGCTGGCTGCTGCCGGCCTTATCCTTGGAACATCCGTTGCTGTAAAAGCTGAAGAGCATGCTGCTCCTGCGGCTGCTGCAGAAGCTCCTGCCGCTGTTGAGCATGAACTGGCCGACGGCACGAAAGTCGTTGTTGAAGGCGACATGGTTTCCGTCGTTGCCGCTGATGGCACGAAAACGCCTGCTCCAGATGGCGAACACAAAGCCAAAGACGGCACGGTTCTGAACGTGAAAGACGGCAAACTGGTGAAATAATCACCTTTTCATGCTTTATCGGAAAGGCCTGAAGCCCATGGTTTCAGGCCTTTCTTTTAGGCTGAAAACGCAAAAAATATTGCAGAGGGTGGATTGCATTTACAAAAAACGGTGGCATAGTGTTTCCTGTTTTTACCCAAAAACACTTTCTTTCAACCCATTCACTCGGAGAGACCCTATGAACAAATACGCCCTGATGCTGGCTGCTGTTGGCCTGATCGCCGCTGCCCCTGCTTACTATGCATTCCAAGCACAAGCTGAAGAAGCTGCTGCTCCTGCAGCAACGGAAGGCGCTGCCGCCGCTGTTGACTGTGCCGCTATTCCAGAAGGCCAAGAAAAGCCTGCAGAATGCGCTGATGCTGCTGCTCCTTCCGCTGGTGAAGCCGCTCCTGCTCCAGAAGCCGCTCACTAAGAACGGTATTCGTTTTTAAGAAAGCCTGCCCTTATCCGGGGCAGGTTTTTTTATGCGGCCTGTTCCATGACAGGATAATCCGTATAACCTTTGGCCCCTTCGGAATAAAAGGTGGATGGGTCTGCAGCATTTAAAGGGGCGTTCATTTTGAGCCGCCGGACAAGGTCGGGATTGGCGATGAACGGAACGCCGTAGGCAACTGCCTGGGCTCCAATTTCATCTACCGCCTTAGTCCCGCTCCCCAGATCGTACCCGCCATTGACGATCAGATTGCCGCGATAGGCTTTGCGGATTTCCGGTGTTACGAAGGGCCCGGAAAAAGCTTTACCCGATTCTGGCGCTGGCTCCATGACATGCAGATAAGCAAGGTTGAAGCCACTCAGGGCGTTTGCCGCACTGGTGAAGGTTTTAAGCGGGTCGCTGTCCGCGGTCCCGCCGTTGGGGTTCGTAGGGGAAAGGCGTATACCGACTCTTCCAGCCCCGGCTTCTGCCACGACGGCTTCCACCACCTCTAAAGGGAAGCGCAGGCGATTTTCGATACTGCCGCCGTATTCATCCGTTCTGTGATTGCTGCCATCCCGGATGAACTGGTCGAGAAGATAGCCGTTTGCGCCATGCACTTCGACCCCGTCAAATCCGGCACGCAAGGCGCGTTTTGTTGCTTGCACATAATCTTCGATAATGCCTGGAAGTTCCGATGCTTCCAGAGCGCGAGGGGTCACATATTCCTTCTTCCCGGAAGCATCGCGCGTAAATCCATCGGCCTTGATTGCGGAAGGCGCGACGGGGAGGATACCGTTCGGCTGAAATACAGGGTGGGAGAGGCGGCCCATGTGCCAGAGCTGCAGCACCATTTTGCCGCCGCGCTTATGCACCGCGTCAGTGACGTTCTTCCACCCCGATTCCATGGCATCCGTGTATAGGCCGGGGGCCCCCGCCCAGCCATAGCCTTGGGCGGAAATGGCGGTGGCTTCGCTGATAATCAATCCGGCTTCGGCCCTTTGTGCGTAATATTCGACCATTAACGCATTAGGGATCCGGCTGTCACCGGCGCGTCCGCGCGTTAAAGGGGCCATAATAATGCGGTTGGACAGGGAAATATCGCCAAGCTGAAGTGGATCAAATAAGGTATGGGTCATGTAACTTCTTCTTCAATAAATATTCAAGAAGGATAGAAGAAGGCATAAGAATTTCAATATGTGACAGAAATTAAATTTAACTGCGTAGCCCTGGTACGTTGGCTGTGCGAGGTAAAATGTTATTAGCACGCAACCATGTGTCTATTACAGAAACCACTTGCTGACGGTCTGCCCATAAAACGTCTTGTTCAGAAGTTTTACCTTCATCGCTGCGATGTCTGTAAGTTGAAATAGTGAATTTCTCGCTCCCATAATCGAGACGAATAATACAGGTGCTTCCTGAATGAGACGTTAAGTCAATCACGTCATTTTGATTATCCTGACCACGAAGCTTGGCGCTTTTGAGATCATAAGTGGCAAGTTTGCTATAAATACCTTCCATGAAGCCGCGATAATAGACAGGCCCGCTGCCGACACCGCCAAGTGCGCTTTCCCGAAAAGTAAAAGCTGTTTCGCCCATCTTTTTAGTCTCTCAAACTAAGCAGTTTTATACACATAGGTTTATAACCTAATTTACTATTTATGTAAATAATTATTTTATTTTTATAACAATAATAATAGGTTAAATGTTGCCCATGAAACCGTCCGCACGCATCGCCAGCACCATCGATCTTCTTGCCCGCATCAACGCGGGCCGGATTCCCATGGACAATGTCATACGGGATTTTATGGCGGCCCGGCGCTTTATCGGCTCCAAGGACCGGACCAGTATTGTGGAGCGGACTTACAGAATTATGAGAGCTCATGCGCGGCTGGGCTGGTGGATCGCTCAAAGCGGGTTAAAGGATATATCGCGTGTGCGCGTGCTGGCAGATCTTGTTTTGAACGAGCAGGCGGACGAAGAGGCGCTGGAAGCGATCTTTACGGGCGAAGGGCATGACGCGCAGCCTCTGGATGCTGCAGAGCTTTCTTTTGCGGAATCTCTCTTTGGCAAATCTATTGATGATGGCGGCATGCCGGTTTCTGTGCGTTGTGAATGTCCTGAATGGGCGGAAGAAAAATTAAAGGCCCTGTTCGGCGCCGATTTTGAATCGCATCTTGCCGCCATGATCGATCCCGCGCCGCTGGATTTACGCGTTAATACGATTAAGGGCAACAGGGACGAGGCGATGGAATCCCTGAAAAAGGACAAGGTACAGGTGCAAAAGACGCAGCATTCCCCTATAGGACTTCGCGCGGAAGGCAAGCCCTTTATGAGCGATACGAAGGCCTTTAAATCGGGCCTTGTTGAAATACAGGATGAAGGATCGCAGCTGATCGGCCTTATCAGCGGCGCAAAGCCCGGCATGCGGGTTCTCGATTTTTGTGCGGGTGGGGGCGGCAAAACCCTCGTTCTGGCCGCTATGATGAATAACAAAGGCAATATCGTTGCCATGGACAATGACACCCGGCGCCTCGAGAAGGGCAAGCCGCGCTATAGAAAAGCGGGTGTGCACAATGTGGAGACGCGTTCTCTGGCGGAAGAACAAAACCGCAAATGGCTCCGCCGGCAAAAAGAGGCGATGGATGTTGTATTGGTGGATGCGCCCTGTTCCTCTTCCGGAACATGGCGGCGCAATCCCGACCTGCGCTGGAAATGGTACGGACCATCGCTGGAAGAAATCAAAACCATGCAGTCAGAGATTCTGGACCGCGTTGCCGACAAGGTGAAACCCGGCGGACGCTTGATATATGCGACCTGTTCCCTGTTCCCGGAAGAAAACGAAGAACAGGTAGAGGCATTTTTATCACGGTATCCAGGCTACAGGCTTCTACCTTTATCGAAGGCATGGGAATGGCAGGGAACAGAACCGCCTTGCGCCGATCCGTATCTCCGTCTGTTTCCCAAAGATCACCATACCGACGGTTTTTTTGCGGCCGTCCTTATAAAACAATAACATAATTCCCTATTGACAAATATGCATTATGCCATCTATTTTTAGTTGGTATAAAACATCTATGTGGGGAAATATGATTATATGTTCATTGTCAGGTAAAAAGCTGTTCGAAACACGACACAAAACCGTCAAAAATACGCTGGAGGAAGTGGTTGAAAGAAATATAGACTTATCGTATGCGGACTTGCGGAACTGCAAAATAACTGATGCGTCGCTTGATGGCATGATTGCCCCCGGCGCATCCTTCTGGGGGACGGATTTTGGTGGCAGCGATATAGGCTATGCCATATTGCATGGCGCGGATTTGCGCTGCGCAAATCTTTCGGACTGTTGCTTTGCCCACAGCAACCTAACCGGGGCCAATATGAATGGCGCGCAATTTTCCAGGACGATTGTCGAAGGGGCGGTTCTGGACCGCGCGCGTGTTTCCTGTCCCAGCTTTTGGGAATGCGACCTGCAGACCGCGCAGAGTATGATCGGCCTTGTCTATTCCCATCTGGGAGAAGACGAAATCGCGCTCGAAAAGCCGCCCGTCATAATTAAGGGAATGGGAAGCCCGTTCGTTTTGCATGGCGATACTTGCCTATGGGGAAGTGTTTTTTTTAATGGAAAGGACATGCCGCCTGTACTGTACGAATCTCTGTCTTCAATATGCGCAACCATAGAAAGAATGGTTAATTCCGGGACTTCTTCTCACAATGCGAAATATCCTATGCCAAAGAAAGAAAGTTCGTATAAGCCCCTTTAAATATTATTTAAAGCTTATACGGCAAAAACAATGGCATTCAAACTTATAGTTGTGAAAGGGGTTAAAATGTTTATTTTAAAAAACAGTAAGTCGTATATTGCAAAAACCAATTTTTCCAAAAAAGAACCACAAATATTCGATCTTCTTCAGTTGTCGCGCAAGGAGCGCGAATACAGATCTCTTTGCATACGCACTATGCGAAAATTTAATGACTGGAAAAAATCGAAAGGGACCGCGGCGGATCCTCTTTTGAATTTTTACAGCCAGGTCGAAGGCACGCTTCTTCGACGCCAGGCGCAGGACGCCATTCTTTTCTATCGTCTTATAAAAAAAGACAGAATGCGCGCGTTTAATGATTATATAAACAAATTGCCCGCTGTTGCGACAGCTGCGGGAGTGATGCGATGATCATTCATGTAAGATTGGGAAATGTCCGCGCATTAACGTTTGAATGGAACAAAGAGTTCGGTTCGTGGCCGCTATATAAAAAAACAAGTTACCATTGCGAAACGATTGTAGATATGCCATATAGTCAGCTTATTTACACATCTGGCAAATGGACACCGGCGAGAAGAGCGGCAAATGACGAACAAGAAAATGAAAAAACTGCAAACAATTCTTCAGGAACTGATCGCGATTGATCCTGAATTTCCCATTCAATGGGTTACTGTCTTTGCGGAAATAGCCATGGAAGAGGGCATCTCTTTGAAAGATATTTCGGACAGAACGGGAATTTCCATGTCCGTGATGTCGCGCACTATCGGCGCGCTGTCCAACGCGCGTCGTATGGGTAAGCCTTATGGGCTTGTCGTCGTTCGTCACGCAAAGGATGACCGCCGCCGCAAGGAATTGTTCTTGTCCGCCCGCGGCAAGAAACTGGTCGAAAAACTCGACAAGGCGATCTAATTCCAGTCATTTATTTTCACAAGGCCCGGCAAAATGACCGGGCCTTGTGCTTTATCTATGGAGTTGAGAACATGGGCACTGTGTCCAGAGGGCTGATTCTCAAGCCCATCAGTCGGTCCGCTCTTCGCCCGACATTGGGTTGCACTTCATTCAGATCACGGACGCGGTCGAAGAAGGAAGACAAAAAGCCCTTTGACGGTTTCCGGCGGTTAAATGTGGGTTCAGCCGGAAGATTTTTTTCTACCACCTTGGTGAGGGCCGTACATAAAGCGGCAGGATTGCCCGTCAGCTGCGCCGCAATCCGGTCGGCGTGAAGTTCCGTTTGCCGTGCATAGCTTTTCTCAACAAGATTGACGGATATGCGTGTTGCCAAGCCTACCGTCTGCGCCAGAAGAACTTCCGGTGCCCCAAAAGCTACAGCCAATCCCGCAAGTGTAGTGTTCGCAGTGGCCGTTGCGCATCTGTCCAGCCTGATCTTGTCATCTGGGTTATCCGGGTTAAGTCTGCCCGCGTGCTTGTAAACGGCATAAGCAGCGAAACCGCTGGCAATGGCTCCTGCATAAAGACCTGCATTTTTAACAGAGCTTACGCATGTAAGCACATTATTCAGGAATGTCATCGCTTTCGCCACGCGTCCCGCTTGGTGGATGCTGTCCCTATTGTCGCTGTGATTTGCCGCTATATAGGCTGTTTCCCGCGCGATGACGGCTTTCAGTTCTTCGGGTTTAAGGTTCCGTGTCGCGGACTCCGCCAGCGCAACATTTCCATTTGCCCGGGCGAAGGCATAGACATCCGCTCTTTCATTATAGGTTTCAGACAGGTTGGCGACCCAGCCAGTTGCACCATTCATAAGCAAGAATGGCGGAATTTTTGCTAGTCCCAGCTTCCCTGCGTACTGCCGTATCCAGGGCTCAATGCGCCGATAAAGCGGGTTCTTACCTCCGGCCGGATTAACGCGGTTATCCAGACCAAGGCGGTTCCACATGCTTTTCGAGTTTTCTGATTTCAGTTCAAACAGCGTTTTTCCATCAATACGCGCTATTTTTTCATCATTAAGCACCGCCTGGACTTCATCTTTTCCCACGAGATCTGCCTGTCTTTTTATGTGCATACCGAGGGTAGCGATACCAGCAAGCACAAAAGGACTCCCCAGGGCGAAGAACGCACCGGCGAAAACCGTACCAGTCAAACCATAATGAAGAAAAAAGCCAAGACGATCCTTAAGGGTATTAACCCTTAGGTGACCCATATTTTTACTCTCCCTGTGTTACTTTTTTATTTTTTTAGTCATTGAGAGAACCATACATCAAAACACGCTTTTGTTCAATAGCGGCGGTGTTTTTTACGATTTTTCATCGCTAGTTCTTGATATTCCGGAACAATTTCGCTAAGAATAGTCATGACAAAGACATCCCCGAAAATCACGCCCCTTTCTTCCCATCAACATGACCGTATCCTGATCCTCGATTTTGGATCGCAGGTGACGCAATTGATCGCAAGGCGCCTGCGCGAAAGCGGCGTTTATTGCGAAATCTGGCCGTTCAACCAGGCGGAAGAAGCGAAGGTCAAAGCTTATAACCCTAAAGGGATTATCTTTTCAGGAAGCCCGTGCAGCGCCTATGCCGCAGACGCGCCGCATCCGCCGACATATATATATGAGCTGGGCCTGCCGATTTTTGGCATATGCTACGGCCAGCAGGTGATGATGCATCAGCTGGGCGGGAAGGTGGAACCGGGCGATGCATCGGGACGGGAATTCGGACGCGCCTATATCGACATGGTCGGCGAAAGCGCGATCTCGGAAGGCGTCTGGGCGCAAGGTGCGCACGAACAGGTTTGGATGAGCCACGGTGACCGCGTCACACAGCTTGCCCCCGGATTTAAGGTGGTCGCGAAATCGGAAGGCGCACCTTATGCAATCATTTCCAACGAAGAAAAACGTTTCTGGGCGACGCAGTTTCACCCCGAAGTGATGCACACGCCGCACGGCAAGGATCTACTTAAAAACTTCACGCACAAGATTTGCGGGTGCAAGGGCGACTGGACGATGGCTGCGTTCCGTGAAGAACAGATTGCAAAGATCAGGGCGCAGGTGGGCAAGGGCAAAGTTATTTGCGGCCTGTCCGGCGGCGTTGATTCATCCGTCACCGCCGTGCTGCTGCATGAAGCCATTGGTGACCAGCTGACTTGCATTTATGTCGATACGGGTTTGATGCGCAGCGGGGAATCGGAACAGGTCGTGAAGATGTTCCGCGAAAATTACAATATTCCGCTGATCCATGAAGATGCATCGAAACTGTTCCTCGATGCGCTCGCCGGTGTTTCGGATCCGGAAACGAAGCGCAAGACGATTGGGAAGCTGTTCATAGATGTGTTCGATGCGAAATCAAAAGAAGTGGGTGGGGCGGAGTTTCTGGCGCAGGGTACCTTATATCCCGATGTAATCGAGAGTGTTTCCGTCACCGGCGGCCCGTCGCAGACGATCAAATCGCATCACAATGTCGGCGGTCTGCCGGATTATATGAAGCTGAAACTCGTGGAGCCGATGCGCGAATTGTTCAAGGATGAGGTCCGCGCGCTGGGCCGCGAACTCGGCATGCCCGAAGACTTCATCAAGCGTCATCCGTTCCCGGGTCCGGGCCTTGCCATCCGCATTCCCGGCGAAATCACGAAAGAGAAGCTGGAGATCCTCCGCAAGGCCGATTCGATACTATTCTGTGCACCTACGTTCTCAACGTGCTGCTTCCAGAAGAGCAGGTGCATGTGCTCATGGCAGTTGCAGAGCTGCTCCAGCCCGGCGGCAAAGCCTACTTCACCGTCCGGCGCGACCTCCAGCGCGAAAGCTTCCGCATCCACATCAAACACAACGTCCCCACCTACCAGTGCAACGTTAAACTGCCCTATCATAGCCTCCTCCACACCGAGCACTGCGAAATCTACGAATACCAGCACTACAACCGCCTGCCCCATCCCGGCGTGGGAGACTGCCCGTT
>CAUJHN010000148.1 GCA_963204825.1 Pseudomonadota bacterium
CGGTCAGCACCCAGACATGCGGATGCTTCATCAGAACGTCCGTAAGCGCTTTCATTTCGGCCTTTGTATATCCCGCCCCTGTCGGATTGCTTGGCGAATTCAGGATGATCCATTTGGTTTTCTTCGTAATGGCCTTTTCCAGCTGCGCCGGCGTCATTTTAAATTTATTCGCCTGTGTGCATTCGACAAAAACCGGAGTTCCGTCCGCCAACATCACCATATCCGGGTAAGAAACCCAGTACGGCGCCGGAATAATCACCTCGTCACCCGGATCAAGAGTCGCCATCAGGGCATTGTAAAGAACCTGTTTTCCGCCCGTGCCAACCGTCACCTGGTCGCGTGTGTAGGTCAGGCCGTTTTCACGCTTGAACTTGGCGATGATCGCGTCTTTCAGTGCGGGCGTCCCGTCCACGTTCGTGTATTTCGTCTGCCCACCCTCAATGGCCGCGCAGGCAGCCTTACGGATATATTCCGGCGTATCGAAATCCGGCTCCCCCGCTCCAAGGCCGATAATGTCCTTTCCGGCAGCCTTCAGCTCTGCCGCCTTTGTGGTAACGGCAAGCGTGGCGGAGGGTTTAATTCTTTTCAAACGGGACGCAAGAATGGACATGGTGGACCTTTGTCAGTAAGTGGTTATATTGTTCTAAATAAACACAACAGAAACCTGCTGAAAAGCTTAAATTCTTGCGTAATAAGGCAAAATGCATCTTGCCCTCCAACGGAACTATCCTTACTAATAATAGTTGTTGATTCAAGGATTTGTCGAAATTTAATGAAAATACTTAAAGACCTTAATCTGCCGATTAAACTTGCCATTTCGGCAACGATTTTGATTCTTTTGGTCATGCGCATGGACAGCAGCCATGTTTTGTCCGACCTGGGTGCGCATTTCCGCGCCTCGGCCTGGACGTGGGCATCCGTATTCATGCTTCTGCAAATCGTTTTGCTTTCCTTCCGTTGGGAAATGCTTGTCAATATCGGCAAGAAGCATCTGTCCTTCATGGATGCCTTGAAAATCAACCTGACAAGCCAGCTTGCAAACCTGTTTTTTATAGCCACGGTGGGCGGCATTCTTGTGCGCATCGGCATGTCCGTTCAACAGGGCGCGACCATATTCAAATCGCTTATCGCGACGCTTTTTGACAGGCTGATGACCCTGGGTTCTTTAATTCTGCTTTCCGCAGTGTTCATGCCCGGCCTTGCCCATCATGTAGATAATAAGACGTTCGCCACCTTTTCGATTTATGTCAGCATTCTGATCTTCACAATGTTTGTTTTCGTGCCCTTGTTTTTCAACATGATTGTCTTCCGCATGCCCCAGGCAACAAGACTGAAAGGCCGTTTGCGTTACGGCTTGCGTTACCTCAAAGCCCTTATTCGCAATCCGTTCTTGTGCGGCAAAATCCTGTCCGTTTCACTTGCCGCGCAGCTTGCCTTTTTCGTTGCAGAATATTTCATCGCGCAGTCCACTGGCGCGAACCTGACCTTTTGGCAGTTAATGACCGTTCTTCCCATCATCTCCCTTCTCTCCGCCCTGCCCATCAGCATCGGTGGATGGGGCGTTCGCGAAGGGGCATTCGTTTATTTTCTGGGCATCCTTGACGTTCCCATGGAAACGGCCTTTCTGATTTCCGTGCAGGTCGGCTTGATCGGCATGTTAATAACCGTCCTGGCCGGCATGCCATATATCCTGACGTCTGATTTTCGCCCGCACAAGCTCCCCACCCTGCGTGAAGGGCTCGCCCATATCCGCACGCGCTTTTAAGGGCCCCAAATGAAATTTCCACGCCTTTCAAACTTTCCGGATGCTCTGGCTGCAGGATTATGTTTGTTATGCGCCATAGGCCTGCAAATCCAGATCACCCTCTTTTCTTCCCCCACATATATAGGGCTGCGTGTTAATGCGACAGACATTCTGGTCCCTGCCGCAGGCCTTGCCATTCTCGTCACATTGCTCCGGCGTAAAAGCCTATGGCCGGAATGGAAGATGAAGCATGTCTACCTATGGCTTGCAGGAATAACCCTTATCCTGACGCTGGCCTTGTTCAACTCCTGGCTTTCCTATGGGGAGATTAACCGTTGGGCGATCACAAATAAATTCGGCGGATGGATTATCCTCATGGCCATCATGGGCATGGGGGCATGGATTGGCACCAACGCACGGCGAGAGCATATCGCTCTCTTTATTCAGACTTTTCTCTACACAGCGCTCGCCGTTCTGTTTTATGAATTGCTGGTTATTGTTCTGCGCAGTTTTGAAACGACGGCGGCCTGGTTCAAACCGGATCCATATGCGTTTTATCCAATTGATGGATTTATGGCGAACAGAAATGCCTATGGCCTGCTGATCCTCTCCATATTCAGCTTTTCGACACTGGCTTATTTTTTAAAACACCCCATTATTAAAAGCGCATATTGTTATACGCTATATTTCCTGCTCCCCCTGTTTCTCGTCTTTAACGGTTCGCGCGCGACGCTTCTGGCACTCGCTGTAATCGCGCCTGCAATTTTCATTTTAAACCGCAACCAAATTCGAAAATGCCTTTACCTGATACTTTGCATCGTATTAGGGACCATCTTTACATTATGCGTCTATGCAAACAAGCCAGACAAATTGATCATACTTACCAGAAACCAGCTTGAAGTCATCGCCGAAGCGACCAAAGTTACAGCAGCCCCGGCAGAAGCACCAACGTCGACACCCGCCCTCGTGGAAATTGGAGAAAACGTCACATATCCGGGTGACAGCATGCGTCTGACTATTTTACAGGACGCGCTGGAAATGATCAGCCAGCATCCGGTTATCGGATCAGGCCTTGGTTCCATGCTGATTTACCAGCAGCAAAAGCACGGCGAAGTTATCAACGTTATAGATTCCACGCCTGTCTGGATTCTGGTGGAGATGGGCGTTATTGGACTGGCCGTTTTTACCCTTTTTTATTGGAGGGTTGTAAAAACTTTTTGGACAGCGAGAAAAACGGATGATGAATTCATCCGCATGTTTTACACGGCCCTGCTGTTCGTGGTTCTTGGCTTTACCTTCATGTGCCTGTTTCATGAAATCATGTACACAAGGCATATGTGGTTTTTAATCGGCCTTGGGCTTGCCCTTAAAATGCGTCAGAACGAATATGCGGCTTGATTTTATCAGGATCGAAATCCGTTGCCGTTAAATCGATATCTTCTTGCCTCATCCATTTGGCCAGAGGCGCCAGAATGGGATCCTTTAGTCCCTCAATCAAATATTTTTGGATGCGCGGCATATATTTCAAAAGGTCGCTTTTGCCTGAAACGATGGCGAGCCTAAGAACCTGGCCGATAATCCTGCAATGAAACTGTGTTCCCATCACACGGAACCACGCGCGAAACTCTTCGCCCCCACCATACCGGATAATCATTTCTTCCTTGATTTCATCCGGAACATCGCGCCGGATATTTTCCAGGAGATTGACAAGATCATACGCCGCAGGCCCCCACATTGCGTCCTGAAAATCCAGAACGCCGCATGTATCGTCTGGCAACAGCATCAAATTACCCGGATGAAAATCGCCATGAATGAACCCGATCTGCGGCGATGGCAGCACAGCGGTGACATCATCCCACGCCGCAAGATATCCGCTCAGCAAATCATCACCATTCATTTCTTTGCGAATAGCTGGAATGTACCAATCGACAATCCTCTGCCGCCCTTTGCGTATATAGCTATCCTTATATTTTGGTAGATTGAGTGTGTTACACGGATCTATTTGGTCGCGCATGGAAATCAAAACGTCCGTGGCCGCCTCATACAATCTCTTTTGGCCGCTTTCCTGATCTAGCGCCCTGTTGACCGTAACATCTCCCAGGTCTTCCAGAAGAACAAACCCTTCCCGCTCATCAACCGCCAGAATATCCGGCGTGTGTATGCCGCTGTCATGGAGCATCCGCGCAATCTTGATAAATGCCGATAATTTATGCCCCATGGTCGCCGTTGGAATATGGTCCGGAACGGATTCAAGTAAAACATATGAACGGCCGTCTGCTCTCACACGAAAATACCGCCGAGACGCCCAATCTTCTGTAAGAGGCGCAATTTTATACGGGCCCTTAACATGGGCATGCACGAATGCTTCGCGCTCTGCTGCGTGGCCTTCAAAAAAATCTTTGACGTTCAGGGACGACAAATCTACTTCCCGGATTTGTCTTTGGAAACCATCTGACGGATGGCGTCAATATGACGTTGGGATGCCTGCTGTTTCTTGATCGAAACACCGCTGCCGCTTTCAAGCCCGAACTGTGCAGGATTGCCCAGCGCAATGGCTTTCAGAATTTCCATGCCGAACGGATCTGTCTTTGCGGATGCCGAAACTTTCTTCGGCTCAGCCGGCGCTGCCGGAACAGGTTTTTCTTTCATGGCCTGCACACGGCTCACGGCATGCGCCGTGATCCCGGCCAGATGCGGCGCAACCAGTTCATGCATCAACTTTGCATCGTCTAGCGCCCAAGCGATAACCGTCTGGCGCGCCTTGGTCGTGTTCCCACCGCTCGCTTTCAAAGCATCCCTGATGCGTTGCTCTGCATAATCCCGGTTCATAAGGTAAATCCCTGAATGGACATTGATCCTTCCATTATAGCCTACACGGCCAGA
>CAUJHN010000149.1 GCA_963204825.1 Pseudomonadota bacterium
TGACGCCATACGCAATCGGTATGACCTTCGCGGGCAAAAAATCGTTGGCGGCAACGGCTGCGAGCATGTCTTTGTGCCGATCGCCTATGTACCAGATGATGTCCTCGGAGGTGACAGGGCGTCCGATATTTTGCAGGGCACGCAATATAGGATCCGGATGAGGCTTTGATCTTTGAATGTCTTCACGGAAAATCTGCGTTTTAAAGAAACCGATAAGGCCGAATTTTTCAAGAATGTCGTGACCATATCCCTTGCCCAGGCCATTGCTGACAATTCCCATCGGAATACGGGCGTCGTTCAGCATGCGCAAAAGCGTAAAAATTCCTGGGCATGGCTGTACGATCTGGTCAACTTCCTTGCGCCGCATTTTATGGAGCGCGCGATGGACCAGGAGGCTTTTTCGTTCCTTTTTATCGAGCGTAAAATCGGGATGCGGCTCTTTGCGATGTATCCATTCGCTGATTTTGAACATGGCGTCATCAATGTACTCCAGCGCACCCAGTAGGCGGGGATTGATGTGGCGCACCGTGGTTCCATCCATGTCGAACAGAACGATGGTTGGTCTTTCAAGCGTCATCTTGCACTATGCTAAATAGTAAGGGCTGTTTTTACAATATGCTTTGCGTTTAAATTGGCCAGTTCATATTGAATATTTTGGGTGTCATGGTCCTGAAAAATGTCAGGCAGATGCATTGTCCGGACTTTTAATGAAGCTGTATCCAGTAATCCTGCGCGGGCGAGGAATTGCAGGACAAAAGATCCAAATCCGCCGACCGATCCTTCTTCAATAACGATCAGTTTTTCATGGTTTTTGGCCAGATGGCGTATCATCGCTTCATCGAGCGGTTTTGCAAAGCGCGCGTCCGCGACAGTGACGGAGATATTTTTAGAGGCGAGCATATCCGCGGCCATCAGGGCTTCGGCAAGGCGTGTTCCGTATGATAAAATCGCTACGTCCGTGCCTTCCCGGACGATGCGGCCCTTGCCGATAGAAAGAATGCTGCCTTCTTCTGGCATGTCTACGCCGACGCCTTCACCGCGCGGATAACGGAAGGCGATAGGGCCAGCATCATACGCCGCCGCCGTCGCCACCATATGAACGAGTTCAGCTTCGTCGCCCGGCGCCATCAACACCATATTGGGCAGGCAACCGAGATAGGCGATGTCGAACGATCCAGCGTGCGTAGCTCCATCCGCGCCGACCAGTCCCGCACGATCCATCGCAAACCGCACCGGTAGATTCTGAATGGCGACATCATGGACCAGCTGATCATATCCACGTTGTAAGAACGTCGAGTAAATTGCCGTGAACGGTTTGTATCCTTCGCACGCCAGTCCGGCCGCGAATGTCACGGCATGCTGTTCCGCGATCCCCACATCGAACATGCGGTCCGGGAATTCATATCCGAATAAATCCAGGCCGGTGCCGGATGGCATGGCCGCCGTGATCGCGACAATTTTATTGTCTTTACGCGCTTCATTAATCAGGCTTTGCGCGAATACTTTGGTATAGGCGGGCGCATTGGACTTCGCCTTGTACTGATCGCCTGTCACAACATCGAATTTGGAAACGCCGTGCATTTTGTCGGCGGAGCTTTCGGCGGGCGCGTATCCTTTGCCCTTTTTCGTTATGGCGTGAATTAAAACAGGTCCGTCCGGATGATTGTCCCGCATGTTCGTCAGGATGGAAACCAGCTGTTCCAAGTTATGCCCGTCGACAGGACCTATATAGTAAAATCCCATCTCTTCGAACATTGTGCCGCCGCCGAGCGCCGCGCGCGCCGTTTCTTCCGCGCGTTTGGCCGCGTGTTTAAGCGGGGTGGGGAGCATGTTTGCGACCTTTTTTGCCGCATCGCGCGCGCCAAGATACGGTTTGCTGGAAACGAGGCCGGTTAGATATTTGCTCATCGCGCCGACGGGCGGGGCGATCGACATGTTGTTGTCGTTCAGGATGACGATCATGCGGCTCTTCATCGTGCCGGCATTGTTCATCGCTTCATACGCCATGCCTGCGGACATCGCGCCGTCGCCGATAACGGCAATGACATGATTATCGCCGCCGGATAGATCGCGCGCCGCGGCCATGCCGAGCGCGGCGGAAATGGACGTGGAAGAATGCGCCGTGCCGAAGGGGTCGTATTCGCTTTCGGATCTTTTTGTGAAGCCCGATAATCCGCCGCCCTGACGCAGCGTCCGAATGCGATCCCTGCGGCCCGTGATAATTTTATGCGGATAGGCCTGGTGTCCTACATCCCAGATGATCTTGTCTTTGGGCGTATCGAACACGGCATGCAGCGCGACGGTCAATTCCACAACGCCAAGACCCGCGCCCAGATGCCCCCCCGTAACGGAAACAGCGTCGATGGTTTCCCCGCGCAGTTCTTCTGCAAGCTGTTTCAACTCTTCGATCGAAAGTCTGCGCAAATCGGCCGGTGACGCGATGGTGTCAAGCAACGGATATTTTCCGTTCTTGCCTGTTAAATCGTTAATTTTCTTCGATTTTGCGTCCATGACAGGCTGTTTTTAGCCTGTGCCATTCATAAACTAAAGAGAATTCGAAATCTATTTGACATAAAATATAAAAACTTATAGGGTGAAGCCCTCATGGCTGATCTTAAAGATATATGGTCTGACGTTTCGGACGTAAGCAAGAATATGATGGCGGCTACCGTTATCGTCGGGACGTGCGGCTTTGTCGCGCTGTCTTGCGACTTTAAGCTGCTTGCAGGAGTAGCAGGAACCTGCAGCGGCCTTTTATCAATCGTCTCTGTAAGAAGTTTATATCGCGATTTATTTAGAAACGGCCCTTAGGCTTTTTTTGGAAAGCAATGCGCGAACGTGTCCGGCACCTTGCACGGAATAACTTCAACCCGGTCCCATACTTTTCCTGAAACATAAGGTTCGCGTTTCAACCATGCATCGAGTTCTTCGCGCGTCTCGAAATTCATGATCATAACCGATCCGTTCATCTTCCCGGCGTCATCCATCATCGCGGCGCCGATCAGCTGGTTGCCGCTTGCCACGCTTTCGGCGCAGACTTTTAAATGCGCTTCGCGCGCCGCCATGCGACGTTCCAGCGCGCCTTCATCTTTTCCGTCGTGACCGATAACAATGAACTGGGGCATGGGTTATGACCGGCGTTGCAGTACGTAACGCGCCAGTTCTTTCAGCATATCGGCGCGCCCTTCGAACACGTTGAGATGGCGCGATGCCTGGGCCACCAGCATTTCTGCACGGGCTCTGGCCTGCTCTTTTCCCATCGTGGAAACGAAAGTGGATTTTCCGGCTTTTTCGTCCTGATTGGCAGGCTTGCCTGTGAAAACGCTCGGGGCTTCGACGTCCAGAATGTCGTCCGTCACCTGAAAGGCAAGCCCAAGATCATAGGCGTAATTCACAAGCGCTTTCTTGTGCGCGTCATCGGCCTTGCCCAGGATTGCGCCGGCTTCGCAGGCGAACGCCATCAGCTTGCCGGTTTTCATGCGCTGCATGCGGGAAATAGTGCCGAGGTCGAATTCTTCCTCTTCACCAATCAGGTCGAGCATCTGTCCGCCGACCATGCCCTGCGGGCCTGCGGCTTCTGCAAGTTTTTTCACCAGCTCCACACGAACATGCGGGTCCGGGTGCGTGTCGGGGTCCGATAACACTTCAAAAGCAAGCGTGAGAAGCGCGTCGCCGGCGAGAATGGCGGTCGCTTCGTCATAGCGAATATGCACGGTCGGCACGCCCCGGCGCAGATCGGAATTGTCCATCGCCGGTAAATCGTCGTGGATCAGCGAATAGCAATGCAGAAGTTCTACGGCGGCGGCGACGCGGCGCGCGCGGGCAGGGTCGCAGTTGAACAGCTTTGCTGATTGCATCACCATAAACGGGCGCAACCGCTTGCCTCCCGATAAAACGCCATGTCGCATGGCTTCGTACAATCTTGCTTCCGCCATATCGGATTCAGGCAGCAGGCGCGAAATCGTCTTGTTAACGCCGACGACGCATTCTTCCAAAGCGTCTTGCAGGGTTTCCGAGGCGGCTCTTGGTGATGGGGCCATGCGTGTTCTCCAACCGGTAAAGTTATTCTTCTATGGTGAATGGCTGGGCCTTGGGCGCGCCATCCGGGGATAAGGTGATTTTTTCTATCTTCAGCCGCGCCTCGGCCAGCTTTTTCTCGCAGTAAATCTTGAGGGCCGTGCCCCGCTCATAGGCCGAAATGGACTCTTCCAAAGGCGCTTTGCCGGATTCGAGGGCGCGGACGATTTCTTCCAGCTCGCTTAAAGCCTTCTCAAAGCTAATGTTTTCAATAGGTTGCGTCTGCGCCACGGTCTCTATTCGCCTTTTGAACAGCCAAAATTATGTGTGGGCGCATCCTATGTCAGTTACGCCAAATGCGCAAGGCAGGGACACGGACTTTGCAAAACCGTCCAAGGCTATTTCGGGCTATAATAGGGAAATAATAAAAAGAGTGAACGAGGAGATTGAAATGACCCAAACCCAGCAAAGCCAGACCCAGCCTGTAAACATGTATTTATGGCGTTTGAACCGCGTGGAAACTGAAAAGCGCGCGGAAGACGTAAACCGCCAGATTTTGCGCCGTCAGCACAGCAATTAATCTTTTAAGTTTGCAAGGGCGCGAAGGTGGGCCGCTGCGCTCTCCTTCAGCGCCTGCAGATGATATCCGCCTTCCAGAACGGAAATAACGCGCCCTTGTGCCGATGCATCGGCGATGGCGCATAATCGTTCCGTCACCCATCCGAAATCCTCAGATTCCAGATTTATTTGCGCCAGCGGGTCAAGCCTGTGTGCGTCGAACCCGGCGGAGATCATCAGAAGATCAGGCGCAAATCGGGTCAAAGCGGGAAATACTTTTGTTTCATAAACACTTCGAAATTTTTCTGAACCTGATCCGGGAGGCAAAGTAAAGTTCATGACACTCTCATCATTGTCTTCTTCCAGACCCGTCATCGGCCACAGCGGATATTGATGCGTGGAAATGAAGAAGATGGAGCCGTCATGCATGCGGCTCATGGTGTCTGTGCCGTTGCCGTGATGCACATCGAAATCGACGATTGCGACTTTTTTAAATCCGTGCGCGGCCTGCGCGTGGCGCGCGCCGATAAAAATATTATTGAACAGACAAAATCCCATCGACAGGGCGCTTTCCGCATGATGTCCGGGTGGGCGCATTGCACAGAAGGCGCGGGTGGTTTTTCCGCTCGCCACGTCATCAACCGCAGAACACGCTGCGCCCGCCGCATGCAGCGCCGCATTCCAGGATCCGGGAGACATAATAGTATCGGCGTCGATCTGCGCATGCCCATGATCCGGGATGCTATCCCGGATGTGGTCGATGTAATGCAGCGGGTGGGCGAGAAGGATTTGTTCTTCCTTTGCGGGCGTGACCTTTCCTTGCGGAAGCGTATCGTAGGGCGTTTCCTTTAAAAGACCCAGAATGGTCGCAAGCCGGTCCGCGCCTTCCGGATGCGAAAATCCGGTATCGTGGCGAAGCCCGCTATCATGGATATAAATGGTTGTTTTCATGCCTGCCTGCGAAAATACAGCGATTGAAACGAAAGTGACAACAGCAATTTTGCTTTTTTGCCCGCTGTGCTAGGGTTCTTCCATTATGAATCAGGGCATCCATTCCACCGTTCAATCCTTGCAGACGAAGGTCATCCATCGCTGGTGTCCGAAGTGGTATGAAGCATTTTCGGATCATGACCTGGGCGGCTTTTATGAACGGCTGGGGGCGGGGTTCAAACCGCTCCTGATTGGGCAAAGGCGCCTGGTGACCCAATGCAGGCAGCTTTCAATTTACAGTCATGTTTCTTTAAATGGAAACAAGACCATTTATAAAAATCTTAAAGCGCAATTTGAATTTATTCTGACGCGATATCATGACCCGCAAACGGGCCTGTGGCATTTCGCGCTGGATGATGACGGTTCGGTGAAAGACCGGGATTGCGATCTTTATGCGCTCGCCTTTGTGATCTTTTCCTTTTCGCATTATTTCCGGGCGAGCGGGGATGTGCGGGCGAAAAAGGCCGCGCAAGATGTTTTGGCCCTGATCCTGACCCGGTTTCGCGCCCCTGGCATGGCGGGGTTTGTGGAGGCGCTCTCGCCTGACTTCCAGCCATTGCCCCGGATGCGCCGGCAGAATCCGCATATGCATCTTTTGGAAGCCTGCCTCTTCGCCCATGAAACATGGAACGATCCCGCGTATGAAGCGGTCGCGGATGAAATGGTTTCCCTGTTTGATGAATTCTTTTTCGATTCTGAAAATGACGCGCTGTATGAGTTCATGACGAATGGGTTGGATCCGCATCCGGACAAGCGGGACCATCTGGAGCCGGGGCATTATTTCGAATGGGTTTGGCTGCTCAAAAAACATGCGCTGATGAAAAGCCGGTCGGCGATGCATGATAAAACCTGCCTGCAGCTTTTAACCTGGGCCAACAAACACGGATGGGATGCGCTTTATGGCGGCATTTATGACACGGTGGATGGGCATGGGCGGCTGGTTTCGGATACAAAAAGGATATGGCCTTTTTGTGAAGCATTGAAAGCCAACGCCTTAATGCTTGATGCGGCGGAAGACCGGCAGGCAATTAAAGACCGTGTTGCTGAAATGGTGCGCATTTTCGAAACGAAATACATGCAGGAACGCGGCTTCTGGACCGAGTGGCTGAACCGCAACCTTACGCCCGCCGCCGATTATATGCCGGGCACGACGCCGTATCATGTCTATTTTGGCATCATGGAAACCTGGGAAATACTGGAAAGCCGCGGAGAGTCAAAATCTCTTACATCCGGATGGCGCTCCCGATTGTATGAATGGCGCAGATGGGCTTCACGCTGCGTAAAGACGGCAAAAAGTATAATCAATGGCTCTGAACAGAACCCGCCGTAACGGGCATATGCGTGTGGTTATACGCCAATTGATCGTCGCTTAACTGAAATCCCACAACGACATTATAGATCTTGCCCGCGCCTGGATCAGGAAAAGGCATGGATTGGAAAATACTTTCCGTTTGGTTCAATGTTGTCTGGCTTTCGGCATAGGATACGGATGCCGCAAAAATTTCTTTGGAAACAACCATGCCCTGCGCATCGGTCACCGCAACGAAATAAGGATAGGCAAAGCTGGGTTTGTCCGCAGGCTTCGCGCGGGCCTTCGGTCCGGTTTTTCCGGTAAAGGACAAATCGATCTGCATAACGAGCGCGTCATTTTCCACACGGCATGTGTTGCGTATGCCTGTTATGGCGATTTCGGAAACTTTTGTGGCATCGCTCGCCTTGGCGGGATTATAAAACTCTACGAGCGTTCGCAGATCCGGCCGCACCAAAACAGGAGGGCAGGTTCCGTCATAGACTGGTAAGCTCCGTTTTTGTTCGTTAACGTCAGGAAAAACGTCACCAAAGCTGGAGGCGATAGAGCTGTATCCGTTGGAAATATCCGTCCCGATCCCCTCAAGTGTTGAACATCCACCCATAAAAGGGAGGCATATAAGCAGAAGAAGGGTCGCAAACGCACGCATAGGGGCAGGATAGGCCAAGCATCTGGGCCTGACAATGGGTTTTAATTGGATTTTACGCATGCATTCCTCTATATAACCCCTATGGAAAAACGGCCTTTGACCATATTGCTTTCGGCCCCGCGCGGCTTTTGCGCCGGGGTGGACCGTGCGATTCAGATCGTCGAAAAAGCCATCGAAAAATACGGCGCGCCCGTCTATGTGCGCCATGAAATCGTCCATAACAAATTCGTCGTGGATTCTTTAAAAGAACAGGGCGCGGTTTTCGTCGAAGAACTTTCTGAGATTCCCGATGACGGCCGGCCTGTCATCTTTTCTGCCCACGGCGTTCCCAAATCCGTGCCCGGCGAAGCCAAATCGCGGGAGATGTTTTTTATTGACGCAACCTGCCCATTGGTCAGCAAGGTGCATAAGGAAGCGGAAAAACATTTTTCGATGGGGCGTCAGATTATCCTGATTGGTCACGCGGGTCATCCGGAAGTCATCGGCACGATGGGGCAGTTGCCTGCGGATGCGGTCGTTCTCGTGGAAACTGTGGAGGATGTCGCGACGCTTGCCGTAAAAGACCCTCTTAATCTTGCCTTTTGTACGCAAACAACACTTTCCGTCGATGATACGGCGGATGTTGTGGAGGCATTGAAAATAAAATACCCCTCGATCGTTGGGCCGGGCCGGGAAGATATCTGCTACGCCACCACGAACCGTCAGGCCGCGGTGAAGGCGATTGCGCCCAGATGCGATGCGCTTATGGTCATCGGCGCGCCGAACTCTTCCAATTCCAACCGTCTCGTCGAAGTGGGTGTGGCTTACGGATGCGAAAAGGCGATGCTGGTACAGCGGGCGTCTGAAATAGACTGGGGCTGGTTTGACGGGATCGACACGCTGGGGCTTACCGCTGGCGCGTCCGCCCCGGATATTTTAATCGACGAAGTCATCGATGCTGCCCGCGCAAAGTTCAACGTCACTGTGGAAGAAGTCGCCATCACACAGGAAAACGTCGTCTTCAACATCCCGCGCATTCTTCGTGATGCGGAAGAAAAGGTGGCCTAACCCATTATTCCCATGGTAATAATTCTAGATGGCCGTCTTTACCCAAGTCTCCGAAAATGAACTGAAAGCGTTTCTGATGTCGTACGACATCGGGGATCTCATTTCCTATGAAGGGATCGAACAGGGGGTCAGCAACACGAACTACTTTATCGACACGACGAAAGGCCGCTTCGTCCTGACCCTCTTTGAACCGCGCCGTGTGCTTGAAGAAGATGTTCCTTTTTTCATTCATTACGCGCTCAGTCTTGAAAAAGACGGCGCGCCACGCACGATGATTCAGAAAAATGGAGAGCCTATAGGTCGCCTCTGCGATCGCCCCACGGCAATCTATGCGCTGCTCGAAGGAAGCGGCGGGCATGTTTCCATGCTTGACCCGGGCCTTTGCGAACAGGCGGGCGCGACGCTTGCCAAAATGCATTTAACCGCATTGAAGTCCGCAAGAACGGCGCAGAACCGTTTCGGTCTTTTGCGCTGGCACGAATGGAGCGTCAATCTAGGGCCGGACATGGACCGGATAAAACCGGGATTGCGGTCGCTGACGCAATCGGAACTCGCTTATGTTTCCGATAAATGGCCGCATCTTCTTCCCGTCGGTGCCATTCACGGTGATTATTTTCCGGACAATGTGTTCTTTAAAAACGGCCGTCTTGTCGGCGTCATCGATTTCCATTTCGCCTGCACGGATCTTTTGGCTTATGATCTCGCCATTGCCTGCAACGCCTGGTCGTTCGATGAAAAAAATGAATATCGGGCGGATCGTATGCAATCTTTGCTAAAAGGCTATGAATCCATTCGGCCCTTGTCACAAGGAGAAAAAGACGCTCTGCCTTTGCTTCTTCGTGCCGCCGCCTTACGCTTTTTATTGTCGCGCATAGAAGAAAAATTGAACTGGAGAGAAGGGGATTTCATGAAACCGCATGACCCTCTGGTGTTCGAAAAACGCTTAAGGCATTTTCAATCATGAAGAAAGATATCGTCGAAATATTTACCGATGGCGCATGTTCCGGCAATCCCGGTCCTGGCGGATGGGGCGTGCTGCTTCGTTATAACGGCGTTGAAAAAGAAATGTCGGGCGGTGAA
>CAUJHN010000150.1 GCA_963204825.1 Pseudomonadota bacterium
AACGTGATGATCTGCGCCACACGGTCCTTGCCATACCGCTCCTGCACATACTTGATAACCTCATCGCGCCGGTCCTGACAGAAATCGACGTCGAAGTCCGGCATGCTTACGCGTTCCGGATTCAAAAAGCGTTCGAACAGAAGATTGAATTGCAACGGGTCAAGGTCGGTAATCTTCAATGACCATGCGACAACGGAACCCGCGCCGGATCCACGGCCCGGTCCTACCGGAATGCCATGGTCCTTCGCCCATTTGATAAAATCGGAAACGATCAGAAAGTATCCCGGGAATCCCATCTTTTCGATCGTTCCAAGCTCAAACTCCAGCCTGTCCTGATACGGCTTGGGATCAGTTCCGGCAGCAACGTAATTGTCCAGCCGCCATTGCAGACCGTCTCTTGCCTGCGCGCGCAATTCTTCGACTTCGCTACGTCCGCTCTCCGTTTTAAACGGTGGCAGGATAGGCTTCACGGATTTCAAAAGGAAATGGCACCGCTGCGCAATAACGCGCGTATTGGCAATCGCTTCCGGAATATCCGCAAACATCTTCTCCATATCCTCGCCGGATTTAAAGAAATGATGTTTGCTCACCTTGCGCCTGTCGGCCTCATTCACATACCGGCCTTCGGCAATACATAACAATGCATCATGCGCCTCATGCATCGACGGATCGGTAAAATAGCAATCATTCGTGGCAACCAGGGGAATATTCTGTGCATACGCAAAATCAATCAGGGCAGGTTCGGCCGCATCCTCAGCGGGCAGATTGTGCCGCTGCAGTTCGATATAGAAACGGTCGCCGAAAGCTTCATGAAGGAATTTCAGTCGGCTCTGATCTACGACCCCGTGCATCGGCCCGCCGGACAGACAGATCAAACCATCTGCGCATTGCGCCACATCTGGCCACTTCGCGGCGAAATCCTTCCCGCCCGCGCCTGTCATATACGCATCACTGACCAGCTTTGAAAGATTCAGATAGCCCTGCTGATTTTGCACAAGAAGAACGATCTGCGTTCCGTCTTCCATGCTGACCTGGCAACCGATTATCGGCTGAACGCCCTCATCCGCCGCGGCCAGGGCAAATTCAAGCGCTCCGAACAGGTTGTTCGTATCCGTTACAGCAACGGCCGGCATGTTGTTATATTTGCACCGCTTCACCAGATCCTTGGTACGGATCGCACCCTCGGCCAGTGAATAGGCCGAATGAACATGCAAATGGATGAAAGGAGAACTCATGGGGATACTATGGGCGCCCTCGCAGGCAGATTTCAAGGCCTAATAGCTAATTATCCGCCCGGCTTTCAGCTCCAGAATCCGGTCCATTTTCTCGGCAAGATCCATGTTGTGCGTGGCGATCATGGCCCCAATCCCGGATTCCCGCACCAGTTCGGTCAGCATCTGGAACACGCCTTCGGACGTTTCGGGATCGAGGTTTCCGGTTGGTTCGTCCGCCAGCAGCAGCTTCGGATTATTTGCAAGCGCACGCGCCATGGCGACCCGCTGCTGCTCCCCGCCGGATAATCGCGCCGGGCGATGGGTTAAACGATGATCCAACTTTAATTTCGTCAGCAATGCCACGGCGCGTTCTTCCGCCTCGCGCTTGTCTTTTCCTGCTATCATCTGTGGAATAACGACATTCTCCAGCGCGGAAAATTCCGGCAGCAGATAATGGAACTGATACACAAACCCGAGATATTTGCGGCGCAGCGCCGTACGCTTTTCATCATCGCTCACGGTCGCATCTTCACCCGCGATGTAAATTTTTCCCGATGTTGGGCGATCCAGCAATCCAGCCATTTGCAATAGCGTAGACTTACCCGAACCGCTGGGGCCGACCAAAGCAACAATTTCACCCGCCTTAATGACGATATCCACATTATGCAGAATCGTCAGGCTCTCTCCCGCCTGATGATAGGTCCTGTGCAGGTCTTCGGTCTTTAACAGCACGTCACTCATAGCGCAGCGCCTCCACCGGATCGAGCCTGGAAGCCCGCCATGCAGGATAAATTGTCGCGGCGATGGAAATAACCAATGCCATGCTGATAACCGTAATCACCTCATCCCATTCCACCACGGCGGGCAATTGGGACAGGAAGTAAATTTCCGATGAAAACAGTTCCGTATTGGTGAGCTTCTGCAAAAACTGGCGAATACTTTCGATGTTCACGGCGAACAGGATTCCGATCATCGCACCTGCGAAAGTCCCCGCGACGCCGATGCTCGCCCCCGTTAATATAAAAATCCGCAGCATCATACTGCGTGAAGCGCCCATAGTGCGCATAATGGCAATATCCTTGCCTTTATCTTTCACGAGCATAATCATGGATGAAATGATATTGAACGCGGCGACGATGATGATCAGGGTCAAAATAAGGAACATCACATTCCGTTCCACGTCCAGCGCGTTGATGAACGATTTGTTTGCATCGCGCCAGTCATAAACCCGCGCATCGTCCTTCACTGCAAAAATGACATCCTGCTTAACCCGTTCGATATTCATCGGCGAATTGGCCATGATCTCCAGCGTATTGACGCCGCCTTCCATCATAAAAAACTTCTGTGCAGCCTCCAAAGGCATGAACACGAACCCGTTATTGTATTCATACATACCCACATCGAAGACCATTTTTACAGTATAACTTCCGGAGCGCGGTACACTGCCAAAGGGCGTCGCCTTGCCTTTAGGCGAAATCAACGTAATATGATCGCCGATCTTCACATTCATGCGCCGCGCCATTTCCGCGCCTATGGCAACATTATTGTCCTTGAAATCATCGATATTCCCGGCCTGAATGCCTTCGGACAAAATCGGCTTCGTCTTAAAATCCTTTAGCGACAGCCCACGCACCATCGCGCCGCTTGCCGCGCCGTTGACGGAAACCAGAACCTGCCCTTCGATCATCGGGCGCACGCTCTCTACGCCCGCGGTATTTTCGATCTTATCGACCATCGCCTTATAATCGTAAATCGGTCCATTGAGCCCATAGACGTTCAAATGCCCGTTAAGACCAAGAATTCGTCCGACCAGCTCTTCCCGAAATCCGTTCATGACGGACATGACGATGATCAGCGTCGCCACGCCCAGCATAATGCCTAGGAACGAAAATCCAGCGATCACCGACACGAACCCTTCAGCCTTGCGCGCCCGCAAGTACCGTCCGGCCATCATGCGTTCAAAGGGTGAAAATGCCATCAGTACGACTTCGCGATCAGAACTTTTTTGCCTTCATCTTCAAACGGCATGCAGCGTGTCGAAAGTTTGAATTCATCTTTTACTTTCTCCAACGCCTCATCCTTGAGGGTTTCAACAGGAACACGGACAAAGCCCATTTTCCCGGCAGCGAAGAAATCCTTGATATCGGAAACGCCCTTGCCGTCGAATGTATTATCATCCCGGAACTTCCGGTTACGGGACAGAAGCCCGTTATGAACATCATCCAGAACGCCTGATACTTTCGCCAGAAATTCCGGCACGGTGCAGGTCGTCTTGGAATCCTTGCCCAGATCGCGACGGACGAACGTAACGCTGTTCGCCTCCATCTCCCGTTGACCGACCTCAACGCGAACCGGAATACCTTTCTTGACGGCTTCCCACATTTTATCCGGGGTCCGCATATCGCGGCTGTCAACTTTTACGGCCACACCCGCCTTTTTTAGATCGTCCGCAATCTTGTTGCAGAAATCCATCAACGCCCCCGCACCGGCCTCATCCTTAATAACGGGAAGAACAATAACCTGCACCGGCGCAACGCGCGGAGGCATGATCATACCGTCATCGTCGCCGTGCATCATGATCATCCCGCCCAGCGTGCGCGTGCTGTATGCCCAGGACGTCGTATGCGCGAACGCTTCTTTCCCGTCGCGCCCCTGGAACTTAATGCCAATAGACTTCGAAAAATTCTGTCCCAGATCATGCGTAGTTGCCGCCTGCAATGCTTTCCCATCCTGCATCATTGCTTCAAACCCGATCGTATTGATCGCGCCGGGGAAACGCTCTTCCGCTGTCTTCGGTCCTACAAATCCAGTGAAAGCCAGATATTCTTCGAAGAATCTTTTGTACAAGCCCATAACATGCAGCGTGTCCGCCTCGGCTTCTTTTGCCGTTTCAAACGCGCAATGCCCTTCGTGCCATAAAAACTCGGATGTACGCAGGAACAACCGCGTGCGCATTTCCCAGCGCATGACGTTGTTCCATTGGTTCAGTTTGAGCGGTAAATCCCGGTAAGACTGCACCCAACGCGCCATCGCATCCCCGATAATTGTTTCGGATGTCGGGCGGATAACATACGGCTCTTCCAGCTTGGCGGCTTCGGCTGGAACCAATCCGCCTTTCGGTCCTTTTTCCAGACGATGGTGCGTTACGACCGCGCATTCCTTCGCAAATCCTTCCACATGCTCCGCTTCCTTCGCCAGAAACGAAACGGGGATCAGCAACGGGAAATACGCATTTTGAATCCCGTAATCTTTCAACCACGCATCAAAAATCCGCGTCATGTTTTCCCACAACGCCCATCCATACGGTTTGATGATCATCGATCCACGCACGGGTGAATTCTCCGCCATATCTGCGGCCTTCACCACTTCCTGATACCATTCTGGGAAATCCTGCTCACGCGTGGGCGTAATGGCGGTTCTGGCATTTTGCTGCTTTGCTGGATTATTCATATATGTATACCTTCGGGTTCGAAATCGGCCCTTACTCTAGGACATCGGCAGGTTTCTGTCCACCATCAGAAGGCGCGGTTTCCTGCGGTTTTTTATCGCACAAAACATAAACTTGAGACGTTAAATCCTGCCCGTTATATAAAACCCGCCCGCTCGGCTGAATTTCAAGGAATCCCAGGGTGCTTTCCAGGTTCAACCCCTGCACGCCGTTTCCCTGCAATCTCTTCGCCAGATCGATATTGAGTGGAACAATCACGCTCTGTTTGTCCAGTCCCATAGCCGCAGAGTTAATATCGGCCGGCATCACGGGCTTTCCCTGCACATCCACCCCCGGCTGATACGCCACATCGGCGCTCGCTTTATGTTCGGGCAGCAGCCTGCACTCCGGCGGCTGTCCTTCTTGCGCATTTACACGCCCCGTCATCGCGAGGAGCGACAGCGACGCGGCAATCCAGAAAAAAAATAATTTCATCATAAAGCCTTATCCTCTTCCGTCATTTGCCGCGCGATTGCATAAAAATCGATCACATCGAACTTTATCAGAAAGAACACGATGAGCCAGATAACCGCTGCGACCATGGCGGTAATAAGAAACTTCTGCTTCATACGCGGATTTGCCGGCGCGCCGGTGGCGTTGCCCAGTTCCGGTTCATCCACCGGCTTATTCCCAAAAGGCAAGACGGCAAAAATCGCCAGCCAGTAAATCATCAGGTACAGAATAATGCCGGTGAAAATGCTCATTACACCCTCACGACATGCACCGTAGTCTTTGGTTTAATTTGCAACTTGTGCTGAACGAACCGGCGGATGCCGATGCGCATTTCTTCGGACACGAATTTATCGTCGTATAATTCTTCGCGCGTCATGTCGGCGAGGATGTCTTCGATTTCATCGATAATATCGTCTTCGAACTTCTGTCCGGTTTCATCATCGGGATCAACCAATCCTACCGTGGATACCTGTGGGTCCGTCACCAGATCGCCGCGCGCGTTCATCACAAGCGTCGCATGCACCGTGCCCGAAAACTGCAATTTGCGCCGCTGTACAATTGCCTGGTGATCCGCGCTCAAAATCCGCCCCGGCTCCACCGCCAGCAAACCCGTCTCCACATGATCGATCACCTGCGGCGTGCCGGGATACAAACGGATAACCGAACCGTTGTTCGGAACAATTGCGGTGGGCACCTGCAATTCCAGTGCAAGCGCCGCATGCGCCTCCAGCATCGTACGTTCGCCATGCACGGCGATAACGGACTGCGGTTTTACCCATTGCAGCATCTGCGTGATTTCTTCTCGCGCCGGATGTCCCGACACATGGATGCAATGTTTCGTTTCCCGCGGCGATATAATACGTACACGGCTGGCCGCCAGATTGTTTTTCACGGCAATGATCTCGCGCTCGTTCCCTGGAATCGGCCGCGCCGAAAACACGACCGTATCGCCGGCCTTAAACGTGATTTCCTGATGTTCGCCCCGCGCAATCCGCGCCAGCTGCGCCCGCGCCTCGCCTTGCGATCCGGTAACAATCATGATGATCTTATCGTCCGGCAAATAGCCAATGTCGTCTTCCGAAACAAACTGCGGAACGTCTTTCAAATACCCGCAATCCCGCGCCGCCGAAACCATCGTGTGCAACGAACGGCCCAGCAGTGCAACTTGCCGCCCGCTTTCTTTCGCCGCCAGACAAATGGATCTTAAGCGCCCGATGTTGGACGCAAAAATCGTCACCGCGATCCGTCCGCCGCATTCCTTGAACAACGCCGCCAAACCCTTTTCAACGTCGCCTTCGGATCCGGACATGCCGTCCACTTCGGCATTCGTGGAATCGCCGATATAGGCGAGAACGCCCTTCTCCCCGAATTTTTTAAACGGCGCAGGATCGGTGGGTTGCCCAATAGTCGGCGCAGGATCCAGATTCCAGTCCCCGCTGTGCAGGATGTTTCCCACATCCGTTTCAATGAACAGGGCTGATGTTTCCGGCACGGAGTGCGTCACCGGCGTAAACGTAATTTTAAACGGTTTTAAATTCAGCGTTTCACCGGCTTTAATCTCAATCACTTCCGCATCTTTGCACAGCGGATTTTCGCTCATTTTCTTCCGCAGAACCGCCGCCGTAAAGGGCGAAGCGTAAATGGGGCATTTCAGCCGCGGCCATAAATGCTGAACCGCGCCAATATGGTCTTCATGCGCATGTGTGATGATCAGCCCGACTAAATCTTTCCGGCGCTCTTCTACAAACGCAGGATCTGGCAGAAGAATATCAATCCCCGGAAATTTTTCGTCCGCGAACCCAAGCCCACAATCGATGGCAAGCCATTTCCCCTGATATCCATACACATTCAGGTTGACGCCGAATTGTTCAGCGCCGCCCAGGGGAATAAAATACAGTTCATCTTTTTTAAAGTTCATTACGCAGCCTTCGCCTTTTTCATGTTTTTATGAATGGCGATCAAACCCTTCAATGTTAAATCTTCGTCTATTTTTTCGATGATTCCCGTGCCCTGCGCAATCAACGACGCCAGGCCGCCGGTGCCGATGATCAGCGGTTTAGCACCCATTTCTTTCGAAATGCGGGAAACCATGCCTTCGACCATGCTGACATAACCCCAGTAAACGCCTGATTGCATGGCCGTCACCGTGTCCCGTCCTATCACCTGGTCGGTTTTGGCAATACCGATCTTCGGCAATTTTGCCGCCGCCTGATGCAACGCGGACATGGAAAGATTTACCCCAGGCGCAATTACGCCGCCGCAATGCGCCCCTTCGGCATCCACCACATCGAACGTCGTCGCCGTGCCAAAATCGATCACCACGGCGGGATACGAATAATACGCCTTCACCGCGACCGCATTAACGATCCTGTCGGCGCCCAGTTCTTCCGGCTTGTTTAATTTTATGGTCAGGCCGTGCGGGGCGTTATCGTCTTTCACCATAACGGCGCGGCATGCAAAATTCTTCTCGCACACGCGGCGCAGGTTGAAATTCGCATCGGGCACGACGGAACTGATGATCGAATCCGTCACTTGCGAAAAGGAAATCCCCACGGACTGAAACAACGGATACAGCCATGCGGCATATTCGTCCGCCGTCCGCGCGGCATCCGTCTTGCACCGCCAGGAATGCAAAACCTTCGTTCCGTCATAAAGGGCGAACACGACATTCGTGTTGCCCGCGTCAATCACCATCAACATCGTCTTTAACTCCAAAATGCACTTCACCCGCTGTGAAGATCCTGCGCTCCCCCTGCACATCGGCCAGAAGCGCGCCGTTATCGTCTATACCTTTAAATACGCCTTCATAGGTAATTTCGGGAAGACGTATTTTCATATTCTTATACAGCCCATGGGCCTGTTTTAACCATGCTTCACGGACCGGCGCAAATCCTTTGTTCTGCCATACATCGTACCAGTCCTTCAGCCTGTCCAGGTAAATATCCCGGAACGTATTGACGGCAATACGTTCTTTCTTGATGGCGTCCAGCCCGGCGGCCCCTTCCGGCGGGGCGAAAATATTAACCCCCGTACCTATGATCAGGTAATCGACCCGCCCGTGTCTATCGAGAGAACTTTCCAGTAAAATCCCCGCGATCTTCTTCCCATCGACCAGAACATCGTTCGGCCATTTCAGGGTCTTTGTAAAAGATGGGTCCATCACCGAATCCACGGCGTCAGACAATGCGACGGCCGCCACAAACGCCAATTGTCCGGCTTTATCGGCGCGGCATGAAGGACGCAGCAGCTTTGAGATATATAAGTTTCCCATCGGCGCGATCCAGACATTGCCGTGCCGCCCGCGCCCCTTTGTCTGCTGCAACGCCTGCACCGCCAGCCCTTCCGCCGCCTCGCCCGTTTCGGCAAGGCCGCGCACAACATCCTGCGTGCTGGGCGTCGTGCCCAGCACCTGCACTCGACAGTATGAAGTATCAGCCATGGGGGAAGAATACGGTTACTGCATCGCGTCTGATATCAACCAGGGGCGATGGATTAAACACAAACACCATGATGAACATGACGCTCAGGCCCACAATCATTTTACGCGCGAACGGTGTGCCTTTATCATACATGGCAACAGGCTCATCGAAGAACATCACTTTGATGATGCGGATGTAATAATACGCCGCAACAACGGAACACAGGACGCCGAACACCGCAAGTCCGTAAAACCCTTCCGCAACGGCCGCCTGAAACACCATGAACTTGCTGAAGAACCCTGCCAGCGGAGGAATCCCACTCATTGAGAACATCAAAATGGCCAGCGCATAGGCCGACGTCGGGCAGGTGCGCGACAAGCCGGATAAATCCGAAATCTTTTCCAGCTCCTGGCCATTGCGCCGCATCGATAGAACAATACCGAACGTCCCTGCCGTCATAATCATATAGATGACCAGATAGACGAGGACCGCCGTGACGCCTTCCCCGCTTCCTGCCGCAAGGCCGACGAGCGCAAATCCCATATTCCCGATGGAGGAATACGCCAGAAGACGTTTGATATTTTCCTGCCGAAGAGCCGCAAAGGCTCCAACCGCCATCGACATAGCGGACAGCGCCCAGACAATCTCCTGCCACTGAATAATAGCTCCCGGGAATGCGCTGAACAGCAGGCGGATAAGCAGCGCAATCGCCGCAACCTTCGGCACCATGGCAAAAAACGCGGTGACGGATGTGGGCGCGCCTTCATATACATCAGGGGTCCACATATGGAACGGCGCCGCCGAAACCTTGAACGCGAGCCCGGCCAGCAAGAACACCATACCGACCAGCACGCCAATCTCTTTATGTTGTGCAACGGCATCGCCGATCATCAGGAAGTTCGTGGAACCCGTGTATCCGTAAACAAGCGATGCGCCGAACAGCAGCATCCCGGACGAAATGGCGCCCAGGACAAAATATTTTAAACCGGCTTCCGATGATTTCGCATTGTCCCTGCGAATGGACGCGAGTACGTACAGCGCAAGCGACTGTAGTTCCAGTCCCATATATAAAGACAGCAGATCGTGCGCCGAAACCATGATCATCATGCCAAGCCCCGCAAAAAGCATCAGCAACGGATATTCAAACCGCGCCATCTTCTCATCGGCGATGTAACGGATGGACAGAATGACGGAAACAAGAAGGCCTAACAGGATCAATAGCTTCATGACACCCGCGAACTGGTCCATCACGAACAGGCCGTTCAGCACAATCTGGGGCTGCGCGCTGGTCTGGAGCAGCAGTGCGATCGTCACCGTAATGGCCAGCGCTGTCAGCCAGCCGATCTGGTTCGCAGCCTTGTCGCCGTTGAACGCGCCGAGCACGAGCAGCGCAAGCCCCGCGATGGCCATGAATATTTCGGGCACCATCGGCTCAATCGATGAAAACATAAAAACTTCAGTCATGACGAACTCCTTGGGTCACTGACACCCCGGCAACATCTTGCGGCATCTCCGTCGGCAGGTGATAACGATCCAGCAGTTTTTTAACCGAAGGGGAAATGTCCTTCATAACCAGCCCCGGCACAACGCCGAACAAAATCACCATCAGGCATAATGGAACAAGGTAACCGAACTCCGCCTTCGTCAGGTCCGGCATTGCCGCCGCATCCGCGTTTTTCTGCTCTCCGAAAATCACTTTTCTGTAAAGCACCAGCATGTACGCGGCGCCGAAGACCACGCCCGTCGTCGCAAACACCGCGACATAGGTGTTAACCTGGAACGATCCCATCAGAGTGAGGAATTCGCCGACGAACCCGGATGTCCCCGGCAAACCGACGGACCCCAGCATCAGAATCATGAACACGGTCGCGTATTTCGGCATGTTCTTCACAAGGCCGCCATACCGCGCGATCTCCCTTGTGTGCAGCCTGTCATAGACGACACCAACGCACAGGAAGAGCGCGGCGGAGATAATCCCGTGAGACAGCATCTGGAACATCGCCCCGTCCACACCCTGCTGCGTGCCCGTGAAGATGCCGAGCGTCACAAACCCCATATGCGATACGGAGGAATATGCGATCAGCTTTTTCATATCTTCCTGCACAAGGGCGACAAGCGCCGTGTAGACGATGGCGATGATCGACAGCACAAACACCATATCCGCGAAATACACGCTGGCATCGGGCAGGATCGGCAGAGAGAACCGCAGGAATCCATATCCCCCCATCTTCAGCAAAACACCCGCCAGAATGACGGAGCCCGCCGTCGGCGCTTCCACGTGCGCATCGGGCAGCCATGTGTGCACCGGCCACATCGGCATCTTTACGGCGAAGGACGCAAAAAACGCGAGCCACAGCCAGATCTGCATATTAAATGGAATATTGGCCGCCGCCATCTCCGGAATGTCCGTAGTTCCCGTCTGGAAATACAGCGTCATCAGCGCAACCAGCATCAGAACGGACCCCAGAAGCGTATAAAGGAAGAATTTGAACGACGCATAAACCCGCCGTGCGCCGCCCCACACGCCGATAATAATAAACATCGGGATAAGAACGCCTTCAAAGAACACATAGAAGAGAATGGCGTCGAGCGCGCAGAACGTCCCCACCATGAAAGTCTCAAGGATCAGGAACGCCACCAGAAATTCCTTCACGCGCTTTTCAATCGCATGCCAGCAGGAAATGATGCAGATCGGCGTCAGGAACGTGGACAGAAGAACGAAATAAACCGAAATCCCGTCTACCCCCAGATGATAGCCTATATCGAGCGAAGGGAACCATGCCCCCTTCTCCACGAACTGATACGCCGGATTGGATCCGTTATATCCGCACATCATGACTACGGACGCGGCAAACGTCAGAAGCGACGCACCCAGCGCCACCCACCGCGCCGAACAGTCGGACATTTTCGGAAGGGCGATAATTCCCAGCACGCCGAGCAGCGGCAGAAAAATTTGCAACGATAACAAATGGGACATCAGCATCTTGAATCCTTACCCCTGCTGCATGTTCTGATAGAAGAACCAGGAAACGAACCCGATCACGCCGATAATCATGACGAAGGCGTAATGGAACACATAACCGGTCTGAATTTTTTTCAAGATGCCTGCAATATCCATTGAGCGCGCAGCCACGCCGTCCGGCCCTATGCCGTCGACAATGCTCTTGTCCGACTTCCAGAAAATCTTCCCGGCGCAGATCGCGTTCTTAACGAACACGGCATTGTAAATCTCATCGAAGAACCATTTGCGGAAGAATAGCGTATGGATAGCAGAAAACATACGGACAAAAACCGCGGGCAGTCCCGGCCTTGCAGAGTAAAACACCCAGGAGAAAAACAGCCCAAGCATACCCATGATCGTCGGCAGGAACTTCACCCATTCGGGGACATGGTGAGCACTCTCCAGTGTGTCGTTCTGATCCAGAACCTTGATGGATTTGCCCCAGAATATGAAGCGGTTCAATTCATCATGATGATCGTCTTCCTCGACGACAGGCGCTTCGACCGTGTGTTCGACTTCCACTTCCGCGGCTTCATTGGCCGTTTCCGCGACAATCTTGTGGCTTTCCGATCCGCCGACAAATCCTTCATACCCCAGGAATCCGGCAAACAGGGCTCCCACCGCCAGAATGACGAGCGGCGTAAGCATAACTGGGGGCGATTCATGTGCATGATCGAATGTATGATGATCCATACGCGGCTTTCCATGGAACGTCATGAACAGCAGACGCCCTGAATAAAAAGCCGTCATAAACGCCGCCGCGATACCCATCCAGTACGCGAACGATCCAAACCAGGAATGATCCGCAAACGCCGCTTCAAGTATAATGTCCTTGGAATAATACCCGGCAAAAAACGGGATACCGGCAAGAGCCAAAGAACCGACCCACATCAGCACATAGGTTGCTGGTATCTTCTTCCAAACCCCGCCCATATTGCGCATATCCTGCTCGTCATGCAGCGCGTGAATGACCGAACCTGCGCCAAGGAACAAAAGCGCCTTGAAGAAAGCGTGCGTCATAAGATGGAAAATCGCCGCGCCATAGGCGGAAACGCCAAGCGCAAAGAACATGTATCCCAGCTGTGACATGGTGGAATATGCGATGACCCGTTTGATATCGAACTGCGTCAGGCCGATCGTTGCCGCCACGAACGCCGTGCATGCGCCGACGACGCAGACGACCATAAGCGCGTTCGGCGCATATTCGAAAACCGGCGACATGCGCGCGACCATGAACACGCCGGCCGTAACCATCGTCGCGGCGTGGATCAGCGCGGAAACAGGCGTCGGCCCTTCCATGGCGTCCGGCAGCCATGTGTGCAGGCCGAGCTGCGCCGATTTCCCCATCGCGCCGACGAACAATAAAAGGCACGTTGTCGTCAGCGCAGGCAGATCGAACCCGAAGAAATTGAATCGCGCATCGGCCAGGCGTTCCGCGTTATCGAACATCACATCGAACTGCACAGATTTGAACAGCATGAAGCAGGCAAATACGCCAAGCGCCAGTCCGAAATCCCCGACACGGTTAACAAGAAACGCCTTGATGGCGGCGGCGTTGGCGGAATCCTTAAAATTCCAAAACCCGATCAGAAGATAAGACGCAACGCCCACCCCTTCCCAGCCGAAAAACAGCTGGATCAGATTGTCCGCCGTCACCAGCATCAGCATCGCAAAGGTAAACAGGGACAGATATGACATGAACCGCGCCTTGCTCTCGTCATGGCTCATATAACCGACGGAATAAACATGTACGCAGGAAGACACGATCGTCACGACACACATCATGACGACAGCCAATTGATCCATGCGCAGCGCCCAGTCTACTTTCAGATCGCCGGATGTAATCCAGTTCATGATAGTCACGGTGCGGGGATCGGATCCCAGCACCACATCGACGAATAACGCGCAGGAACAGAATGCCGCCGTAATTACCCCGGCGCAGGTGATCAGTTGAACAAGACGATCGCCCAATTGTTTCCCGAAAAGGAAAGCAATGACAAAGGCTACAATCGGGGGAAATACGGCAAGATATTCCATGGTCTTATTATCCCCTCATGCTCGAAATATCTTCCACGGCGATGGAACCCTTGTTCCGGAAGAAGATGACAAGAATGGCCAGCCCGATCGCGGCCTCTGCCGCCGCGACAGTCAGAATAAACATCGTGAAAATCTGGCCCTTCAAATCGCCCATGAACGACGAAAACGCCACGAAATTGATATTGACGGCGAGCAGGATAAGCTCGATGCACATTAAAATGATGATCACGTTCTTGCGGTTCAGAAAGATTCCGAAAATTCCCATAGTGAAGAGAATGGCCGCGAGCGTTAAGTAATGCTCCAATCCTATTTCCATCATACGCCGGCTCCTGGTTGCACTTTGATCACCTGCACGACGTCTTCACGTTTGCGCGCATTCTGTTCCGCGATTTTTTGGCGGCGGACCCCGCCGCGCGTACGGTGCGTCAAAACAATGGCCCCGATCATGGCGACCAGAAGCACGAGCCCCGCAACCTGAAACGCAAAAACATAGTCAGTATAGAGTAAGGCCCCCAGCGCCTCCGTATTGTTCACATCGGCGTTCACCGGGCTGGCGAGATTTGATTGGTAATCCGGAACAAAGCTCCAGTTGGCGTAGACTATCGCAAGTTCGGCGAGCAGGATTCCACCGACGATCAAACCAACCGGCACGTACTTCATCGCCCCTTTGCGCAGCTCCGCAAAGCCCATATCCAACATCATGACGACGAACAGGAATAAAACCGCGACCGCGCCGACATAGACGATGACCAGTATCATCGCCACGAATTCCGCTCCGAGCAAAACAAACAGGCCCGCCGCATTGAAAAATCCAAGGATAAGGAAAAGTACGGAATGCACGGGGCTTCGCGCCGTGATTACCATCGTGGCGGACAGCAATAGGACGAACGCGAAAAGATAAAAGGCGAGAGATGTAAGCATTTTAATTTTTGCCTGTTAATACAACAGCCTTTTCTAATCTCAATGGTAGGTTCGCGCAAGGCGGGAAAGCAAAAATTTAGCCACAATCCCGCCTTGATTTTTCTTGGCAATCGTCGAACAATAACGCACCAGTGCGCTGTTACATTTAAAAAATCAAATAAAGGGGTCTATATCGTGAAAAACATCTTCTTTTGGGCGGCGCTCTGCGCCTTCATGTTAATATCCGGATCGGCAAAAGCGCAGGATACCGACGCTGCGAAGCCTGCATATCTGTCACTGGGGCTAGGGATATATGACATAACTCAGAACGATGATAGAGCAACAGATGTTCGAATCGAATACCGTCCCGGCAAACCCTGCTTCTGGAAGATTGAACCGTGGTTCGGCGCTGAAGCGACGACGGACGGCTCTATGTGGGGCGGCGGCGGCCTTCTGGCCAACTTCATGCTGGCCGACAATATCTATATGACCCCCAGCGTCGGCGTCGGCCTATATACGGATGGCGGCAGCGACAAGGATCTCGATTATCCCATAGAATTCCGCTCACAACTGGAGGGCGGTTATGAATTCACGAACGGCCACCGCCTCGGCGTCTCTTTCGGCCACACTTCGAACGCGGACCTCGGCGATGACAACCCGGGGGTCGAAACGCTCAACCTGTACTATCACATCCCCGTTGGGGGCATTTTCTAAGAGAAGACGGTCTAAAAAAATCCCCGCTTATGCGGGGATTTTCTTTATTTTAGAGCCAGACTACGGGCCTCAATGCCCGCGAGCGCCACGGGGTAATTGCAATCCGGCTTTTCAGACCTGGCCATGGTCCTTACAACGTCCATACCCATGGCCATAAAGTCAGAAAAAGGGCCTTGTGTTCCACCAGCCTCTCTGGAAAAAACGGCAAGAACGCTCTTGTAGCCATTGCTCTCCCGAACAACGGTCCCCGTATAAGCGTATCCCTGCATGCGGTTCGGGCAATCATTAACACCCGGCCTGAAACTATCCTTCATGGCCTGTTCGCTGGCGCGTAGACGATCCGCCAGGGTATCGCGTTCAATCCAATGCTCATCTGCAGGCGTTGTATACAACCACGACCCCGCAGCAGCCACCGTTAACCACCCGCCAACCTCCAGTGAAGTCACAATTTTCTTCCAATTCATAACAAACCCTCTTCTTTATTATGTCAGGAACCATGCCATAATTTAACATAACTATCAAGAAATTAATTATTTAGGGCCTTATGATATAAAGAGCCGGCTTATATCATTTTCATTCAAAACCTTATGCTGCCCTTCCGGCAGGTCTCCCAGCGCCAGCCCGCCGAGCCGGAACCGGTGCAGGGTTTCGACATGGTTACTGACCGCCCCGAACATCCGGCGGATCTGGTGATAACGCCCTTCCTGCAAAATCATAACACCGATTCGGGGGCCGTCA
>CAUJHN010000151.1 GCA_963204825.1 Pseudomonadota bacterium
TGGCGAAAACGGGCGCCGTGTCCGTTTCCGTGCTCGATCAGGCGCGGCGCGACGCGACGCAGAGCCGCGCGGGGCTTGCCGCTGTCGCATCGCGGTTGCAGGACCATATTATCGTGGCGCCCTTCGATGGGATTGTGGGGCTTCGCAATATTTCAGCGGGGGCGCTGCTGCAACCCGGCACGAAAATCACGACGCTGGACGACGATAGCGTGATGAAGCTAGATTTTTCCGTGCCGTCCGTTTACCTGACGACACTGCACCCGGGCGTTGAAATCACGGCGAAAGCGGCAGGATTCGATGAAGAATTTAAAGGCGAGGTTTCGGCCATCGATTCCCAGATCGACGAAGCAACGCGTTCCGTTACTGTCCGCGCAATCATTCCAAATCCGGATGGGAAACTGAAACCCGGTTTATTGATGAGCGTGGAATTGTTGAAAAATCCGCGGCAGGCCGTGGGCATTTCTGAAAACGCCATCGTGCCCGAAGGGCGCAAGCAGTTCGTCTTCGTCGTCGATGAATCCAAAAACCCACCGATTGTCGAAAAGCGGGAAATCGTGACAGGCGTGCGCCGACCCGGTGACATAGAAGTTACGGATAAGCTGAAGGAAGGCGAGAAAGTCGTCGTGCAGGGGACGATGATGGTGCGTGCGGGCCAGCCTGTTTCCATCACGGCCGAGCAGAAAAAAGGGGAAAGCCTGCAGGATCTTTTAAAGCGGATATCGCAGAAACAGCCGAAAGCGGAGAAATAATCCGATGTTCATATCTGACGTCTTTGTGAAAAGGCCGGTTTTCGCGGCGGTGGTGTCCCTTCTTCTGATTGCGTTCGGGATCGTGTCTTTCACCAAACTGTCTTTGCGTGAATATCCCGATATCGATCCTCCCGTCGTTTCCATCAGCGTAAATTATCCGGGTGCGAGTGCGTCCATCGTAGAAAGCCGCATCACAGAAGTTCTGGAAGACCGAATTTCGGGGATAAGCGGGATTAATTTTATTGAATCGTCCAGCGAGGACGGGCGGTCTCGCATCACCCTGGAATTCAATGTTGGCGTTGATATCGATGCCGCAACGAACGACGTGCGTGACAAAATTTCCGGCGTCGTCGACAATTTGCCCGAAGAAGCCGATCCGCCGGAAGTGCAGAAGGTGGATTCCAGCGATGACGTTATCATCTGGCTGTCGCTGACCAGCGATCGGATGAGCATCGCCGAAATGACGGATTATGCGGACCGGTATCTGGTCGATCAGTTTTCGATTATTGACGGCGTGAGCCAGGTGCGGATTTCCGGCGCGCAGACTTATGCCATGCGGGTGTGGCTGGACCGCACCGCGCTGGCGGCGCGCGGGCTTACGGTCAATGACGTGGAAAAAGCTATGCGGGCCGAAAACGTGGAATTGCCCGCGGGCAGCATTGAATCGAGCGACAGGCAATTTACCGTGCGTTTAAGCCGCGTGTTCCGTGATGCTGATCAGTTCAAGGCGCTGGTGATTGGCAGAGGAACGGGCGGATATCTTGTCCGGCTGGGCGACGTGGCGCGGGTGGAACGCGGGGCGGAAGAAGACCGGACATTGTTCCGCGGCAATGGCGTGCCGCAGGTGGGGCTTGGGATTATCAAACAATCGACGGCGAACACGATTTCCGTGGCTCGGGCGGCGCAGGCAAAAGCGAAAGAAATCAACAAGGGACTGCCGCAGGGCATGAAGATCGAAGAACGGTACGATACATCCGTCTTCGTCGAAAAGGCGGTGCATGAGGTTTATGTTACGCTGGGTATTGCCATTCTTCTGGTTATCTTTGTGATTTACACGTTTTTGGGAAGCCTGCGCGCGACGTTGATTCCGGCGGTCGCCGTGCCTGTATCCTTGATGTCCGCCTTTATTGTACTGCACGGTATGGGATTTTCGGTGAATATTTTAACGCTTCTGGCGTTGATCCTTGCCATCGGTATTGTCGTGGACGATGCCATTATCGTCATTGAAAACATCGTCCGCCGGGTGAAGGAAGAAGGGGAAACGCCGCTCGTCGCCGCATACAAAGGCACGAAGCAGGTGGGGTTTGCTGTTGTCGCGACGACATTGACGTTGATCGCCGTGTTTATGCCTATCACCTTTCTGGAGGGGGATATCGGGCGTCTGTTTTCCGAATTCGCCGTGACGATGGCAGCAGCGATTGGTTTTTCAGGTGTTGTCGCATTGACGCTATCGCCTATGCTGGCGTCGAAATTTTTGGAAAAGGACGCGCATGAAAATAATCTGACGCAGAAAATAGATGCGGTTTTCATGCGCGTGCGTGGAAAATATGCCCGGATGCTGGACAAAATTCTGGAAAAGCCCGCGCTGGTGGTAGCGGGGTTTGTTTTCATTCTGGCGTGCATGACGATACTGTTTAAAATCGCCCCTTCTGAATATACGCCGAAGGAAGATCGCGGCGCGTTCCAGGTAATGATCAACGGGCCGGAAGGCGCGACCTATGCCTATATGAAAGAATATATGGACGAAGTCGAGCGCAGGTTGCAGCCCTATCTGGAAAGCGGTGAGGCGGAAAGTCTGATGGTGCGCGCGCCAAGGTCTTTCGGGAATACATCTTCCTTCAATTCCGGAGTGGCTATTGTGGTTCTGAGCGATTGGGGCAAGCGGCGCCCCGCGCAGGCGATTATGGATGAAGTGCGCAAAAAACTTGCGGATTTAACCGGCGTGCGTGTTTCCACCGTGATGCGGCAGGGTTTTACAGGCAGCAGCAGCAAGCCGGTGCAATTCGTGATCGGCGGCGGAAGTTATGATCAGCTGCGGGCCTGGCGTGATACGCTGATCAACAAGATCAATGAAAATAACCCGGGATTGAACAGCGTTGATTCCAATTATAAGGAAACGAAGCCGCAGTTCGAAGTCTTGATAGATTACGACCGCGCGGCGTCTTTGGGTGTGACGGTTTCGAATATCGGGGAGACGCTGGAAACCATGCTGGGGTCCCGCCGTGTGACGACGTATATCGATGCAGGCGAAGAATATGACGTCATCATGGAAGGCGAGCGGGAAGAGCAGCGCACGGCGACGAACATGGAGAATATCTATGTCAGATCCGATTCAACGGGTGCGTTGATACCGCTTTCCAACCTTGTAAAGATTCAGGAATTCGCGGATGCCGCCACATTGAACCGGTATAACCGCGTGCGGGCGATCACTATAGAAGCCGATCTGGACAAGGGTTATACGCTGGGCGAGGCGCTGACGTATTTGGAAAAACTGGCGCGGGACAATCTGCCGGATACGGTTGTCATCGATTATAAGGGGCAGTCGCAGGATTATAAATATTCTGGCGGGTCGATTTATTTTGTCTTCATGCTCGGCATTCTCGTCATGTTTCTCGTGATGGCGGCGCAGTTTGAAAGCTTTATCCATCCGTTCGTTATTTTGATGACGGTGCCGCTCGCCATGGCGGGGGCGCTGGCGGGGATCATGCTGACCGGGCAGAGCTTGAATATCTTCACCCAGATCGGGCTTATCATGCTGGTCGGCCTTGCGGCGAAGAACGGCATTCTGATCGTGGAGTTCGCAAACCAATTGCGCGATGAAGGCGTGGCTTTCCGGGAAGCGTTGATCCGCGCATCGGAATTACGCATGCGGCCCATTCTGATGACGAGCATCACTGCAATGGCGGGCGCGGTGCCGTTGATTTTGACCGGCGGCGCAGGATCGGAAACGCGTTCGGCCATCGGAATCGTGATTTTCTTTGGTGTCGCGGCGGCGACGGTGTTCACATTGTTCGTCGTGCCGGTCGCATATTCATTGATTTCCCGCCATACGGGGTCTCCGGGGGATGTTGCGCGGCGACTGGAGGATGAGCTGAAATCCTGACGGGCGCGGTTACGATTTAGCCTTATCGGGGCCGGCGCGGCGGCCATGGACAGAGGCATAGGTTTTCTGCATGCTCTCCACCATTTTGTCTATATCGGCTTTGCTGATTTTCATGGAAGAAGCAAGCTGTGCCAGCGCGGCTTTTGCATCGGCACTGCCGCCGTCGGCCGCGATCTTATACCACAGCAGAGCGGTTTCCGGTTTTGCGCCCGCGATGAGCGCGTTTTCGTAGATCAGGCCGAGATTATAGGCCGCTTCTACAACACCTTTGTTGGCAGAGCTTTCAAAGAAGGCGGCGGCGAGAGGCGCATTATAGTCCGTGCCGATCCCTTCGATATAGGAAATGCCAAGGTTGTATTGCGCCTCCGGATGGCCAAGTCTTGCGGCCTCGCGATACCAGTAAAGCGCGCGGTCCAGATCTTTTTCAACGCCAAGCCCCTGATGATACAGAACCCCAAGGTTGTAATCCGCATTGGCGATTTTCTGATCGGCAGCTTCGCGGAACCACTGCGCGGCTTTTTCAAAATTTTGCGTCACGCCCGCGCGGCCCGCCGTATAAATCGCCGCAAGGTCATGCTGCGCTTCCGGAACGCCCTGATAGGCCTGCTCTTCAAGTTTTTGAATAGCGGGAGGCAGGGTTTCATCGGGCCGGATACGATCTGTTACAGTGCCACGGCCTTTTTCTTTGGCGATGGCATTCGCAAGTTTAGGATCCTGAACAAAGGCCTTTTCGCCGAATTTTTGCAGCGGGTCATATAATGCCGGAGGTTTGATGTCCTGTGGCGCGGCGTCCGCCGTTTGCATATCTTCCGTTTCATCGCCGGGTTCGATAGCGTTCAGTTTGGCCGCGAGCTTTTCCGGATCATCTTCCAGCGCGGCCATCAATTCATCGTCGGATGCGGTGAGCGCCGATGGCTGTGGTTCCGCGGATTTGTTCATGGCCGCCACGGTTTGTTCATCCATCGGCGTAACGGTGTCTTCAGCCGGGGCGTCAGGGGCGTTGCCCAGCTGCGATTCTATCGAAGGCGTATTTTGTTCAACCGGTTCCCATTTGTTTTCGGCGAGGTTCAACCGCGCCACGCCGCCGTTTTCGAGCACGGCGATTTTGGGAATATCCGGTTGCTGCAATTGATTGATCGTCCAGCCGAAGAGCAGGGCGGCGACAACCATGGACGCCATGCCAACGCCCTGCATCCGGACAGAGCGGCGCCACCACGGCGTATCATCCACGATGTCCTTGTTGTCTTCGCTGTAGGCGGCGATTTGCGGATAGCCCGCCTTGGCCGCCGCGCTCTGATCCGTCAGAAGCACGAGCGCGCGGGCCTTTAATGTATCCTGCGTTTCGGTCAGGATCTCTTCCATCCGCTCCACCTTGCGGTACATGCGGGTTTTGTCCTGCGCAATTTTTTCAATGGTGCGGTCAAGGCGCGCCTGCTGCGATACGGATTCATCGATCCGCTGCATGACGCCGGTACGCCATTCTTCATTGTCCTTTATGCGCTGATCGATCAGCGCCTGCCCGGCAGACGCCTGAACGAGCTTGCTTTCGGTTTCTTTCAAGGCGCGTTCGAAACGCGCCTGACGCTGCGATAATTCCGTATCAATCGCATCACGGTTTTTAAGTTTGCTTTCAAGGGCAATATAGGCTTTTTCGGTTTTATCCGCCTTGTCTTCCAGTTCGTTCAGTGATTTGCGGTATTCGCGAAGCTCGGCCAGCAATTCATAGCGCTCGGCTTCTGAACGCTTGAGTTTATCGCTGATGGCGGCCAGCGTGCGGATAATTTCCATCGCGCGGGAATTCTGCGGCGCGGCGGGAAGCCCGGGAGCGGGCGCGGCTTGCCCCGAAGGCCCGGCACGATAATCATCCTGCGGCGGTCGTACTACATGTACCCGATCTGGCGTGCGTCCCTGTTTCATACGCTGGTCCCCTTGAGAAAACGTGTCCTTGAATAGGGTAAATATAGCGATTTAGTAAAATCGAACCAAGGAAATTATGGAACCTGTCCACAGGGGGCAAAAAGGGCGGGTTTCCGCCAGAAATTTGCACTTGCCTATTAACGAATTCTCCTATAATTTTCGGCCTTCTCAAGGGTTTTGGGGCGTCGCCAAGCGGTAAGGCAGCGGTTTTTGGTACCGCCATTCGTTGGTTCGAATCCAGCCGCCCCAGCCATCTACATCACCATCCGCCATACTCATAGAGAAATACCCGTGTGAGGCCCGCAATCCGCGGCCTTTTCAGCGTACGCCCGTTTGGCCAAACCACTGAGAATGCCGATTTCCCCTCCCCAAACCCCATTTCTCTCAAACCTGCAAATTCCAGTTTGGCGGAGCTGATCTTGAGCAAAGTTTGAAATACCCAATTCCCTGTTTATCAGGGAATTAAATGGGAATTTCTAACAATTCTCAGCCACAGAACGCACGAGAAATGGCGGAAAATAAGGGGCCACACCTAAAATCGCACCACAAAGAAATGGGAATTTAATCGAGATATTAGGGAATAAAATTTAAATAAATGGGAAATCGATGCCCCAATATGGGCATTCCTACGCCAGTTCAAATGTCTTGAAAATGCACTGACCGACAAACCCATCCGAGAGCTTTTCCCGGGCCGCGATTTCCCGGATGGTTGAGCCGCCAAAATGCTCATCCCGCCAGATCAGACCACGCACCAAATTCTTCAGCTCATGGCTCGGCAAATCCAGCGGGTCATTCTTGTCCCGCTCATGGGCGTCGATAATAATGCTGCCTTTATGCGCGCGGCGGCTGATATAGGCGGCCTGGATTTCTTTGGTCTCTACGTCGTAATCCTGCGGCAAGCCGCCAATGCCTGTATCGGCCAGCTTGTGCAGGAGCTCAGGAATCTTCACTTCAATTATAATCTGTTCATACCCTATAGTTACTTTCTTCACCGTATCCATCAATAGTTCGCTGCCGGCAATACGATCATGCCGTTCGACGATCATTTGCAATAAATGCTGTCCCGTAGTTTCGGGAATATTCAAAAACGCGCTTGCGGTTTTTAAATCGGACAGTTCCGCCCGAATGGCTTTTTCAACCCGGGTTTCAATCTCATGCGCAGGCACGCGATAGAGCGCATCCTTTGTCCGCTCTGTAACCTCATCTGTATATCTTACTTGATAATAGCGATATTGCCGTCCCGGTTTGTTTGTATAAGTTGGAAAATATTGAAAGCCCTCGGTATTAAAAAGCAGACCACGCAGCGGGTTCTTTTCTTTGATTTTCTTCTCTCCCCGGGCAGACGGTGCCTGGCTTATTAAAAGCGCCTGAACCTGATCCCATAAATCCATAGATATGATGGGTTCGTGGTTGCCATCATGCACCATCTCTTTGTGCTTTATTTTGCCAATATAGGTCTGATTGGTCAGGAGGTAGTGGAGTGACGTCCTGTTAAAATTTATGCCCGGCACAACTTCTCCCGAAGGCAGAATTCTGGCTTTGCTTTTGATGTTCTGGAATTTCAGATATTTGTATAATTCATTGGTGCTTTTTAATTCCAGATATCGCTGAAATATCAGCCGAACCTTTTCGGCCTCTTCCTGATTAATCACCAGAGAGCGATTAACAACGTCGTAACCCAGCGGGACCGTGCCGCCCATCCACATGCCCTTACGCTTGCTGGCTGCAATTTTATCGCGGATGCGCTCGCCTGCTACCTCGCGCTCAAATTGGGCGAAGGATAACAGGACATTCAAGGTGAGCCGACCCATGGATGTCGTTGTATTAAAGGATTGCGTAATACTGACGAACGTAACGCCGCGAGCATCGAACACCTCAACCAACTTCGCAAAATCCATAAGCGATCGTGTTAAGCGGTCGATCTTATAAACGACCACAGTCTGGACTTTCCCGGCATTGATATCGTCCATCAATCGGTTCAGAGCGGGCCGGTTCATATTCCCGCCCGAAAACCCACCATCGTCATACCCATCAAGAACGGGCACCCATCCTTCGGATTTCTGGCTAGCAATATAGGCAAGACACGCCTCGCGCTGTGCATCAAGGCTATTAAACTCCATATCCAGCCGTTCATCCGATGACTTACGCGTGTAAATGGCACAATTTTTAAGAGGCGCTTTCATTGGCTGCCTCCGTATTGCGTCTGTGCTTCTTGATGCCGAAAAACACCCACCCGTTCCAGCGTGAGCCAGTTATGGTAGCGGCGATCTCTGAAAGGCTTGAATAAACCCGCCCGTCATATTCAAACCCATTCGCGAGGATGAGCACCGAGTGGCGCTTTTCTTTCCAGATTTTTACCAACCGTGTCCCTGGCTTCAGGCGCTGAACATTGTCGTCAAAACATCGAGAATTGCGCTTATACGCGGATATAAATTTTTTAAGACGGTCTTGCAGTTCCGGCTCCAGCCCGCCTTTTTCCTGCTCACGAATTTTATATTCCAGGCTTTTTGCCAACATCGCCCTCCCGATTTTGGCGTGCGGCGGAACACCCCAGGCAATCGCCCATTTCTGGCGCAACTCCGGCAAAGGCAGATGGTTGATATCGTTATTGTTTTGTAATTCTTGGCTTTTTCGCATACAGGCCTCCTTTCAGGCCCATACACGCTTCCTTTACACGGGAAGTCCAGAAAAAGATCACTCTCAGAGAACATTTTATGCTTGATAGTGATTTTTAAACGGTTTATAGTGATTCTATCGGTGACAGTAAGGACGATATTTCCTCACTCACTGAACTGCCTCTTAGGGGCAGTTTGTGGAAAGCAACTGGCTTTCTGTTCACTTCGTCGGCCCGGCGCATGTCGGACGGCGGGGGGCGCGGTGCCCGAGGGCGGCACCGCGCCAAAGGAAAAGCTGGGTGTATTCCGCCGCTCGTTCATCCTGCGCGACACGAGGGAAGCTACCGCAATTGTGCGGTAGCCGTTGCAAAGGAGAAGAGGTATGGAAACATATCCTGTCATCGAAAAGCGGCGGATGCGGTCGAAGAAACGGAAGAACATTTGGCAACGCCTGTGCTCTCCCCGTGGCTTTCGGAGCGTGATGCGCGTGGTGCTGGTATTAAACAGCATCTGCCGTTTAATTAAGGCACTGCGCGAGCTCCTGGGCTAGATCGCCGCCCAGCTATTTTCTCTGTTTTCTGGAGGTGTAATGTCATTAAACCAAGCACTGAAGCTCATGCGCGTCTTTCACGATATGAAGCAAGCCGATCTGGCGGACAAGCTCGGTGTGACGAAATCCTACATTTCAGAGATTGAGGCCGGAAACAAAACTCCATCTCTTGAAGTTCTGAATCAGTATGCCAAAGCCTTCGATATTCCGCTTTCTTCTATCATGTTTTTTGCAGAAAACGTCGAAAACCCGTCTTCCGTCCTGAAAACGCAAAGTTTCATAGCCGGAAAGGTTTTGAGTTTGCTTAATTTCATTGCTGAAAAGGCTGGAAAAGGGGATGAAAATGGGTGAACCGAAATTTTATCCTTTCGATCAGTCGCCTTTCTACAAACTGACATCAAAAAAACGGCTGGCCGAACTTCTGGGCATTGAAGCAGCCGATCTCCGCGTCTTTGAGAAGGCTGGACCGTCCTACAAGGAATGGGATGAAGAGAAAAAGAGTGGCGGCTTTCGTCATATCGAGAATCCGGCGCGACCTCTTAAGCTCCTGCAACGAAATATTGCCCGTAGGCTCTCAAAAATTGCGCCACCGGATCATCTTTTTTGCCCGGTCAAGCGCCGATCATTCGTTCACAATGCGAAGGCTCATGCCGGAAGCCGTGTCGTCAGGACGCTGGATATAAAAAAATATTTTCCATCTACCTCGTCGAAGCGCGTTTTTTGGTTTTGGCACAAACGGATGAAATGCGCGTCGAATATCGCCGGAATTTTGACGGCGCTGTCATGCTGGAATGGCCATTTGCCAACCGGCAGCCCTTTAAGCCCTATCTTATCGTTTTACGCACACATGGACATCTGGGAGAACATTGCAACAATCGCCAAAGCTGCCGGATGCAAAATAACCGTTTATATCGACGATGTAACGATCTCCGGAGACAAGGTGCCGGACAATTTGCTCTGGCAGATAAAGCGGGAAATCAAAAAAGCCAATCTGGTTTATCACAAGGAAAAAACATATAGGTGTGGCTGGTCGGAAGTAACTGGAATTATTGCCCGTGACGGCAAGATAAAAGCGCCAAATAGGACGCTAAAGGCTTTGCACGAGCTTCGCAAAAACATTCGTAGAGAAAAGGACCCACAGATAAGGGAAGGTATTGCGAAGCGCCTTAAGAGCTACGAGACACACATTCAACAAATTGAAAAAATAAATGTGTCCACTTGATGATTGTATTCAGCATTACTTAAAGCCAGAAATGTCAGATTAAAAATCTTCTGTAACTTCTAGAATAGCAAATTTTTCAGTCAGCTCGCTTTGATCAAATTTTAAATAAGGTATTCCATTATTAATGCGTGTAAGTTCTGCTTGCTTTAGATCAATCGAAACAATGTCAAACAGTACAAAACCGCGCCCCTTATCATCGAGACCTTCATTTTCCTTATAACAAACGACCTCAAAATTAGGGTCTAAGTTTTTTAATTTTTCTTGAAGCTCTTTCACTTTCATGAGTTCGCACTCTCCTGCATTGTAATTAGTCCTTTCTTTCGTTGATATTCCCAGCATAAAGAGCTAACGTCCTGATTGCGAGTGCAATTTTGCATTCGCCGGGGCTTAGTAACCCTGCACATAGCGGCTGGCATCGGCCGCAATGATGCCGCCTTTCGGTCTATGACCGGGAGGCGGCGACTATGTCCAAGCCTCACGGCCAAAGGTCGTCGCGGTTGTCTATGTGCAACTTACTAACTCCCGGTCACCAGAGAAAGCTCTGGTGACCTTTTGACTTATAAGGGGGTGGCATTTGATAACCTTGCAGCAACTTTTGAATACGCAGTCCGACATCCTTAACCATGCGAAAGTCAAAGTCGTCCGTCATAAGGATAGCCGAGAAGAATACCGTCATGTGATGAAAGACCGTCAAGCCTTGCTGGAATACCAAAAAGAGCAGGCAAAGGATGTCTTTAAAGGATGTGATTATATCGTCTCTTTTATTGGCGCGGAGCGGAAACGCTCAATTTTTATAGGTGTTTTTAAGATTAACTGGTCTGAGCCGCGTGGAAACAAGCATTATTATGATCTAACACCGGTGCCAGAATTTGAGTGTTTTGTAGACAGATTGGTAATAGATTGGGGCAAAAACGCGATCGCATGGCATCAGTGGTATAACACCCAGGATAAAGAAGTTATTGAGCTTTTGCCGCAGGGATATATCGGAAATTTCCCGGGTCTTTTGGATTTTGTCCTTGAATTTGATGAGCTAAGAACGCTGGTTCAAAACCCTGACGCTAATCACGATTGGCGGCATCATTTATCGGCCGTAAATGGTGTGTATCTTATTTTAGATAGTAAAACCGGGCGACAATATATTGGGTCCGCCTGCGGTAATGAAGGAATATGGCAGAGATGGTGTAACTATGCTGCAACCGGTACTGGCGGCAATAAGGAACTCGTCGCTCTGCATCAGAATGACCCACTCTATCACCGTTACTTTAGATTTTCGGTTCTCCAGAGCTTGCCTAGCAACGTGACGCCCTGTGAAATTGTGACGATAGAAAATCTTTATAAACAAAAACTTGGCTCTCGCGCACATGGCCTAAATCAAAATTGACGCCCAGTCGCTAGACAAATTTCATCATTTCTGGCATATTAATGTCTCTTGGAACGCGCTTTCCCGCAAGGGGTTGAGACTATGCCTGTGCGGTCAGGGGCCAAGGCGGCATGAACCTAAACGTGGTGGTTCATTTAAAGCTAACGTAGTGCCCCAGGGCCAAACCAGATAGCGCCGATATTTAGCAATTGTTTTAACAATGCTGGATGTCGGCGCTTCATAATCAAAAAATTTGAACGCCGACAATATCCAGCTTCAACCTTTAAAGGAGGAAGCCTATGTTGGCATCCAATTCAAACGCATGGCAGGTTGTAACCCTGCCTATTGACGAAGTAAAAATCCCAAAACGCCAGCTTCGCAAGCTCGGAAAACGCCAAGTTGAGAAAGCCGTCGCTTTAATTAACGACGTCGGCTTTCCACCGGTTGTTTTGGTAGATCAAACGAATACAGCGTTCACAGCTTTATTCATGGTCGAAGCAGCGCGCCAAATGGGCTTGAAGGAAGTTCAGATTATTCGCTGCAATAATCTGGATGAAAAGGCCGTTCGCCTCCTGCGCCTTGCGCTAGATCGCCTGCCGGAAGAAGAATCCTGGATCAAGGAAGCCGTTTCAGAAGAACTGAAAGAGCTGTCGATTGAATTTCCGGATATTGATCTGACGTTGACTGGGTTTGAGATCGGTGAAATTGATTTCTATATTGATTTCAATTCACCAGCTTCTGAAGACAAAACGCCAGAAGTTACGGAGATCGCTGTTACCAAAAACGGTGACCTCTGGAAACTGGGTGGCCACAGCGTTTACTGCGGAGATGCTCTTAATACAGTGAGTTATCAAGCGCTGATGGCTGAGGAGAAGGCTGGCCTGGCATTTACGGACATGCCCTATAATGTGCAAATTGATGGGCATGTCGGGAATTCTGGTGCCATACAGCACCGGGAGTTCGCCATGGCCTCCGGCGAGATGAGCTCAGAGCAATTCACGGCCTTCCTAAGTACAGCACACATACAAGCAGCCGCCAATATAAACGATGGCGCAATCATGTATTCGTGCATGGATTGGCGCCACTTACCAGAAATCTTGGCCGCCGGGCAGAACGCACAGCTTGAGTTCAAGAATCTGTGCGTTTGGGTTAAGGACAATGGCGGGATGGGGGCACTCTACCGCTCCCGGCACGAACTGGTCCTGGTCTTTAAAAAGCCCGGTGAGGCACACATTAATAATGTGCAGCTCGGGAAACATGGCCGCTACCGCACAAATGTTTGGGAATACGCCGGTGTCAACTCCTTCGCAGGTAACCAGGATGATCTCGCGCTGCACCCTACGGTCAAGCCCGTCGCCATGGTCATGGACGCCATCAAGGATTGTTCCCGGCGCGGCGACATTGTGCTGGATCCGTTCGGCGGCTCCGGCACAACGCTGATCGCTGCCGAAAAAACGGGGCGCAAAGCAAGACTAATCGAGCTCGACCCGCTCTACTGCGACGTTATTATTCGCCGCTGGCAGGCTCTGACCGGGCAAGATGCCGTGCATGCCGCGTCCGGAAAAACCTTCAACCAAGTCGAACAGGAGGGCAAGAGCGATGAGTAAGGATGATGACCAAACATACGAGGTTGGCTACAAAAAGCCGCCTAAGGCCCACCAATTTAAAAAGGGCCAGGTTCCTAACCCCAAGGGTCGCCCCAAGGGATCCCAAAACTTCAAAACCATATTCCGGAAGGAAATGGACGAGAAGATCGTCATTAATACGGCGAACGGACAAAGGAAAATAAGTGTCCTACACGCAACCTTGAAACGGCTTTTGGAAAAAGCACTCAAGGGAGATCAAAAGGCTATTATTAAAATAATAGAATTCGATCTTCGCTTCAATCCAGAGAATCTGGTGCCCGATTTTAACCCTGATGCGCCAAAAACAGGCGTTCTCGTCGTTCCCGGAGCACTGACAGAAGAGGAGTTTGATGAATACGCCAAAACAGTACTACTTCCCAAAGAGGCAAGACAAAAAGAAGAAGACTGATATTGTGAGAGGGTCGGATGCATCCGACCTTCTTACATTTCTTCAATTCCACAGCCTTTTAAGAAGTCGTATGTTTGATCATAAAATTGGGGTGGGCGTGTCGGATCATCATGATCCCCGCGCGGGACAAAAATGACCATGCCCTGGCGCGCCCTAGTTAAAAGAACACGGTACGCATTGGCCAAATAGGCACGGCGGAAACGATCATTAACATTCTGCCATTTTGTACCCTTAAAATTATAATGACCCCATTTGCCATCTTCCATGCGCAAATCGGCATCCCAGCACAGACCGGTCCAATCAAGCTCTAACCCTTGAATATCGAATTCGGTGGCGACATCCTCTAGGTAATATGAAGAGCGGATATCTTCCTTGCCGTTTAAGAACCAATTCACGGGATCGGTCTGACTTTTAACGTGGATGCCTTCCGGCTTGAGACGGATAGCCCCCGATGAGGCGACCAGTCCGAGGCGCTCTGTCCCCCTAGCATGACGGCGAAGCCAGGCCCGCGCGGTATCCAGATCACGCGTAAGAGCGATATGATACTGGCCAAGGTCGTTTTTGATCTGGGCGGCAGCATCAGCGTTACCATCGATAATCGCGCCGACAAAATCTGATAGTTTTTCCGCCCGGAATGAACGGATTGAAACAGCAAGGTGGAGTGCTGTCTTTTCGATCGCGTTTAGGCCAGAAATTTTTGCGTTTAAATCTTCACCCCAATGATAATTTTTGTTTGTTAATTGCCCAGAATGGTAAACATCCCAGTGTGCAAAACGCTTTTGCAAAGCATTAAACCATTCTATTAGACCTGCTTCACCGGTATTAATTTCCTGTCCGCCGCCGAGGAGGCAAATAATAGTGCACCAGTCTTCACGGCGATCCATGAGGCTGATCAAAAACTCAGGCTCAGACATGTCGAACTGCGTGGCGCCACGTTTCTGCACCATAAAACGTTCAGCGTGTTCCTGATTCCAGGCACGCTGCGCCTCATCGAATATCACAACATGCTCATTTGGCGGCTTGCCTGACTTCAGCCCCTCATCACGGAAATGATGGATATTTTGAATAAAGGCACTGACCTTTTGGGCGGCCTCTTTCTTGGAAATAGAGGCGCCAGATTTTTTAGAGCGCTCCACTTCATCTCTGGCCAGCGCTTCACGCAATACAGAAACCAGGGGGCCGTTTCCGGATAAGAATACAGCATGTTCTTCAGATGAAGGATCAACTGTCCGCGTTGAAATGTTTAGGCCTGCAAGCGTCTTTCCTGCGCCAGGAACGCCTGTAACAAAGCAAATAGATTTTCGACGGTTTTGCTTTGAGTAGTTAATAATTTCAGAAATGCAATTTGACGTGTGTGTCAGGTTTTTTGCACCAGCGTCAGACCGTGAAATTTCCTCAACTTTATGTCCCTGGTACAAGGCTTGCGCTGCTTCGACAATAGTTGGTGTTGGCTTGTAGCCGCTGTCTTCCCACTGCTCATCAAAAGGCTCTTGCTCATTATCCGAAAGGCCGCATACATATGTATGATCGGGCCTTAAATCCTTAAAGGTCAGCGCGATGATGTCATTGAGGTCGTTATTACTGCACAACAATGGCGCAGCGACCCTATCTTGATACCAGGTTAGAATGTTATCCCGCTTTGCCGCCTTCGTTGAAATCAGAATTGGAACAATATAACGACCATGGCTTCCTTCATGGAAGTTTTTAAGATCGAGCGCATAATCCAAAGCCTGGTCCATCGCGTGCCTGTCGTATTTCTTGGCGCCGGCCTTATATTCCAACACGAACACGACATTATTTATCAGCAACACGACATCAACACGTTTACCCATGCGGGGGACAGAGAACTCGAAAAATATTTTTCCAGAATATTGCCGCGCGAGGTTTTGCTTCAGATGCTCAATCTGCTCAAGCCATGCATTCTTCTGAGATATATCGAGCGCGAAATGGTGGTTATGTGCCAACTCACCCAGGATTTTATCCGGGTCTTCTTCAAGAAAATCGACAATGTTTGCTTGATAATAAGAACGCGCGAACATAACGTAATTTACTGTTTTATTGAAATAAAGCCAACCATAGAGTTTAATTTTGCTGAGCGCAGCTCGCTTTTATGGCCTGATCAGAAGTGCTTTTAAAAGAGCTCCGTCGATAGAAGGTTTCCATCCATCGTTCCTGAACCTTTAGGAAACTTACGCGAACGGCTTCCGGATCGTATTCGGGAGGCAGAAAGCAATGTAAGATGCCGCCAGCCTGTGCCGCTAGCCTTCCTAGTTCTTCAAGACCTTGTCGAAGGATAGTGCCCCCCATAAAAGGGCCGGTTAAAATATCACCATCCAATTCAGTCTTAAGCATATACTGTGTTCCCAT
>CAUJHN010000152.1 GCA_963204825.1 Pseudomonadota bacterium
TGCGCGCGAACTACCTTTGCATTGCCGATCGCTTTGGCTTCCCGCGTGTTGGAATGGTATTCCATGCGCTCCGTGGCCGTTACGACCTGATCGGGGGATGTCAGTTTCAGATCGTTTCCTGTCAGGACGGCGATTCCCTGCGTTACGTCATAGACAGCCTTATCGCCGTAAGCGGTGTTGGCTTCATCTGAGATCTTCACGTTCCCTTCGGCGGTCAGCTGCCAGATTTCCGTCGACGAATTCACCCCATCGCGGTAGTCGGCGGTCAGAAGATCGGCGTTAATGGTCATTTTACCCTGCGTGACAATGACGTTTTCGCGCGCGACATACTGTTTTTGGTCGCGAAGCCATTCCACCGTTTTTGTCGCGCTGATTTCAATCGGCTGCCCGTTGCCGGCATCCGGCGTTTCCGTTTGCGCGAAACAGGTCGTGGAGACAAGCAGGGCGGCAAGAAATAAAATTGATCTCATGGTGCTTTTTCTTTCGGTGAGAGAAGATTTCCATCGCTGTGTAAAATGACTTTGGCGGGGCCCGTAAAGATCAGGGTTCCGCCTGAGGCGTCGCCTTCAAGGCCTGTGGCATCGATTGTTCCTGCGGGGCCCGTTACCGTTACATCCCGCCCTGAAAAGGCCTTTTGCGTGACGAGATCAATGCGCAGCTCTTGCGTCGAAAGCGTATATCCATCGTTGCTGATATTGACATCACCTTCGAGATTAAGTTTCTGGTCTTTTTGCTGATACAATCCGCTCTTGGCTTTTGCATCAATCTTTCCTCCGTCATTCAGGGTAAGGCCTGCAACCGGATTGATGAGTTCTATAAGGTCCGGATTTTCACGGTTCTGCGAAGCCTTATCCGCCGTAACGCTGTATGGCTGGTTTTTATCGTCGACGCTGTTGAACACGGGTTTGAGAAGCTCGTTCTGAATATTTTCAGATTGCGGCACAAGCTCCTGCTTTTTCATGGGCTCGATTCGGCGTCCGGCTTCATCCCATGTCAGCACAATGACGGTCATGATCAGGGCAATGAACGGAAGGATATATCGTAAGGAGCGTATGAAGGACGAGTATTTGCGATTGATTACGGATTCCCGGCCTTCGCCAAGATCGAGCTGGCGCAGGCGGTTATCCGGTATAAGATCCTCAAATTCGTCCATGCAAGTAGAGTTACCTGAAAAGGCGTTCTCAGGCAACGCCGCGCTGCAGGCAGTCCTGAAGGCGAATCAGGCCTTTTATACCGCCTTTTTCGTCTTCAACGACAAGGCTGGTCAGGTAGTGACCCGGCGTTTTGGTCATGATGTTCAACGCCTCCACGGCCAGCGCGGATTCTGAAATGGTTTTGGGATTTTTGCTCATAATGGCGACCGCCGGCTTTTGCAGCAAATCTGCACCCATATGACGCTTTAAGTCACCGTCGGTAACGATTCCCTTTAATCGGGGGCCGTCCATGATCAGTACGCACCCGAGGTTCTTTTCCGTCAGGAGGAGTATCACCTGATCCATGGTCGCTGTTTCAGGCTGGACGGGCAGGCTGTCCATTTTATGCATGATATCGGCAACGGTTAAAAGTTTCTGGCCGAGCTTGCCGCCAGGATGGAAAACGCGGAACTGTTCCGGGGTCAGCCCCATTCTTTCGAGCAGCGCTACGGCCAGAGCGTCGCCCAGCGCCATCATCATGGTCGTTGACGTTGTAGGGGCGAGGCCGTTGGGGCAGGCTTCAGGCACGCGGGGGAGCAGTAAAACAATATCCGCATGCTTCGCCAGCGTGCTTTCAGGTTTGCTGGTAATGGCGATCAGTTTGATGCTGAAGCGGCGCGTATAGTGAATAAGGTCCGATAATTCCGCGTTTTCGCCGGAGTAGGAAAGCATCAGAACGACGTCGCCTTCCATGATCATGCCAAGATCGCCGTGGCTGGCTTCCCCCGGATGGACGAAATGGGACGGGGTGCCTGTAGAAGCCAGCGTGGCCGTCAGTTTCTTGCCGACGTGGCCGCTTTTGCCAATGCCTGCGACTATAAGGCGCGCGCGGCGTTCGGTTTTCATCGTATGGATTACATCAACAGCCTTTGCAAAATTGCCGTCGAGAGAATCGGCGAGCGCTTTTAAACCTTCCATTTCCGTCAGGATGGTCTTGCGTCCCGTGGCGAGATCTGCGTTCGTCATGTCCTTAGTGCGCGAAGATGTCGACATCGGCCCAGCCTTCCAAGTCAAGCGATGCGCGGGCAGGCAGGAAATCATAGGCCGCCTGCGCAAGATGCGTACGGCCTTCCCTTTCCAGCATGGCATCCAGCTTTTCTTTTAGTTTGTGCAAATAAAGCACGTCACTTGCAGCATAGGCGAGCTGTTCTTCGGAAAGCGTTACGGCGCCCCAATCAGAAGATTGCTGTTGTTTGCTGAGTTCGACGCCCAGCAGCTCTTTGCACAAATCTTTAAGGCTGTGACGGTCTGTAAAGGTGCGCGCGAGGCGCGAGGCTATTTTTGTGCAGTACACAGGGGTGCACTCGACGTTCAGGTAAGCCTTTATCGATGCGATGTCAAAACGCCCGAAATGAAAAAGTTTGGTAATGGATGTATCCTGCAGCATCGCTTTCAGGTTAGGGGCTGCATATTCATCCGGCGCGAACTGGACCAGGTGCGCATTGCCATCGCCTGCGGACAATTGGATCAGGCACAGACGGTCACGCGCGGGGTTCAGGCCCATGGTTTCGGTATCAATTGCAATGGACGATCCGAATTTCAAATCCCTGGGGATGTCGCCTTTATGCAGAGTGATGGTCATTCCTGTTTCTTTCAAGGCTATGCCACGCGAAGCCTTGGAGGCATAACGTGGTGCCCACGAGAGGACTCGAACCTCCACGACCTTGCGATCACTAGCACCTGAAGCTAGCGCGTCTACCAATTCCACCACGTGGGCCCGTGATTGATTTTCCTTAAAAAATTCTTTCGGAAAACGTGGGTGTTTTTAACCCACAGCCCCCCGATTGTCAAACCCCTTATAGCCCCGGCAATCCCTGATTCTTGCCAGGTTTTCCGGTTATATCCTTTTCATTCATATATTTTTTACCATTCGCGGGTCACAATAGGGGGCTAATTCCGGCAACCGGCCAGCAACAGGCAGAACGACCCACGCCCATGAAAGTATTAGTGATCGACCGCGATGCGATGTTCGCCAGTTTTCTGGCCCCGCGCCTGCAGGCTCTGGGTCATGACGTTATTACGACCACTATAAAGAACGACGGGATTGAGCATATTAATGCTTCCAAGATTGATGTCGTCTTTTTCGATCCCGCGCCCATGATCGACCCGAAGTCCCTTATCGTTCAGATCAAACGCATGGTGCATACCTATCCTTACCTGATCCAGATTTCTTCGAATATTACGCGTCAGGAAGCTATCCGCAAAGGTTGCAACGACGGGATAGAAAAGCCCATTTACGAAAAAGATCTCGTGGAATGCCTGCAAAATGCGGAACGCATGTGCAGTCTCGTTGCCCGTATCGGGGATGAATCCTACGATTTTCCAAGCAGCGGGGGCGTGATTTCCAAATCCGCCTTTAATCAGCTTTTCCGTTCCGCCATAGACCGTGTAACGCGCTACGGGGAAACGGCGCATACTTTGCTGATCAAGATGGCGAATTATGAGGATATAAAACTTGATGACGGCAAATATGCAGCAGACTATGCCGTATCGAAGCTGGCCCAGAATCTTGTGCGCCTGCGCCGGCAGAGCGATATTCTGGCCCAGATCGCGCCCAACGAATATGCGCTTTTGCTGCAAAGACCGCAGAACGCCAAAGAATCAATAGAAGCAGCGAAAAGATTTTTCTTCGCTCTGGACGAGCTGGGGGACATATCTTCCAACGGCACCACCGGCGTGGCCCTGGAGATCAAACTGGTGCAGCTTCCAACCGGGATTCTCGATTTTGATCGTGAAGGAAAAATCCAAGCGCACGGAGCCGTCCGGGCCGGGTGAGTGATTCGGGCGAATCCCGTCTTTAAGACGCCACTGACCCCGTTCTCCTAAAGGGTCATAAATTTATCAACAGATATGACGTCAATATTCCCAAGGCTTTGCCGGGCACGCTTATTTTGCGCCCTTGCCGTCCTGCGCTTCTTCCCTGTCTACTGGCACAAGTTCACCTTATTCACCGCTTACTCGAATTTGAAGGGCACGCTTATGTCTGCAGGAGCAGCAAGGGAAAAACATAAAGCCACAGCACTGCGTGCTTTTGCCTTTGCCATTCTTTCCTGTGTTTTAGGCCTCGCCTTCTGTCTGGTTAAAAGCCCTCAGGCAAAAAGCGAAGCCTATCTGGCGGCAGCCGTCGACGCCCTTGAACATAACCGGAGTGAAGAAGCGGCAACAGCCGCGCTGGAAACCGTTCGACTTAACCCGGCCGCAGTGGAAGGCTGGTATATTCTGTCCCGCATGCTGCAGCAAAACGGGGACTATGCCGCCGCCATGCAGGCCAAGACGATCGCGTTGAAACTGCAACATAGTCCTGAAGCCGCCGAGCCGCTTTATGCGATGCCCGCTGAATTTCGCCTGAGCCTTCTGGCCCTGGCAGATACGGATGTTCGCTGATGCATCGCGCAGGCTTCATTTTCACAATGGCAGCCGGATTTTTTAGCGTGTTTATGCTTGGCTGGTCAGGCTATGCAGGTCCTTCCGCCGACTGGGTCTACGGGTTCCTCGCCGTGTTCTGGTCTCTTCTTATGATGCTGCGCCTGATGACATTGACGGAGCCGGCGCAGGCATCCAAGCCTGCAGATGGTCTGGCCCAGAAAATTATCGATTCCTTTCGCCTGCGCCAGGAAGAAAACAGGCAACTAATACTGGAAAACGCTTTCGGCGGTTCCTTTATTATATTTATAAGCGCGGGTCTGCTCTTTGCGGCATGGCAAATTTATTGCGCAGCATTTCCTTCGGAAGCGGCGGTCTTTGACGAGATAAATTCACCCATTTCCCGCTTTCTCAGTACAGCCGGCGGCCTTTCTTTATCTCCCGCCCGTCTATTCAGCTGGGGGCAGGGATTTTTATTATTTTTATCGTTTTGCATGATGGGATTCGTTCTGCGCAGCCATTCTGCGGATCGCAGCATGACCAGACCGGCCCTGTTGATTTTGTGCATGTATGCTGTTGCGGCCTATATCATATTTCTGGATATTGCCCATACCGATGGATCTGTTGTGAAGAAGGCGTCTCTCGTCGGGAATGGCCACGACGCAGCGCCTTACTTGCTGGGCTCTCTCGCTGATGAAAAATCGCTTAGCTTCTTTGATATTCTGTTGCTGGAAGGCGGCCTAGGCGGTCTTGGCATTATGACTTTCCTCGTGTTTATCCCTCTCTGTTTTATTTCTTTTTCCGTGCGGCAGGGCCGTACCGACTGGCTGGTGGTGGCCTGTGGGGTCATCACGGGCCTGGTGCTGATAATGTCCGTCTTCCTGACATTTACGCCGGCTGTGGGCGGGCTGATGGCCTTGTGCATCATGGCGCTTTTTCTTGCCTGGGGCGCTTCTGAAAATAACGCGCTACCAAGCTTCGCTTGACAAAAGAACAAAAATAGAACATTTTGTTCATTCGCAAAGCCCGCTTTGCGTCCGTTTTGAACCAGCCCGCCAGTTCCGCGGGCTTTTTTTATTTTTAAATCAAAGGAGTAACCCATGACAACCCTACTGCCCAAAGATGCCGACAGTAACATTATTCCCGTGCTGCGCCTGAAAACAGGCGGAGCGCATACCATCAGCGCCACAGCCTCATCTGCCCGCAATTCCACAGGCTTCAGCGAAGACACGCAAGTGGTCAGCTTGTACGCAACCGGACCCGTTTATGTGAAATTCGGCGCATCCACCGTCACCGCCGCAAACACGGATCACTATTTCCCCGAAGGGATATATTACGATTTCGCTATTTCCGGCGGGGATTCTAAAGGCCCCCATTTCACCCATGTTGCGGTGATTGCCGCAGGCAGCAACTGCACTGTCTATATTTCTGAAAAAGAGTAAGCCTACAGGCTGGCGCGGGATTTCATGGCGGTGGCAATAGTGCCGTCGTCGAGGAATTCAAGCGCCCCGCCGATAGGCACGCCATGGGCGAGACGCGTGACGTGGACATTCATACCGTCCATGTGATCCATCAAATAGTGAGCGGTCGATTGCCCGTCCACCGTCGCGGAAAGGGCGATCACCACTTCCTTCACTTCGCCACCGCGTAAACGCTGCAGCAATTCGTTGATGGTAAGCTGATCCGGGCCTACGCCGTCCAGTGCGGAAAGAACGCCGCCCAGGACGTGATATTGCCCCCTGAACGCGCCGGTTCTTTCCACCGCCCATAAATCCGCGACGCCGGCGATTACGCATAAGATTGTTTTGTCCCGTGACGGATCTCTGCAGACGCGGCAGGGGTCGGAGGAGTCCAGGTTCCCGCAGGTGCCGCAGGTGTTAATCGATTTTGAAGCTTCGGTAAGAGCTTTGATCAATGAATCAAGCTTGGTGCCCTTCGCGCTCAGGAGATGCAGTGCGATGCGCTTTGCCGAACGGCCACCCAGACCCGGGAGAGACGCAAGCTGGCGTATTAATGTATCCAGAGGACCGTCAAACATAGATTACTCATTGGTGGCTTTTCGGCCTTTGGGATCGTGATAGCCGAACAGGTTGGGGTCATTGAACGCAACGCCTTTCTGAAGGTTTTTCAAAAGCACTTCAGTCGTTTCGCCCTGAGCGTCCGTTACGCGCCAGCGTGTAAGATCATAAGGCACCTCGCTGAATATAAGCTCAACCTCGCCGGCAGCCGGGTCATCTTTCTGAACGAGGGTAACCGATACAAATCCATCTTTTTTATAGAGTTTGGTGACCATTAAATCACCGGATAAACTCAAATCCTCGCGCAGCAGAAAATCAGCCAGTGTCTGGCCGATGGGCGCGTTGGATTGCGATCCCAGCTGAGAATCATAGAAGTAGACAAATACCCCGTCCGCAACGACGAAGTCCTTTACTTCATTGTAATTAAAACGAAGTTTACCAGGCCTGTTGAGGTAGAATTGCCCGGACAGTCTCTGCCCCATAGACGAGGTTTGAATGAAGTCTGCCTTGGCTGTGCGGAGGTTTTGCAGATAGTTTTCGGCCTTGGTGATTTCCGGGTCCTTGATCTGTGCCAGAACGGGGGAAGATATCATCACTATCCCTGCAAGCAGGGTCATAAACATATATTTCATACCTTTATGGATAAAAGAAAACTACGTCCAAAGAAAGGCGAAAAAGCGGTTTTGTCTGATAAGGCTCCACGGATTTTTAACTTACGTAAAAAAACAGGCGCAAAAGCCGATTTGTGTCCTTCGCCTTTTAGAATCTGATCGAATGCTTGTTCACGAGGGGCGGCCTTGCCGTATCATGCATCAAGATGCTGCGCGCGCATGTGTTGGCGAATTCCATGCATTCGGTCACGGTTTTATTGTCCAGACGGCCCATCAGGAACCCGGCCAGAAACTGATCGCCCGCGCCGGCGGTGTTTTTGGGATTCGCGACAACCTGTGCGGGATGGTGTGTGATTTCCCCTTTTGAGATGAAGTAGGCGCCGCCCGTATTCGCGGTCATCAGAACATCGCACTTCCAGCTTTTCAAAAATTCCAATGTCGCTTCTATGCCCTTGCTTTCTTCGAAGAAGGGCAGGTTTTCATGATTACCCACCAGAAGACTTAGAACCCCTCCATCGGCCATGGCTTTAATTTTTTGGGCGTAGGGGCGAATAAACTCATATTCCTTCACCTTCATCACCATCGGAATATTTTTGCGCTCCGCGCATTGAATCACATGTTTTGCGACGGATTCATTTTTGCCGAATTTAAAGGCGTAGCTATCCATGCAAATCATCTTCGCCTGCTCCAAAACAGCAGGGTCTATATCGTCAGTCTCCAGATCCCAGCTTGCCCCGTCTATATACGCGAAGCTGCGTTCCCCGTCCGGCGTGACCAGGACAGCGCATTGCGAAGATTCCCGGCGGCCGGGCGCCACGTCATATGCAACGCCGTATTCCCTGAAGGAAGCGCGGAAAAGAGATTCAAAGGAATCCTCGCCGATTTTACCGTAAAATTGGGTGGAAACGCCGTAAGCCGCCATGCCGCACATCGTGTTCGCCGCGCCGCCGCCGGGAATGGCTTCGAAAGAGGGAAGTTCGCCGCGCAGGCGGGCAAAAGAAAGATCATCCATCTTCCTCGCCTGACCCTTGGCAATTTTATGCTGCGTTAAAAAATCGTCTTTGACATGCGCAACGAGATCGATATTGGCAAGACCTATGCCTACAACATCCATGAACTTATCTCTTTCCGACCAGCACTTCGCGTTTGCCGACATGGTTTGCCTTGCCGACCACGCCCTGGCGTTCCATTTCCTCGATTATGCGCGCGGCGCGATTATAGCCTATCTGCATATAGCGCTGGATAAAGCTGGTAGAGGCTTTTTGTTCGCGGGCCACGAGCGCGACAGCGTCATCGTATAACTCATCGCACGATTCGTCACCGGATCCGCCTTCACCGTCTTCACCTTCAAAATCGCCTTCAGTGATGTCTTCGATATAGCTGGGTTCGGCCTGGGATTTCAAAAAGTTTACGACGTTTTCGACTTCTGCGTCTGTCGCAAAAGGCCCATGCACGCGCGTGATCTTGCCGCCCGGCGCCATATAAAGCATGTCACCCTGACCCAGCAGCTGTTCGGCTCCGCCCTCGTTCAGGATTGTGCGGGAATCGATTTTAGACGACACGGCGAAGGAGATACGTGTCGGGAAGTTGGCTTTGATGACGCCTGTGATGACGTCAACGGACGGCCGCTGTGTCGCCATGATCAGATGAATGCCCGCGGCACGCGCCATTTGGGCAAGACGCTGGATTGCGCTTTCGACGTCTTTTCCCGCGACCAGCATAAGGTCCGCGAATTCATCGACGATGACGACGATATAAGGCAAGTCGGTCAGATCGAGCGGCTGTTCCTCATAGACGGGCTTCCCGGTTTCGGGATCAAAGCCGGTTTGCACCTTGCGCATCAGAACTTCGCCTTTTTTGCGGGCCTCCGCGAGACGCTGGTTGTAGCCGTCGATATTGCGCACACCCAGTTTCGACATGGCGCGGTAACGGTCTTCCATTTCGTTTACCGTCCATTTTAAGGCAACGACAGCCTTGCCAGGTTCTGTAACGACAGGGGAAAGAAGATGCGGGATGTCGTCATAGACAGAAAGTTCCAGCATTTTAGGATCGATCATGATGAAACGGCATTTTTCCGGCGGCAGACGGTAGAGCAATGAAAGGATCATGGTGTTGACTGCAACGGATTTACCCGATCCTGTCGTTCCGGCCACCAGCAGGTGCGGCATACGCGATAAATCCGCAATAATAGGGCCGCCGCCGATATCCTTACCCAGAATAAGGGGGAGTTTTGCTGTTGTTTTCTCATAGTCGCGCGTCGCCAGCATCTCACGCAAATAAACGGTCTGACGTATTTTGTTTGGCAGTTCTATCCCTATGACGTTGCGTCCCGGCACGACCGCGGCACGCACCGAAACGGCGGACATGGAACGCGCGATATCGTCGGCAAGACCGATCACGCGCGATGTTTTTGTACCGGGCGCAGGTTCCAGTTCATATAGCGTAATAACAGGGCCCGGATTGATGCTTTGTATTTCGCCTTTGACATTGAAATCTTTGAACACATTCTGAAGAAGCGTCGCGTTCATCTGAAGCGCTTTTTCGTCAATTTTGACGGCCTTGGATTCTTCGACTTCGTTGAGGAGATCCAGCGTAGGCAACTCCCATTCCCCTGCATCGAACAGCGAGAATTTCTTTTGTCGCCCTTTTGTCTTTGTTGATTTCGAGAGCTGTTTGGATTTTACAACCCGAATGCCGGAAGATTCTTCTTCTTCCTCTTCTTCCTCTTCGTCGCCGTCTTCCTCATCCTCTTCGCCATCGCTGTCTTCTTCTTCCTCTTCCTCGGATTCTTCGTCCTCCTCTTCTTCTTCGTCATCTTCCGTTTCTAGAAGGATTTCGCCGTCATCGTCATCGCTTTCCATCGGCGGAATAATAGGTTTTCTTTGTTTTTTCGGACGATCTTCGGCGATGAAGGAAGAATCCGCGTAATGGCGCACCCAGTCGACGAACGCCGTGGCGGCGTCGTAAACCATGTAGCCCGCGGCCATGACAATGTTAATGATAAGGGTGGCCACCCATTTCAATTCCGCAAAACCGATAGCAAAAGCCGTGCATAAAAAACCTACGGCGACAACAGCCCAGCCGCCCGCCGTCAGTGAAAATCCATTTTGCAGGTCGAAAAGATCC
>CAUJHN010000153.1 GCA_963204825.1 Pseudomonadota bacterium
GAAGGCGCACTCTGCATCGCGGATTCATGGCCGGGACAAATGCGGACCGTATTCGGCGATCATGCGCGGTTCGAACAGACGTATTTTTCGACCTTCCCCGGAAAATATTTTACGGGCGATGGCGCGCGGCGCGATGAAGACGGCTATTACTGGATCACGGGCCGCATGGACGATGTGATCAACGTTTCCGGCCACAGGCTCGGCACCGCCGAAATCGAAAGCGCGATCAACGAAGACGAGGCCGTCGTAGAAAGCGCCGTCGTCGGCTTCCCGCACGACATCAAGGGGCAAGGGATTTACGCCTATGTCACATTGGCGGATGGGAAATCCCCATCGGACGATGTGAAGAAAAGCATTGTCGCTACGGTGCGCCGGATCATCGGACCCATCGCCACGCCGGATGTCATACAGTGGGCGCCGGGCCTGCCCAAAACGCGATCTGGCAAAATCATGCGGCGTATCCTTCGCAAAATCGCGGCGGAAGAATTCGACACGCTTGGCGATACCAGCACGCTGGCGGACCCCGCCGTCGTTGAAGATCTTATCAAAGGCCGCAAAGCGGGTTAAGCCGCCACCTGATTGACCTGCACCGCCAGGCTTACGAACAGATCCGCCGTGCCGTCGCTGTAATGTTGATACAGCGTGCCGCCAACACTGGTCTGACCGAGGTTGGTTCCGCCGGTCAGTTGAACCGTATCGGAAGCGTCACCCATGATAATAAGATCATCATTGTCAGATATTCTTATGATATCGGCGATATTGATGTTCACGCTTTGGGATCCGCCGTCGGCTAGGTCAAACTTCTCGATGCCGTTTATGTTGTTGCTGCTTGTATTGATGATCGTATTGAACAGCGCCACCATCGTGTCTATTCCCTCACCGCCGAACAGAACATCCTGCCCATCGAAGGTGAGCGTGTCATTGCCCAGACCGCCATACAGCGTATCAACACCGCCGCCACCGATCAGAACATTCGCCCCGTCGTTACCAGTGATGATATCGTTACCGGAACCACCTTTGGCATTTTCTATCGTTGCGCCAATCGCAATCGCGATATTGTTGATACCGCCGACAGAACTGAAGCTTCCGTCTTTGAGGCTGATAGTCATGTCAACCGCGTTCGCCGATCCATCGAATGTGTCGATACCGGCCGCATCCCAGATCGTATAACGCTCTCCTGCCTTCAGCGCATACACGTCGTTACCCGTGTTATATGAGTTGTTTGTGCCATAAAGATACTGGATCGTCGCTATATCATACATCGACATAGTTTCCGCAGGTATATGGTCCGGCGCATCCGTATATGACATGACCGTATAGGCGCGGTTGTCTTCCGCAGAAGGCATCAATCCGGATTCAAAGGAGTGCGCCAGCCCCATGGCATGGCCTATTTCATGGATAAGATACATATATCCAAGACTGCCCACGGTCGGGTTCAGCTGGTAATTATAGTACGCGTTGACCCAAATATCCGAGTTCGTCGGGTCCGATCCGGGAAAGTTCGCGGAGGCCGCAATGCCGTTTCCGCCCCAGTTAACATTTTGAAATACCATAGTGCCAGTACCGGTTACTTCCACGAAATCGATTTTCGTGAATGTTTCAATGGAAGCAAGAATCAATCTCACCGCGTCTTTTTGCTCCGCTGTAAAAGGAGCCCAGCCCTGCAAAGTCTGAGGGTATGGGTCCAGATAACTTGGGGCAATACTTGGAAAACTGAACGTAACTTTAATGACGCTGCCATCGGGGTTTGTGGGGAAATGCGTTTTATATACATCCAAGGCCTGAATATAGTATGGAACAGGTGTTTGTGGCGCCTGCACCGTAACCGTAGCCGTAGCTGTATCAAAGCCGCCTTTGCCGTCCGATACGGTGTAATTGAAACTGTCCGTTCCGGTAAATCCCGCATTCGGCGTATATGTTACGCTGCCATCGGCATTCAACACAGCCACGCCGCTTTTTGCCGCCGTTAGAGATGACACAGACAGTTTGTCACCATCCGGATCAATATCGTTGGCAAGCACCTTGATAACGATAGACTGGTCTTTTTGCGTCGTTACAGAGTCGTTTATCGCATCTGGCGCTCTGTTGCCTACCGTGACGTTCACCGTTGCCTGCGATGTGCCGCCTTTCCCATCGGATATTTTGTAGATAAAGCTGTCTAATCCGCTATATCCCGTATTGGCTGTGTACGTAACAGTCCCGTTGGCATTGAACGTTACGCTTCCATGCAAGGCCGTGCCCACGGATGTTACGGTCAATACATCACGGTTTGGGTCCGTATCGTTTAAAAGAACATTGATCGTTGACGTTCCATTCGGTGCAACGGCCATCTGATCGTTATTGGCCGTCGGCGCCTTATTCTTCGCGTTGCCGCCGCCACCGCCTTTTGCAGCAGGCGCCGCATAGAGCGTAAGGGAGTTATCAATGTCGAAAGAACCGGAAATTGGCTTAGGATGGGAGAGCTTATCTGTTTTTTCTTTTTCTAATGCGTCTTCTATATTTTTTTTGGCTGCGGATGGCAGCTGACCAAGTTTGCTTAATGCTGTTGCGTTTTGAAGAAGAGAATTTAAAGCCGCTTGGCTGTTACTCATTATACACCCCCGTGTTTATGTTATTAGGCGTGACGCCCTATTTATAATGATATTATGTATAACTATTCGTGAGCAAATTTCTAATTTTGCCTGCCTTTTTATTTAATAAAAATTTATGAAAATCAGCGAGATGGCCCGATTTAGTTAAAATACAGGGGCTTATGGAAGATCCGCCGTAATTAAAAAATTTCAGGCGGCAATCTGGTTAAAATTACGGGCCGGATATAGAGACAGCGGGAAAAAGGCGCGGCCGCCCGCAAGAACCCAGAACAACAGCCAAAAATAACTATCATCCTGTTCCTTTTGCCTTTGGATACGGCTGAGCATAGACATGTACTGGTAATTTTCCAGGGCCTGCTGCTGCCTTACTTCAAGATCTCTCTTTTCCTTTTCGAGAGCGCACTGTTCCATTAGGGCCTGCGCTTCCATCAACAAACAAGAATCCGCCCGCAACTCCATATAACGTGTTTGCATGGCGCACCAGGCGGAATCTTCGGCCAGGATCGCCATGTCGGTCATCCCGTCATCACATCCAAAATCCTTTTCTATCTGCCGTCTGTACTCTTGCGCGTTAAGATATTCCTTTCGCAGATCCAAGAGTAAAGGATCCAAAGCGGCAAACGCCTGCAGTTCAGTCAGAGCTTCCCCGCGCGGCATTCGGCGCGGGGTACAACCCCGCCGTTCCAGCGCCGCCGCAACGTCATTCATCACATCATGAAGGTTTTTATCCCTATGCACGTAAAAAGCCCCGAATTCCTTGTTCGGGGCCATGATACGGTAAATAGTTTACGGCTTTATTAAGGGTGATTTTCCCTTTTATTCCAGCCCGATAGCGGATTTGTACAGCTCCAGAAGCTCTTCTTCCTCCCGGCGCTTTTCTTTATCCATCTTACGCAACCGAATGATTTTACGCATCGTCTTAGTATCGAAACCGACGGCTTTCGCTTCGGCCATAATATCCTTAATGTCTTCGGCAAGCCCGGCTTTTTCTTCTTCCAGGCGTTCGACGCGCTCGATAAATGCTTTCAGCCTTTGTCCCGATACGCCGCCCGCATCGTTTGCCGTGCTGTTTTGAACGTCTTGAAAATTCACCGCTGCCGCTTCACCCATGAGTAAACGCCTTTTTGATCCAGAATGTTGAAAGAGGATTTTTTATAGGACCACCTGCGTCCGCCGTAAAGAGAGGAAAAAAATCTATCCCAACATAATTACTGATAATTACGCGTCGGGAGAATTTGCCAAAGCTCAATCTTAACGGCGTTGGGATCAGTCCCTTCTTTGACCCGCGCAAACTGCGCCCGCAGAATAAACCGGCGGTTAACCGGCTTTATTTCCCCGTCCCGGTAAGTATCGGCGCGCGTGTCTATAAAACTCACCGTCACCGGCACTTCAAACACCCATTTGTAAACGCCTTCGTATACGCCATGCGTGAGTTCCACCGGCGGTTCTTCAACATATGCGCCTGATTTCAAATTCTGATCGCGCAAGGATCTTTCAAATTCTGCGCTCGTAAGAAATTCAACGTACTGCTGATAACCGGACGGGGTGAAATACTTTTCAGCCGCGCGGCTTCCGCTCGCAAAATCCGATGCCGTGAAGGATAAGGTTTCCGCGACAATATTGGACAATCTCTCCGAAAGCTCATGCGCGCTCAAATTCTGAACGGACAGAGGGTTGGTATTATCATCAACTATCACGGCCTTGCCGTCCGCCAGGCTGGCAAGCCTTAAATCCTTCGGCGGCCTGTTGTGCTTATCAAGCTGCACCGCCACAACGAACACCCCCAGAAATGCAACGACCGCAAGGGCGAACATGAGGCGAAGAACATTTTTCTCTAGAAACAACCTGAACACTTAAAACAGCTCCGGATAACGAAAGGACCTTTTTATTCTATGCCGTTTTCAAACGACCGGCAATCTTGCCCAGTGATAAGACGTTATCTATGCGCCGATCCAGAAAAGCCCAGCTTTCCGCACGGGATTTGGATTCGTCCGCCAGCCAGAAAAGCGACGTCGCCGTTAAAACACCGGCCAGAAGCCCCCGTTTTGTGTAGCGGTTATAGTCTGTGGCTGTGTCTCCTACCCAATCCCACACAGCATCCGCCGTTTTCCACACGAGCCTTGCCCCTTCCCATTTACGAAAGGGACGAACCCAAAAAGCTATGGCAAGGCGTTCCGCCTCTCTATAAGGTTCAAGCATTTCAAAACGCGTACGCACGGCGAGCGTGACCTTTTCCCGAACACGCAGTTTCATTCCCGACGATTTTTTGAGTCCGTCCAACATTTTCCGGTCGGCCCAGCCGGAGAAATGGACAAGAGCATCTTGCGCCCCACGCGGAAACACAGCACGCGCCATAGATTTATCGTATCCAGCTTCCACGGCGGCATTTTCAAGCGTCTGCAGGGCCCAGCCATCAAATGGCACGTTCGGCAGCGCCGCCTCCAGGATAGCATCCTTAATAGTCTGATTTTTGCTCATAAGGCGACTATACGCCCAAAACGGCGCGCAATAAAAGACTGGACTTTTGCGGCCCGAGCGCCAATTCTTCTGCCATGAATGGCAAAAAAGAGGAAACATCGCTGGGCGGCCGTCTGATGCGCTATGGGCGGGTCGGAGGCACCATGGCCGGCCTGGCTGCCCGCGTGGCCGGCGAGAGATATCTTGGCATCAAGATCGAACGCGGGGATCATGCGCGGCAGCTCACAGAGGCGCTTGGCAATCTCAAGGGGCCGCTTATGAAAGTCGGGCAGATCCTGGCCACCATTCCCGAAGCCCTGCCGGCAGAATACGCGCAGGATTTCCAGCAGCTTCAATCCAACGCGCCGCCCATGGGATGGCCTTTTGTAAAACGCCGGATGAAAACGGAACTGGGCGCAGATTGGGAAAGCCGTTTTAAAAGCTTCGAAAAAGAAGCCGCCGCGGCCGCAAGCCTGGGACAGGTGCATAAAGCCATAGCCCATGACGGACAAAAAATCGCCTGTAAATTGCAGTATCCTGATATGCAATCGGCGATAGCCGCAGATTTAAATCAATTGAAAATCATTTTTTCAATCTACGAACGGTACGACAATTCCATTCAGACGAAATATATACACGAAGAACTGGCAGCGCGCCTGCATGAAGAACTGGATTATACCCTGGAAGCCAAGCACTGCAGGCTTTACGCGCACATGCTCAAAGACGAAAAAGGCGTGCATGTACCCGAAGCCATCGAAGAGCTATCCACATCCCGCCTTTTGACCAGCACATGGCTCGATGGTGAAAAGATTTTAAATTTCGTCGATAAACCTGCAAAAGATCGCAACGCGATTGCCATGAACATGTTCCGCGCCTGGTACGTGCCGCTTTATTACTACGGCATCATCCATGGCGATCCCCACCTGGGTAACTACAGCGTGCGCAAGGACCATTCGATCAATTTGCTGGATTTTGGATGCGTGCGCGTCTTTCCACCGAAATTCGTGGGCGGCGTGATCGATCTTTACCATTCACTGATGAACAACGATATCGCAAGGTCCGTGTTCGCCTATGAAACATGGGGTTTCAAAAATTTATCGAAGGAGCAGATCGATACGCTCAATATATGGGCGCGCTTTCTGTATGCGCCGTTGATGGAAGACAAGGTGCGCCCCATCGGAGAAGTCACGAACGGCGTATTTGGACGGGAAACGGCAAAATCTGTGCATGAAAAACTGCGCGAAGCCAGCAAGAAAGACGGCGGCGTAACCGTCCCGCGGGAGTTCGTGTTTATGGACCGGGCCGCTTTAGGTCTTGGCTCCGTTTTCCTACACTTAAAGGCGGAAGTGAACTGGTATCGCGTGTTCAACGAATTGATAAGTGATTTCGATCTGGCAAAACTGGAAAAACGCCAAAAAGACATTTTAAAAAAGTTTGATATACCGACAGGTCATAGATGATACGCATACGCCTTGCCATAGAAACCGATATCCCCGTTCTTGATGATGTTGAACAGTCTGCCGCACAGGCCTTTATTGGCTCGTCGGTCGGCTATGTTGAAAGCCGCAGCGTCGATCCAAATCTCCTCATGAAACTATGCGGCAGCAAAACGCTCTGGGTGGCCGCTGACGAAAGCAACAAGCCGGTCGGCTTTATCGCATGCTACCCGCTGGATGGTTTCTTTTATGTGCATGAAATTTCTGTTTCGAGAGAGTGCCAAGGGCAAGGCATTGGCCGACGCCTAATGAATACGGTTGAGAATCACGCGCTGGATCAAGGTTACCCTTACATCGGCCTGGTTACCTTTCGCGACATAAGATGGAACGGTCCGTTTTATAAAAGCCTGGGATATAAAGAAATATCCCCCGACCTATACAGCGGCCTTCACAATAAATTCAAAGAAGACATACGCAACGGCATGGATCCGACCAAACGGTGCGTTATGATCAAGATCATGGAAGATTAAAAATCGGTCTTGTGCAAAGGAACGATACCGCTTCGAATTCCTTCAATATAGTGAATAATAGAACGCCCCATCTCCCCTTGCGGCGTGGTAACGAAATCAACGCGCTTTTTTTTGAAATAGCGAACTTCTTCGTCGTTATGCGCGCGGACAACCGTATGGATATGGGGTTTAAGCTGGCGCGCAACATCTATGATACGCCGTCCTTCGAAGGAATCCGGCACGGCGATAACAATAGCCACAGCCTTATGAATTTGCGCCGCCTTCAGGGTTTCTTCGTGGGTGGCGTCCCCGGTGATGGCGTGATAGCCGAGCTCCCGCAACATTGCGACCCGTTCACGGTTGGCGTCCACGATAATCAAATCTATTTGCGCGCTAATGATATTGTCACAGACTTCACGGCCAATTGAGCCGTACCCCACAACGATCACCAGGTCTTTAAGATCTTTGCGTTCTCCTTCCATAAGATGAGAAAGATTGCTATCCCGCAAATCAAAAAAACGCGCAAGGCGGGGATGCCCCGCGCCAAACACATTGATCCAGCGGACACTCCAGAAAAACAAAGGATTTACGGCAATTGAAAACAGGGCGCCGGCGAGGATCAAATTGCGCCCCTCCTGTGGCAATATGTCGTACATGACGCCAAGACTGGCGAGGATGAAGGAAAATTCCCCAATTTGCGCAAGACCCGCCGATACAAGAAGGCCCGTTTTGACGGGGTAGCCAAAAAGCATGACAATAAAAAAAGCAATCAATGATTTTCCGACTGTAATAACCAGAACGACCATCAGAACTTCCAACGGCTTATCAATTAAAATAGACGGATCGAACAGCATGCCCACGGAAACGAAGAACAAAACCGCAAAAGCGTCCTGGAACGGCAGCGCCCGGTCTGCAACTTCGTGGTTCATTTCGGATTCTTTGATCATCATCCCGGCAAAAAAAGCGCCAAGCGCAAACGTTACGCCAAACAGTTTGGAGGCTCCAAAAGCAAGGCCCACAGCGACGGCAAAAACCGCGAGCGTAAATAATTCACGCGACCTTGTTTTTGCCACGACCCTTAAAAGCCACGGCAAAAGGCGTTTTCCGCCCCACAGCATAAGCACCAGAAACATTCCGACCTTTACAACGGCAACGGCAAGCTTCATCAGCGATGTATGCGTATCGCTGCCTTCCCCGACGGACAGGGCGGGAATCATCACGAGCGCCAGAACCATGGCGAGGTCTTCGACGATCAGCCAGCCGATGGCGATTTGCCCATTCGTGGATTCAATCAGAGAGTGGTCTTCTAGCGAACGAAGCATGACGACGGTGCTGGCCACGGATAAGGAAAGGCCAAATAATATGCCGCTTGCCAACGACCATCCCCAGCAATGGGCCAGCAGAACACCCATCGCCGTTGCCGCCGCCATTTGCGCAAGCGCGCCCGGAATAGCAATGCGCTTTACTTCCATAAGATCTTTCATGGAAAAATGCAGGCCCACGCCAAACATCAAAAGAACAATGCCTATTTCCGACAATTCGTTTGCGATGCCTATGTCCGCCGTATATCCGGGCGTTACCGGCCCTATAAGAATGCCCGCGACCAAATAACCGACAATAGGCGGTATGCGCAGTTTTACAGCGATCAAGCCAAGCAGAAAGGCCGCCGAAAGGCCGACGGCAATAGTCGTTACGAGGGGAAGACTCTCATGAATAGCCATATCGACCCTTTTTACATGCTCTATCTTTCAGGATAAAACAAACAGGCCCGCGCTCCAAGAATATTACCTTTTGAATATTCCCGCACCCATAATGTCGATTGTGCCGCTTGATGTGCCCGATGACGAATCCCCCTGCATTTCATATCGCCATTCCAAAGACATAGAGCTTCCTGACGATATGGTTAAATCCGGAGTAACCAAATAATACTGACCTGGTATCAAGTATTGCTCGCCTATGAAATTCGTGTCCGTCTGGTTTTCCATGCCCGAAACGGTAGCCAGCGTTGGAACGCCGGTTCCCGTCAAGCGAAGTTCAAGCGCATTGCGATATATTTTCGCCGGTGTGCCTGAAACTTCTACCAATGCTACGCCGTATACCGTATCACCCACCGCAAATCCGGCGCTGACCGTTTGAGACAACCGCATCGTATCCGATGACGTGCCGCCCGACAGCCCCATAACCAAACGTTGAGACCCGTTCGCGTTTTTCGACCCGGTGCGCCCGCCGGTGCCGCCACTGCCGGAAAACGCATAGCCGGTGGCAACAGAACCGCTGGCATTGCTTCCAACCGTGCCGCCGGTTCCGGCCAACGAACCGTTCGTCAAAAGGTTCCCCGCCGAAAAATCAATTGCAGAAGAGTCATAATATGGATTTAAGCTGGCCTGCAGCCGCTGCCCGCACAGCATGGCCCCGTAAGGCGTCGGATGAAGACCGTCACTGGTAGAGTTGGCAATCGGTTCCCCCGTGCCGTCATCCATATCCGAAAACAGGTCGACTGAGATGACTTTGCCGCGCCGGGAGGCATGCTGGTTCATAATCCAGGCGTTTACATTCGCCGCACGGGCCTGTTTTCCCGAAACATCGCCGCTTTGCGTACGCGGAAGCATGGTCATAAGAACCATTCTTTTGCCAAGCGTCATCGTAACGTAATTTATAATCCTGGAGATATTTTCCACGATATCGCTTTCAGGATCGTCATTACCGATATCGTTGGTTCCCCCCATGAAAAAGCAGGTGTCGAATGTCAGGCCGGATAAATCCGTTTCCATACGGGATACCATCTGCCCCGTGCGCTCGCCCGATATGCCCTTGTTGTTGGCGGTGGGTAATTCCATCCGCAATCCCGAAAGCGCGTTATAGTTGGTGAAGTATCCGTAGGAGTAATAAGAGGCGATGGTAGAAAACGCGGCAGAGTTCTGATTTGAAATTGAATCGCCGAACAAGGCTGCTTTCTGTGCATCACCGATCGTTCCAATGGATGGAAGAATGGCATTCGTCATCGGCGCGTCTGATTTATATAAATGGTCCGAGGGCAAGGAAGAGGTAAGGCCGTGTTTATGGGCAAGATACCCTTCTATTTCCACACCATAGCGGTCATCTTCGGCGATTATGATTTCGTAGAGCTTGAATGTGCCGGGATAATCGAAAGTTGAACGCGGAACGGCCCCAAGACAAAAACGATTCAAAGTCAGCGTCGCATCCATATAATGACGCGGCAAGTCATTTACCGTTCCGTTTATATAGGCTGTTAAAACACGATACTCTTCCGTGATACGGACCAGTTTTTTTGCCCCGCTATGGCTGGTGGCCGCACCTAAAGGCCCGTTTGCTTTAAGCGCGGAGCCACCGTCGCTGACGATAAACGGCGTGATTTTTCCATTATCCCCGCCAGCCCCTGTCATAAACGGCGCAAAGGCCGTAATGGCGCTGCCGGAATTTCCTTCGGCAACGACGGCGGCGTAGTTCGAAGCGGTGCCGTCAATGACCGCGTAAATCGCATAACCGGAAGAAGCGTGCAGAAACGGTGAAGTGTTATACAAGTAATCTCCGCCATCGAAGGAAACGTAGTGATCCGTTCCGTTATAGGTGGGCTTTAACGTTCCTGATCCGCCTTGCGAGACATGGCGCGCATTTCCGCTTTTGTCATTCCATTGGGACACTGCGTTTGTGGCATGGGTGATGCTGGAAGAATCCGATGCATCCAGCCACAGTTGTAAATTCGGCAAGAAAGCCGGCGTAAGCGCCCGCACGGGTTTTCGGCTACGGCCAAAACCCAACCCTAATCCTAGATGCATATGATAGCCTTTCGATAATAAAAAAACCCCGCGGAACGGCGGGGCACATAAAAATTCCAATAAAAAAGGACGCAATGCGCCCTTTGATTTTCTAAAGTTAGCAGAATACATGGCTCAAGGCAAGGATTTTTTTCTTAACTCAAATCCTTGAAATAAAGCAATCATTTTAAGTGGCAGATTGAAAGCCCGATTCCAAGATTTCCATCCGTATGACCTGCATAGTAAAGATAGAGGTCGTTACCAACCAAAACCGGCGCGGGAGATCTGATTTCAGCCTGCGCCCACGGGAAATCACCGTAGCTGTGAATTGCGGACTGATCCTGCACCCATCCTGCGATACCGTCACGCGATACGGCATGATGCAGCTTGATTTGGGTCCATCCTGGAATTTCGCGGGCGACATCCGTAAAGAGATGGACTTCATTGCCAATCTGAATAGGCGCAGGGGTTGAGAAGCCGACAACGCCGGACGATCTTGGGTAAACGCTTTGTTCAGGCGCCATCACGGAAACAGGCTGCGTCCATGATTGACCATCCTGAGAAGCCATAAGACCTATCGTTTGCAACGAAGCGTTCACGTCTTTATTCGCGCCCACTGCAGAAAAGTAGACATAGATCGTATCCGCAGTTGCAAGCGCGCCGGGCTCGGCAACGATGAACTGATTAAAGTCAAAGTTTGGTTCAGAAGCCTTTGGCGCCGTCGAGGCGGCTATCGGCCCGCCAACACGGGTCCATTGAATGCCGTCCGATGAAACCGCATGGCCGATTTTGTAGTTAAAGACATCCGTGTGCCCCGTATCATAGCCCGTATAGAACATGTGGTACTGGCCTTTGAACAGGACGACGCTTGGCGTTTCAACACTTTTCTTGTCCCACCCGGATTCGGAGTGTTTCAGGACAGGCGTTCTCGGCGACAGATCCCATTTAATCCCGTCTTTTGAAACAAGACGGTAGATCGCCACATCATCACCGTCTTCGGTTCTCGATGAAGCATACATTGTGAATTCCCCGTTCGCATACAGAACGGAAGGGTCATTCCACGCAGAATTCTCAAAATGGGAATCATTTTGGAAAAGCGGGTTTGACGGAACGGGTTTGAAACAAGAAGGATTGATACCCGCGGCGTTAGGCGTTTCAGGTTTTGATGGAAGAGGAAGCGGCTCGGGCGGCGTCGCCTCGCAGCCGGAAACGCCTGCCGTCACGAGAAAAACACCTGTTAACATCATGAGTATCTGCAAATGCTTTTTCATGGGGACGCCCTTCTTTTAAAAATGGCGCAACCGATGAGATTCGAACTCATGACCTTTGCCTTCGGAGGGCAACGCTCTATCCAGCTGAGCTACGGCTGCTTGTTAAGAATTTTTTGATAACAGAAGCAACCGCTTAAGTCCAACGCTTTCACGCCCGGGTCAATTGGAGGAAGACGTCTTCCAAACGACTTTCTTCGGTGGAGATATCGGCTATGCCATAGCCGGATTTCTGAATGATATCAATAAGCTGTCCCGCCGCTATTTCCTTGGGGGAGTAACGAACGCGCAATGTACGGCTGTCATCCAGCGTGGCCGCCAAGCCTTCCATGCCTGCAGGAACGGATACGGCATCCCGATCAAGCAGGAATTTGATTTCCTTGTGGTCCAGCCGTCCGATCAATGCGCGCTTGTCTTCATTCACGATGATCTGCCCGTGATTGATGATGGCGATTTTATCGCAGAGTTCTTCGGCTTCCTCGAGATAATGCGTCGTGAGCAATATGGTCATGCCGCGCTCGTTGAGCATCTTCACGCGCTCCCACAGCATCTGGCGGAGTTCCACGTCAACACCCGCCGTCGGTTCATCAAGCACCAGAATGGGCGGCATATGCACGAGCGCTTTAGCGAGCAGCAGGCGGCGTTTCATCCCGCCGGAAAGAGAGCGCGTGTAAGCATCCGCTTTATCCGCCAAACCAACGAGTTTGAGAAGATCCATACTGTGCCGTTCATCCGCCGGCACGCCGTACATGCCCGCCTGGATATCAAGCAGTCTACGCGGCGAAAAAAACGGATCATAATTGATTTCCTGCGGCACGATACCAATGGCAGCTTTCGCGCCTTGCGGGTCCGTATCGATATCGCGGTCCCAGATTTTTACCGAGCCGGATGATTTCATCACGAGGCCCGCCATGATGTTGATGAGCGTCGATTTCCCCGCCCCATTCGGCCCCAACAGGCCAAAGATAGACCCTTTGGGGATGGTCAGGTTTATATCGCGCAGCGCAATCTTCTCCCCCGCCTTGCCAGAAGCTTTATAGGTTTTGTTAAGATTGGTTATTTCAATGGCGTTGTTCATTATGCTCTTTCAAACTTAAAGGTACCTTCGCCGCTTAAATATGTTTCAAAAGCGCCGCCGGTCAACCACCCTTCCGCCGCTTTATCGCCGCGGAGCTTGAAATCCCAGAAGGCAAGCGCCGCAATTTTAATTATTTCTTCGTGTTTTTCGCGGTTTGGGTTCTGCCCCAGCTTGCCGCGGGAACCATTATAAACCATATGATCGCCACCGTTCAGGATCATCAGATATTTTTCAGCCTGTGAATTATCGTAAACTTCGAGACGTTTTGTATAAGGAAACCCTTCAACAGGCGAAGAATCATCTGTTCCGGTCATGTGAAAAAGCGGGCGTTTGATGCCAGCATAGACATTGTTCGGCAGATCACCCGAAAGATGAAATTCCGGCACGGGGCTGTAAAGGATGCCGCATTTGAAACGCGGATCAGAATAATCCTGCAGGATACCGTTTTCGTCGGGAAACTGCATGCCCATCATCACCTGCGTCGTCATCGCGCCGAAAGAATGACCAGACATGCCGACATTTTTCAGATCGACGCGGCCCGTAATTTCTTCAAACTGGAACAGCCATTCTTCGACGTTATCGAGCACAAACGGCACATCTGCAAAGCGCGCGAGCGTCGCCGAGCGCGGCACGTGCGTTTCCCGGATGATATCCCACGGGTGGCCGGGTTTGCCTTCCCAGAGCGCAGAGTCAGAACCGTGATGCTGGACATGCAAGACGACATAGCCCTGAGATGTTAGATAGCGCGAAATGAACGCAGCGCCGTCTGCGCTGCCGCCCAGACCGTGGCTCCAGACAATAAAAGGAATATCTTTCAAGTCGGCAACGGGATAATAAAGCTTCAACGGAACAATGCGATTCCCGCGTATGGAATCCTTCATCTCCCCGCGAACCATCTTGACGGGATAGGTTTCGCGGTTCGGCGTGATATCATCCCGCCAGAAAACAGACATGACTATTTCTTCCGGAATTTATCGAGGCTGACAACTTCGCCGGTTTTCTTTTCGCCTTTGTCGTCGGTACCGCCGCCGGATGGCGTATCATCATCGCCAGGATCCGGGAAGCTGTCTTCGCCGTCATCACCCATTGGCTGGAACTGCAGCGCGAAGTTGACGGACGGATCAGCAAAAATGGTTATAGCGGAAAGAGGGATTTCAAGGCGTTCTGGCACGTTGTTAAAAGAGAGCGTCACGCCCATCTTCGTATCGTCAACGCTTAAATCGTAAAATTGATATTGCAGGACGATGGTCATTTCACCGGGATAACGGTCCCGTAAGTAAGCGGGGATTTTTACGCCCGCATAATCCGTCATGAAAGTAATATAAAAATGGTGATCGCCAGGCAGCTCTCCACCCTCAATCACTTCTTCAATGGCTTCGCGCACCACGCCTCGCAGGGCGGCTTCCACCATTCTGTCGTAGCGCAGCGTATCTTCGTCGTCGTCTATCATGGTCCTATTGGTCGCAAGATCGGGATGGAAAATCAAGAGGTTCGTTGAAAAGAATGCGGGACAGCCCCGAATCACGCCCTAGAGTCGCATTGCCCTTTTGTTTTTTCCAGAAGTTTCAATCCCCTGTCCAGCCAGACTGTGGAAAAAACGTCAGTAGACCGGCAATTCCGCATCCCCGCCCATAATGGCCTGCGGGATGGAGGTATTCTGCCGTTTGGCTGAATAATCGGACCGCTTTTTGAATTCCATTGTGGCCTGCAACACCTGCTGCGCTTTGTCGTAATGACGCGTTTCCAAATATAGTTTGGCAAGCTCTCCATAATATAGCTCGGCCGCAGGCGTTGTGTAGGTAAAAGTCTCCCCTGGCTGCAGCACAGAAAGCAGCTCTTCCGCCGTCTTGCCCTGCTTCTGATAAAGCGCATAAAGCCCCATGCGCGCGCCCAAATGCATCGGATCCAGCCGCAAAGCGGTTTTATAAGATTCTTCGGGCGATTTGGTATCTTTTGGAATAACAGCCGCATCCACCAGGGTTTGCACAAAACCCAGATAATAATAGGCCGAAGCCGCGCGCGGATTGATGGCCAGCACGGCCTGCATATAGCCCGCAATCTGTTCATATAATTTTGTCTGCTGCTCGACATTCAAAGTGGATTTACGGTCCTGCAGGATGGCGATCGGCACATTCACGGCGAACAAATAGACCCGGTAGTTCAAACCCTGCGATATCCTGCCCGCCATGTTAACATGTTCGGCAAATTCGTTCATACGCTGCGCGAATATATCGTCGCGGGCCTTATTCACCATGTGCTCCCCCGCCGTAATGCTGAGAAACAGCCAGCTCATCATGATAAAGGGAAGCGCCAGTAACGCGCGGCTGGCTTTTGGCGAAAAACTGTCCGGCATGGCTACGAGGCGTGAATTCTCGTTCAAAACTTTTCCCGTTTTCAGAAACCATATGGATAAAAGCAGACCCGTCATCATCAAGATGCTCAAGTTGTAATGATTGAAACTCACATGACTTTGCACAACCATCGCAGTGAGCGCTGCGAAAATGGCGACAATAACAAGACGGTCATTTCCTTCCGCTTTTTTCAATGCCGCCAAACTGCGCCATGCCGCGGCAATGACAAACGCATAGAACAAAAGCGGCCCCATGAAGCCGAGCTCTACCCAGAACTGCAGCGGATCGTTATGGGCCAGGAACACACCGTCAATTTCCGTTACGCGCCTGTGTTCTGGATAATATAAAAAGAATGTCCCAATCCCGGTTCCCAGAACGGGATGATCCTTGATGATGTCGATGGCGGACGACCATATATCAAAGCGATGCATATTAACGCTTTCTTCGACGGCAACCGTCCCCATCAAGCGATTGCCCAAATCATAACGCTTTTGAATGCCCGTTTGCATGAGCCCGAAAAAGGCAAGGCCGCAGCCGACCACGATTAAAAACGATTTCCCGTGCGCCTTTACACGCGGCCACAGAAGAATACAAAACAACACCAATCCAGGAAGAAACGCAAAAACAGGTCCGCGTGATACCGTTGCCATAATGCCACAGACAAGAAGACAGGCGAGGACGACCGCACATCTATGTTCACGACGCGATGGACGCCCAGCGGCAATCCATCCCAACGCGCAAAACAGTGCCAACGAAAATAGCGCGCCAAGGGACGACGGGTCAGCCAGAGGATGCCGCGCCTGACCGTGGAAATAATTGTTCAGAAAGAAAAACTGGAAGATCGCCCAGAATGAAAGTAGCGCGAAAAGCGCAGCCAGCGCATAAGCAATTTTTTTAAAATAGGAATCGTTCCCAGCCATCAATCCCGCAAAGAACCCCAGCGGCATCACGGAAAAAAAACATACGCCGGTCAAACTGATCGGCTTTATTTCCGACCAAAAGGCGCTGAGCACCACCAATATCCAAAATGCGCCTGCAAGCATCAGCACAGGAGAGCGCGAAACAGTCCAACCCGTGCCTATATCACGTGATAACATGACATAGGTCCAACCGAACATCAGCATGATGGCGCCTGCAAAAAGCTGCAGCTGCCAGTCATTGACAGGATAAAGCGCACAAACAAATGCGCCGAGCCAAAGCAGGACGGGAAAAGCAAAGGATTTTGTGTTCATGAAGGCGACTGTTCCACGGCGCTTGCGCCTGCGTCAATTCCCAAAGAAAATGCCTGCACAATATATGCAGGCATAAAAATGGCCGGTATTCTGTTGCGAGGAACCGGCCGAACCCCACCTACAGTTGTCTAGACCGTAGGAATTGATTTGTAGCTACTGACTAAAGTGCGATTAAGCAGCTTTAGCGAAAGCAACCTCACGGTTGTTGTCATTCGCTACGACGAAGTTATCGTTGGCATTTATATTGCCTGACCCTTCGGGATAAACCCCGGCGGTATCATTCCGAACGCCGCAAAATACCTTTATCGCGCGTGTCGATCCTGTTTCAGGCCCGCCGGATTTCGCGCATAAAGTGCGAAAACTGGTGGACCTGCCGGGCACTGCCCCCGGGTCCACGACGCTTATTCCGTATCCACGTTTAGCGTCATAACGGATTGCTCCGTACGTTCTAATATAAGGGAAAAGGGTTAAAATTTCAAGGAGTAGAAGGGACCACAAACGGGTTAGCAGCAACGTAATCCTCCATATAGTTAATAACCCCTTCATTATTTGGATCCCATTTATGCTTTGCGTTAACGAGGTGGCTTTTATGATCATTATCAATGACCATGAACGCATCTGTCTGATCAAACTCAGACTTGTTGCGTATCTCAAAGTTTTCAAACAATGTGCCTTTTCCAATTCTGGTGCCCGCATATAACTTTAACGTTCTTGCAAAAGTGTCTTCCGGCGCATCCGAAAAAACTATTACTTCATACCCTTCCTGTGCCTTGCGCGCCAGAAAACGCATAAGCAAAAGGTTGATCGCTTCACCAGGAATTCTCATTCCTAATGTGCCGACGCAATCACACAGGATACGCGGCTTTTCGCCCCGCTCTATTCCTTGCGCTTCTTCAGCAAAAATATCTTTTAATGCATCTGACATCGGCATGTTTCTATGCAAAATAAAAAATTATGTCAAATATTAAAGAGATGGAATAAAACCTTTTTATGGTTAAAGCATGCCCGGGGGCATGGGGCGCACAGGGCGTTTCAGCGATTGGTAAATATAGGCGATAACAGCCGGATCATTGGGGTTCCATCGGTGTTTGGCCTTGACCTTGTGTGATTTATGGTCATCGTCGATAACCAGGAATGCCGCTACCCCATCCATCTCATTCTTGGGCGTAACGTTCCTCTCCTTATTAAGAAAAACGTCCGGTTTCCCAAAATGCAGGTTGCTTTGATGCGCTATGGCGCTGTCTTTGGTCGCCGCCGAAAAGATAACGATTTCAAATCCTTCCCGTTGCCTTTCGAAAAGCCAGAGGAATAACGGTGTGTTAAATTCACCGCGACCGTTCCATAACGTGCCATCGCAATCACAGACAATCAGGATATCTTCCGGATTCGTTGCTTTCTGTACGGCACCTTCAAAAATTTTAGCCAACTCAGACACGAGAGAACCTTAGCGCTTTTTACATTTATGTCAATTTATTCCGCGTGGAAATTAACCCTCTAAGACTGGCAATTCCGTTCTCCCACGCCTAACTTTAAATAACAATTCCAAGGAGAGTCCCATGCAGCAGTATCATGACCTTATGCGCCGCGTATTAGAAGAAGGCGCCAAGAAAGAAGACCGCACCGGCACCGGCACGATTTCCGTTTTCGGGCATCAAATGCGGTTCGATCTGTCCGAAGGTTTCCCCATGGTGACGACGAAAAAACTCCATCTGAAATCCATCATACATGAATTGCTGTGGTTCCTCAAAGGCGACACCAACATAAAATATCTTAATGATAACGGCGTGAAGATCTGGAACGAATGGGCGGATGCGGATGGAAATCTCGGCCCCGTCTACGGCCATCAATGGCGCAGCTGGGGTTGCGCGGACGGGCGCACGGTGGACCAGATCACGAATGTTATCGAGCGCATAAAAACCAATCCCGATGATCGCCGCTTGATTGTTTCCGCGTGGAACGTCGGCGAGATTCCGAAGATGGCATTGCCGCCTTGCCATGCGTTTTTCCAGTTCTATGTAGCGAATGGGAAATTGTCTTGCCAGCTGTATCAGCGCTCCGCCGATATCTTCCTGGGCGTGCCATTCAACATCGCCTCATACGCGCTGCTCACCATGATGGTCGCCCAGGTATGCGGGCTGAAGCCAGGTGATTTCGTGCACACATTTGGCGATGCGCATATCTACACAAATCATATGGAACAGGTGCAGGAGCAGTTATCGCGGAAACCCTTCCCGCTTCCTGAAATGCACCTCAACCCGCATGTAAAAAGCATCTTCGATTTCAAATTCGAGGATTTCGAACTCGTGGGATATGAGGCTCATCCGCACATCAAGGGCGCGGTGGCGGTGTGATTTTTAAGGGAACTATGTTGCGCCGCACAAGTTAATCGTACAATGCCAAAGGAGGATTGCCATGCGTAACGATGCCCCCGAAGACATGTATTCTAAAACACCCACCATGCATTATATCGATACTCTGTTAAATCGCGCCCGGACGATGTGGAGGCGTTGATCTTCCCCTTGTTATTATGGGCGCGATGCCCGATAACAGGATTATGAAACCGATTATTTCCCTCGTCGTGGCCGCAGCCGATAACAATGTTATCGGCAAGAACAATGCGATGCCGTGGCATATCCCGGAGGATTTCAAGCATTTTAAGACCGTGACTATGGGCAAGCCCTGCATCATGGGGCGCAAAACATTTGAGAGCATTCTGGCGAGCCTTGGCCGCCCTTTGCCGGGGCGGGTGAATATCATCGTCAGCCGGAGGAATTATCAGCATTCCGGGGCGCTCACCTGCAAGGATCTGGAAGAAGCCATCGATCAGGCGCGCAAGATAGACACGGATGAAATATGCATTATCGGCGGCGCACAGATTTACGGGCAGGCGATTGCCCTCGCGGATAAAATCCATCTAACCCGCGTTCATCAATCCCCCGAAGGCGACGCATTCTTCCCCGCGCTGGGGACGGAATGGAAGGAAGAATCCAGCGACAATCACGACGGGTTTTCATTTAAGATATATGTGAAAGGATAAAGCCCATGTTGAACCACGCCACCGCTCTTTTCTTCCTGATTACGGCGATATTGGCCATTTATGGCTTTGTCACACTGTGCACGACGCATACTTGGCTGGCGATTTTATCTGCCGTGCTGTGGGTTGCCCCGATTGTTGCCATCCTTATTATTGGAAGACTGATCAATAAAGAAACACAATCCGCTGCCCCAACTCAGCCCTCCGGGAACGAGAGAGAAAGCGATTAGAACGCGGCGTTGTGGATAAAATTATGCACATGGCGCATGGTGTAGCGGTATTGTTTTGCCAAAATTGAGAACAGGCCCTGGCGTATCGAATTATTTTACGGTGTCGATAAGCCTGTGGACAATTTTTGAATAAGCATCATTTGTCGCCTTTAATCCGGCATCGGATTCTTCGCGGATTTTTCCAGTCAGCGGCACCTCGCCCAAAAACGGGACACCGCGTTTCGATGCCTCTTCGCCCGCACCGCCATGCCCGAAAATATGGTCTTCATGACCGCAGTTCGGGCAAATATACATCGACATATTTTCAATCAATCCCAATATCTTCACATTAGTCTTTTCAAACATCGCTATAGCTTTCCTCGCATCGATCAGCGCGAGGTCCTGCGGCGTGCTCACAATCACTGCGCCGGTGACTGGCACTTTCTGCGCGAGCGTGAGTTGCACATCTCCAGTACCAGGCGGCATGTCGATGATGAGAAAATCGGGAACGCCTGTATCGAAACTCCAGTCGACGTCGCGCAGCATCTGATAAAACGCGCTTTGCACCATCGGCCCGCGCCAGATCATGGGTTTTTCTTCTTCGACCAGAAACCCCATGGACATAATCTTCATGCCATGCGCTTCGAGGGGGATGATCTTGCGGTCCGCATTCGTCACCGCCTTCCGGTCTTTCAAACCGGAGAGACGGTGAACGGACGGCCCGTAAATATCCGCATCCAAAAGTCCAACGCGGTACCCCTTCGCCGCCAGCTCCGCCGCTATGTTAAAAGCGACCGTCGATTTGCCGACTCCGCCCTTCCCGCTTCCGACCGCGATTACATGTTTAAATGGCAATTCCAGCTTCGGGTTTTTGTTCATGCCGTGAGGATCCGGCGCGGCCGCACGCTGCGCCGTCAAGGCCACCATCACATCTTTGACGCCAGGAACGCCGCGCACGGCTTTTTCCGCCGCTTGTCGTAATTCTTCCATTGCGCCGCCCATGGCGGGATCGACCTCCAGCGCGAAGAACACGCTTTTATCGGCCGCCACGTTCAAGCCTTCGACCATCCCAGATGACACAATATCGCCGCCGTCCGTCTTTACGGATTGCAGCGCGGTCATGATTTTCGCTTTCAGGTCGTCAGTCATCGTTTTGGGTTGTCCCCGTGTACAAAAAACCGCTATTGTTATCCGGTATTACACAAAGACACGCAACCAAAAAACCATAATGCAGGAAAGCACCGATGCCCCGCGATGATGACAATGAAAATAAAAGCCGCAACCCATGGGGCAACACCCCGGGTGGCAGCAATGGCGGGCGCAAAAATCCCTGGGAAACGGGCAATAATGGCGGCGGCAGGCGCGGCGGGAACGAGCCGCCCGATATAGACGATTTTCTTTTCCGCATGCAAAACGGGATGAAAGATTTTCTTCCCGGTCATTTCGGCGGCGGGAAAATGATTCTGGCAGGTGTCGCCGCGCTCGGCCTTCTCTGGCTGTCCAGCGGGTTTTACATCGTCAATCCAGGAGAGCATGCCGTCATCCAGCGTTTCGGCGCCTGGAACCGCACGATCGACACGGAAGGCCTGAAATATCATTTCCCTGCACCCATAGAAGCGATGAACAAGTTCAACGTCAATGAAATCCGCACGATGAATGTGGGCTTCACCGGCCCCGCGACGAACATCCGTTACAACAGCCAGGCGAATGTGATGCCGGGCCGGGATGTGCCGGAAGAAAGCCTGATGCTGACATCCGATTTCAACATCGTTGACCTAGATTTCGTCGTGCAGTGGAACATTTCATCCGCAGAAAATTACCTGTTTAATATCGATGATCCGGAAAACACTCTGCGCAAAGTCGCACAATCCGCGATCCGCGAAGTGGTAGGACAAACCCGCATGTTCCAGATCATCACGACGGAACGCGGCGCTGTCGCCGAAAAATCCAAGGTCATCATGCAGCTGATTCTGGATGACTATAAATCCGGCATCAACATCACGCAGGTCCTGATCAATTCCGCCAAAGTGCATCCAGATGTACAAAACGCGTTCCAGGACGTGCAGGCGGCAAAACAGGACGCCGAAGACGTGCAGAACCGCGCGCAGGCTTACCGCGAAGATATCATCCCAAAAGCAAAAGGCGCCGCGACACGCGTAACGCAGGAAGCCGAAGCCTATAAGGAATCCGCGATCGCTCGCGCAACCGGGGATGCCGACCGTTTTAATTCTGTACTTACTGCATATCAAAGTGGTCAGGATGTCACAAAAGAACGCATCTATATTGAAACCATGGAAAGCGTTTTAAAGAACGCCCAGAAAATCATTCTGGACGACAACGGCAAGCAGGGTGTCGTGCCCTATCTGCCGCTTACCGAATTAAATCGCGTGGCCCCGGCGGCGGGCGCTGCGAATTCCAGCAAGGGAGTCCAGTAACATGAACGGCAAGATCACTTTCCTCCTTCTTATCGCGGGTATTTCGCTGATCGCGTTATCGCAGACCATGTTTATAGTCGACCAGACGCAGCAGGCGATCGTGTTGCAGCTCGGCCAGCCTGTCGGCAAGGCGCGTGAACCCGGCCTGCATTTCAAACTGCCGCTGGTGCAGGAAGTGCGGTATTTCGACCGCCGTATTTTATCCGTCGATCCCGCGCCCGAAGAAATGGTTATTGCGAGCACGACGATCACACGCCCCGAAGCCAAGGGTGATGCGGAGATTATAAGCCCGGCCCCCAAAGAAAGCCCGATGGAAAGCGGCAATAAGAATGAAATCGTCGTGCCCGCCATCAACAATGTGAGCGGGGAGCCGATCATCGTCGATTCCTTCGCAAGGTACCGTATTTCCGATCCGCTGCAATTCATGAAAACGCTGCGTTCCGTCGACAACGCGAACAAACGGATTGAAAGCATCATCGACGAAGCCACCAGAACCGTGCTCGGCAGCACGACATTGAAAGAACTTCTCTCCAAGGACCGCACACGCGTGATGGCCGAAATCCGCACGCGTCTGAACCGCAAGATTCAGGAAGACAAGATGGGCGTCGAAGTCGTCGATGTCCGCATCGTCCGCGCTGACCTGGGCGAATCTTTGCGTGATTCCACGGTGCGCCGGATGATTTCCGACCTTACCGAACGTGCGACAGAAACGCGGTCCAAGGGCGAACAGCTCGCGCTTGAAATCCGCGCCGGTGCCGAAAAAGAACGCACCGTCATTCTGGCCAACGCGGAACGCGATGCGCAGATCATCCGCGGGGAAGGCGACAAGCAGGCGATCCAGACTTACGCCAATGCGTTCAACAAGGATAAGGAATTCTACGCCTTCATGCGGTCAATGGAAGCTTACAAAAACACGCTGTCAGACCCGGACACGCGGTTGATATTGTCGCCAGACAGCGACTTCTTCCGCTATTTCGACAAGCGTGGGAATTGATCCTCACCACCCCCAGAGGGAGGCTAATCGCCACAACAATTCTCATATCCCGCCCTTTTTCGGCCAAAATCGGATACCATCTATTATGGAAGGCGAGGCCGTGTGGCGCGATATTTGCATTCCCACGCCCGTTGACCGCACCCACGGCACAGCCTACAGTATTTCAACCTTTCATCTATAGTCATAAGGCATAATTATGCGCAAAGATCTTCAAGTCGTTCTCGTAATCGCTCTCCTCGCCGCCGCCGGTGTCCCGGCCATGTGCCATGCGGCCAATGAAGGGAAAAAAGATGCAGCAAAAACCGAAGAAGCCGTTATAGCGAAGCCAGAAGGCAAAACCTCCCCCATTCCTCCCGGTGCCCCGGCAACCTTTGCCGACATTGCGCACGATCTTCTGCCTGCCGTGGTCAACGTATCCTCCACCCAGAAGGCGGCAACAAACAATAAGGAAGAGCAAGGCCAGATGCCAGAAATGCCGGAACTCCCTCCCGGTTCCCCCTTCCAGGATTTCTTTGAAGAATTCATGAATCGTCAGGGTGAAGGACAAAATGCCCCCAGCCTCCCTGCCGCTTCGCTCGGTTCCGGTTTCGTTATCGATGCGGACAAAGGATATATCGTTACGAACAACCACGTTATCGCCGACGCCGACGAAGTGCGCGTGACATTCGGTGATGACACAACGGTGGATGCCAAAATCATCGGTAAAGACGAAAAAATGGATCTGGCGGTGTTGCAGGTCAAAACGGATAAGAAACTCAGCGCTGTGCCGTTCGGCGATTCCGACAAAATGCGTGTCGGTGACTGGGTGCTTGCTATCGGTAACCCGTTCGGGCTCGGCGGCACGGTCACGGCCGGTATCATCTCCGCGCAGCAACGGAATATTCAGGCCGGGCCTTATGACGACTTTATCCAGACGGATGCCTCCATCAACCGCGGAAATTCCGGCGGCCCCATGTTTGATCTGTCCGGCGAAGTCATCGGCATCAATACGGCGATCTTTTCGCCAAGCGGCGGTTCCGTCGGCATCGGCTTTGCGATCCCATCGAACCTTGCCAAGCCGGTTGTTAACCAGCTGATCGAATTCGGCAAGACGCGCCGGGGATGGATCGGCGTACGCATTCAGGTGGTAACCGAAGAGATTGCGGAAAGCCTTGGCCTGGATACGACGCACGGCGCGATGGTAGCATCCGTCACACCGGGCGGCCCTGCGGAAAAAGCCAAACTGAAAACGGGCGATATTATCACGGAATTTGATGGCAAGACCGTCAACGCGATGAGAAACCTGCCCCGCATCGTCGCCGAAACGCCGATCGACAAAACGGTTGAGCTGAAATTCTGGCGGAACGGCAAACAGGAAACGGCGAAGATCAAGGTCGGCGAACTGGAGAAAGCCGAAGAAGAGGGCCTTCTCGACGAAACCGCAACAGCGGAGACCCCCAAAGCGCCTTCTGCCGGCACGGTGATAGAACAGTTCGGCATGACGGTTGGTTCAATCTCCGAGACCACACGCAAGGAATTTAACATTCCGGCAGATGTGAACGGCGTTGTGGTGACGAAGGTGACAGCAACAGGCGAAGCCGCACAAAAAGGTTTAACGCCGGGCGATGTCATCGTCGAAATCGGCCAGCAGCCGGTGGACAGCCCGAAAGCGGTTGAAGACGCCGTGGAGACAGCCGAAAAAGGCGGTAAATCCTCCGTCCTCTTCCTGCTCAATCATGAAGGCGACGTAAGGTTCGTGGCCTTAAAGATTAAGAAGAAAGACTAGAAAACATTTAAAATCCCGGCGAAAGCCGGGATTTTTGTATCTCGCAAAGTTTTCTCGCCTTGCAAGGAAATGACGTGTAAATAGCGGCCATGACAAAAGCCATTCATATCATCGCAGGACCGACGGCCAGCGGTAAATCCGCTTTGGCGATTGAACGGGCAAAGGCATTGAATGGCGCGGTGATTAATTGCGATTCACGGCAGATTTATAATGATCTTCCCATTTTGACGGCGCAGCCATCGGAAGAAGACAAGCGTGTTGTGCCACACTATCTATACGGCACACTGCATCCCAACGAGGTTTGTTCCGCAGGATCATGGCGGGCAATGGTTGTACCGCTCATAGAAAAACTTCTGAACGAAAACACAGTGCCGATTATAACGGGCGGCAACGGGCTATATATCAAAACATTGATGGAAGGCATCTCTCCTATTCCCGATGTGCCCGATGAAATCCGCAAAGCGGCAAATGCAAAACAAAAGGAACTCGGTAATCCCGCATTCTATGAAGAACTGAATAAACGCGATCCGGAAACGGCGGCGCAGTATCACCCAAACCACACCGCGCGGATCGTTCATGCGTGGGAGATTTTAGAGGCAACGGGAAAACCCCTCGCCCATTGGCAGAAACAACCAAAATCCGCACCGCCCTCTGATTGGCAATTCGATATCACGCTCGTTATGCCGGAACGGGAAAAGTTATACGCCCGCTGCAATGCGCGGTTTGAACAAATGCTGGAAATGGGTGCGGTGGAAGAACTGAAAGCCTTCGACGCGAAACTTGAAAAAGGCGAAATCAAAAACGATGCCATTCTCGTGAAAACGGTTGGCACGGATGCACTGCGTCGCTGGCAAAAAGGGGAAATTTCAAGAGAAGAAGCCATCACTCTCGCAACAACCGAAACCCGCCAATACGCCAAACGCCAGACAACCTGGTTCAACAACCAGATCGCTCCACAAAAAAATATTGCCAAAATCGAAATCCTGTCGTAACTTGCTGCCATGCAAAAGAACCTTCTTATCGTCAACGTGCTCGTGGTGCTCCTTACGGAGGCGCTGCCGCTCTGACGCGACGATAAGTCAAGGCATAGCCAGCGCTCCCGAAGAATACTTCTGGAGCGTTTTTTAATGCCTGAATTCGGTACCTATGCAGAAATGGAATGGATGATATGCAATACTTTTTCGTTAATTATAATTTTGTTGCGTTTTTTGAAAGAAAGTTACGTTTCTTTTGCATGCGCACAGGAATTATGTCCATAATGAAGAAGAATTACAGCGTACCTCCATTGTGCAGAAATCCAGAGCCGCGTTCGGCAACCCGAACCGGCTTTGTTTTTTAGTCATTTACGAAGGGAAAGAAATAATGACACCGCCAAAGGATCAAACAGCAACGAAAGCCCAGACCGAACAAGACAACACGGTCCACGCCCTTCCCAAAACCCGGAAGATGACCGGCGCACAGATGGTGATGGAGGCGCTGGCTGAAAACGGTGTCGACACGATCTTTGGCTACCCTGGCGGTGCGGTTCTGCCTATTTATGACGCCCTGCATCAACAAAAGAAGGTTAAACATGTTCTGGTACGACATGAACAGGGCGCAGGCCACGCGGCGGAGGGCTATGCCCGTTCTACAGGTAAAGTTGGCGTATGTCTGGTAACGTCCGGCCCCGGCGCGACAAACGTCGTTACCGCGCTGACCGACGCGTTGATGGATTCCATTCCGATGGTGTGCATCACGGGGCAGGTTCCAACCTTCCTGATCGGCACGGATGCGTTTCAGGAAGCCGACACGACAGGCATCACCCGCGCCTGTACCAAACACAATTATCTGGTGCGGGACGTAAACGACCTCGCCCGCATTATCCATGAGGCGTTCCATGTTGCACGCTCCGGCCGCCCGGGTCCTGTCTTGATCGATCTGCCAAAGGACGTTCAGTTTGCCGAAGGTCCTTATATCTCAAAAGATCAGGCCCCGATGCATATGTACCAGCCCCGAACAGAACCGGATATGGATCTGATCGAAGAAGCCGTTGAGCTTATGGCGTCGGCCAAACGTCCCGTCTTTTATACAGGCGGCGGCATTATCAATGCAGGCCCGAAAGCTTCTGAAGCCCTGGTAAAACTGGTGCGCGAAACGGGATTCCCCATTACATCGACATTGATGGGTCTGGGTTCCTTCCCGGCTAGCGACAAGCAATGGCTGGGGATGCTGGGCATGCACGGAACATACGAAGCCAACTGGGCGATGCATGATTGCGATGTCATGATCTGCATAGGCGCGCGTTTCGATGACCGCGTAACAGGCGCATTGAAAGGTTTCTCTCCGCATTCCAAAAAGATTCATATCGACATCGACCCATCGTCGATTAATAAAAACGTTCATGTCGACATCGGCATCGTCGGCGACGCGGGCAAAGCCGCGGAAGCCATGCTTAAAGTATGGAAGGCACGCGGATTTAAAGCCGATCCTGACGCCATGAAAACATGGAATGCGCAAATCGATAAATGGCGGGATATAAAATGCCTTCAGTACAAAAACAGCAAAGACGTGATCAAGCCGCAATATGCGCTGGAACGCTTAAGTGATGCGATCAAAAAAGACGGCCGTGATACGTTTATTTCCACCGAAGTGGGCCAGCACCAGATGTGGGCTGCGCAATTCTTGCCGTTCGAAAAACCGAACCGCTGGTTGACGTCGGGTGGATTGGGCACGATGGGTTACGGCCTTCCCGCCGCGATCGGCGCGCAGATGGCGCACCCCGATGCGCTTTGCATCGACGTTGCGGGTGAAGCTTCTATATTGATGAATATTCAGGAGTTAACGACGGCGGTCCAATATCGCCTGCCCGTCAAAATCTTTATCCTGAATAATCAGTGGATGGGCATGGTGCGCCAATGGCAGGAACTGCTGCACGGAGAACGTTATTCCCAAAGCTATTCCGAAAGCCTTCCTGATTTTGTGAAACTGGCGGAAGCTTACGGCGGCATCGGCCTGAGGGCGACAACGCCGGCGGAACTCGACGACGTCATCGAAAAGATGATGAAAACGGATAAGGTTACGATTGTCGATGTCTGCGTGGACCAAAAGGAAAACTGTTTCCCGATGATTCCATCCGGCAAGGCGCACAACGAAATGATCCTGTCCGCCGACCCCAGCCAGTATGACAAGAAGCTGGTGTAAATAAGGCCAGTCTGGAACTTCCAGCCACAATTCTCCGTTAGAAATGACAGCAGGAGTCATTATTTAATGGGAGAAAAGTCATGGCATTTAAAATGACGTTGTGGTTTTGCGCCCTGATGACAGCGGCAATGGTTTATAATGGAAGCGTGGCTTATATGGCGATGGGCTCGTCAAATGTGCAGCAAAAATTTTTGGAGATCGGCCTGATTGCGCCAACCAGTAATCACATCATCCCTGCACACAAGCCTCCACCGCCAGAAAATATGATGGCGAGCATTGAATAAGGCCAATAGACGCTGGACTTAAGCGCAAAAACGCCTTAAACCATTCCTATGGTTAAGAAAAAATCCGATAGCGGAAAAAGCGTTTACGGCTCCACCATCGACAATGGCGTGGCATCGGCGCATACGCTTTCCATTCTCGTCGATAACGAACCGGGGGTTCTGGCCCGCGTTGTTGGTTTATATTCCGGTCGTGGATACAACATCGAAAGCCTGACAGTCGCGGAAACCGACCACGCCAATAATTTATCACGCATAACCATCATCTGCTCCGGCACGCCGATGGTGATAGAACAAATCAAACACCAGCTGGACCGCCTTGTCCCCGTTCACCGGGTAACAGACCTTACGCTGCAGGGGGAGCATGTAGAACGGGAACTCGCTCTTATAAAAGTCAGCAGCACAGGCGAAAAGCGAATAGAGGCGCTTCGCACCGCCGATATCTTCCGCGCGCGCGTTGTGGATTCCACTCATGAATCCTTTGTATTTGAAGTCACAGGATCTTCGGCAAAAGTGAATGCGTTTATTGAGTTGATGCGCGGGCTCGGCATGGTCGATGTTTCACGCACAGGCGTCGCCGCCATGTCACGCGGCACAAAAGCGATATGATTTATCAATAAGGAGATACACATGAAAAAATGTATGTTTGTTCTTTTAACGGCTTCCGCCCTTTCTCTGTCCGCCTGCGTTTCCGAAGAACAGGCCGACGCAAAAATGACCGAAGGATGCAAGGCAGCAATAGCCGCCATGATTGAACCCAATACGATCAAGGAGGTAAAATCTTCTTCAGGCGCTTCGGAAGACGTTATGGGCGATATGTATCGCCGCATTACCCTGAAATATGTAGAAGCGGAAGATTTCGCAGGACTTGAAAAAACAGGCTCCTGCCTTTTCTCCGAACAATGGGGTCCCGCCAAAACATCCCATACCGCCATGCTTGAGCAGGTCGTCTATAACGACACGACGATAGGCAAAAAGGATGGGCAGGTTGTCGGTGATATGCAGGCCTTTATAAAGCTGACAGAAACAGTTGGCACAGTAATGAGTCAGAAATAATCTTACAAAAGCCGTCCGTTTATATGATATATGATGCTTAAAGCTTGATTTTTCAGGCTTAAAGTGCTTTTCTATACTGAGAATTCAACAAGAAAATAGAGGACAAAACCATGGCACGATCCAACGTTGCGGCAAAGCCCACGCAATCGCAAAACGAACAAAACACATCCATGCGCGTATACTACGACAATGATTGCGATGTTAACCTCATCAAAAATAAAAATGTCGTGATCGTTGGATATGGATCGCAAGGTCACGCCCATGCACAGAACCTCCGTGATTCCGGATGCAAAAACGTGCGCATTGCTTTGAAGGCGGATTCGCCGACAAACAAAAAAGCAAAAGACGCAGGCTTCGAAACCATGACGCCGGCAGACGCCGCGAAATGGGCGGACGTCATCATGATGGCGACACCAGATGAACTGCAGCGCGATATTTATTACGACCATCTGCACGACAACATGAAGCAGGGCGCAGCCATCGCCTTCGCGCACGGCCTGAATGTCCATTTCAGCCTCATCGAACCGCGCAAGGACCTGGATGTTTTCATGGTTGCACCGAAAGGCCCCGGCCACACGGTGCGCGGTGAGTATGTGAAGGGCGGCGGCGTTCCCTGCCTGATCGCCGTTCATCAGGATGCATCCGGCAAGGCAAAAGACATCGGCCTTGCTTATGCTTCTGCGGTCGGTGGCGGCCGTTCCGGCATCATCGAAACATCCTTCCGCGAAGAATGCGAAACGGATTTATTCGGCGAACAGGTTGTTCTCTGCGGCGGTCTCTGCGCGTTGATCAAGAGCGGCTATGAAACACTGGTAGAAGCAGGCTATGCGCCGGAAATGGCTTATTTCGAGTGCCTGCACGAAGTAAAACTGATCGTCGATCTGATTTATGAAGGCGGCCTTGCCAACATGCGTTACTCCATTTCCAACACGGCGGAATTCGGTGATTACAAAACCGGCCCGCGCATCGTGACGGATGAAACGAAAGCGGAAATGAAACGCGTTCTTGCAGACATCCAATCCGGACGCTTCACCCGCGACTGGATGCTGGAATGCAAGGCTGGTCAGCCAAGCTTTAAGGCAACACGCCGTCTGGAATCTGAACATGGCATCGAAGAAGTCGGCGAAAGGCTCCGCGCCATGATGCCCTGGATTGGCAAAAACAAGCTGGTTGATAAATCCAGAAACTAAGAACAAATAAAAAGGCCGGATTTTCCGGCCTTTTTATTAATGCTGCATTTTTTCGCGAACCTTATCACGTATAGATTCTTCTTTTTCAACGGGCGGTTTCGGCGCAACGGGTTCCCCTGTTATAGCATCACGGGGAAGCTGAACCTTTGGCACTTCAACCACCGTAGGCGCAGGGGCAGGCGCCGGAGGGACAACGACAGCGGTGCCCGGAGGCACAACCACCGTTGTGGAACTGGGCGTTGTTACCGGCGGCGCAACGGGTGCCGTTGGCGCGGACGTATTGTTCGTCGTCACCGCCCCTTCCGCTCGCGCCTGAAATGGCGCAATCATAAGAGCAAGAGCCGCTATAGCCAGACAGGATGATTTTTTCATGGGTGCCTCTTTTAAATACTGCACGGACGATTGTAACATGGTCCTTATAACTATAAATGAAATAAAACTGGTTGAAGTTCCTTAACCATTTTTAGGATTATCATGGATAAAAACGGCAAAAAAATGGACCAGGTGTTTAAAGGCGCGGCCCTTATCCTGATTTCCGTCTTTATGATCGCCACCATGAACGCGGTTGGAAAATTCCTCAGTTCCGGCCTTCATCCCATTGAAATAACTTTTTACCGGAACATACTGATCCTGGTTGGCTTTTGCGCCTATTTTCAATGTTCCGGGCAGTGGCATATCGTAAAAACCAACAACATGAAGGACCAGATTTACCGGGCCATCGTTGGCACCTGCGGGATTGTGTTCGGGTTTTGGGCCATATCAAAACTACCCCTTGCGGATGCGACAACGCTGCTATACACCGCGCCGCTGTTTGTGACGTTGCTGTCCTACCCGATGCTTGGAGAAAAGGTAGGGATTTATCGTGGTTCAGCCGTCCTCGTCGGATTTTGTGGAATTGCCCTGGTTGCATCTCCCACTGGGCAAAATCTGTCGACAACAGGGATCATGCTTGGGTTGGCTGCAGCCCTTTTCAATGCGCTGACACAATTGCAACTCAGAAAACTCGGCCGCAACGAAAACCCCCTTACAACGGTTTTTTATTTCATGCTTTTCGGCACCATCATTACAGGCGCACTTCTGCCGTTCGTCTTCACAGGCCCGCCGTCTTTTGACTTATACCCCTTTCTCCTGCTGCTGGGTGCAAGCGGGATACTACAACAGATCCTGAAAACCATCGGTTACTCCATCGCACCCACGTCGGTGGTAACGCCAATCAACTACTTCGGCCTTGTCTGGGCGGCATTGTTCGGGTTCGTGATCTGGCATGAAGTGCCGACGCGCGCCATATACGCAGGCGCAGGCATCATAATAGCGTCCAACCTGTTTATCCTGTGGCGGGAGCAGTATCTGAAGAAAAAGGAACTATCGCAGCCCTTAGACTGATTTATCCGTCTTACTGTCAGGCGTATAATATTCGATATCAACCCTGGAAGAGAGCGGCTGATATGTTTGGACCGTACCATTGACGAATTTCCAAACAGAATTCAAGACACGCAGATAAGAATCCAGTCTACGCGTTTTTTCCGCCCGCTTCATGGCAGCCGCCCCGACATCGACGATGTCGGTCAGTTGTTTTTCCGCCTGTGTCAGCCCCAGCCTAGATTCACCAACTGACACAGATGAAACCTCCAGCCGGGCCAGCTTGATAGCAGGAACCGCATTTTTCCCTGAAATCATATCAACCATGTCATTTTGGGGTTTCCCCCGCTCCTCTTTTCCCATTATACCATGAAAAGGCTTTAAAACAGGATTAAATCGACCCTGATGACCGATATTGCAACCACAGAAAGAACCGACAATCCCGTTCTTGGCATGGTTTATGCCATTGCGGCGTTCTTTACCTTCGCCGTTATGAATGTGTTCGCCAAGATGTTATCCGAACATCACCATGTCATAGAAGTCGCTTTTTACCGGAATCTGATTGCAACTCTTCCCATGCTTTTCCTGATATTCGGAATGGGAAAAAAAGAAATATTGGTCATCCGCAGCAGCCCCCGCGCCGTGGTCATCCGCTCCATCGTCGGCACGGCCAGCCTTGCCACGACATTCGGCGCCTTTTCCATTATGCCTCTGGCGGACGCCACGGCCTTCTTGTTCACCTCATCGTTAATCATACCTGCCCTTTGCTACTTTTTCTTGAAAGAACAGGTCGGGAAATATAGGTGGGGGGCGATCCTGGTCGGGTTCATGGGCGTTATCGTCATGTTACAGCCATCGGGCAATGTGAATTTGATGGGCATAGGCCTTTGTCTCACCGCTGCGTGTATGCATGCAACGCTTCAAACCATTCTGCGCGCCCTTGGAAAAACCGAAAGTCCTGAGACAATTACATTCTACTTTGTCTTTATCGGTACGTTTATCGCGCTGATACCCATGCCGCTCGTCTTCACCATGCCCACATGGAACGAAGTGCCATTAATCCTTGCCGTCGGCATTACAGGCGTTATCGCACAATTTTTGCTTTCAATTGCTTATAAAAATGCGCCGGCCTCTATCGTGACGGTATTTAATTACTCCGGCATCATCTGGGCGACGACATTCGGCTGGATATTCTTTAACGACTGGCCTGACCATGCGATCTTTATTGGCGGAGGTATCGTCATAGCGTCCAATGTTTTCATTGTTTACCGCGAGCAAAAACTCGCGAGGATAGCCCGCGCGACGGTGCAAAAAGCAGACGTCATTTAATCAGCAAACCCCCGCCACTGTTCCGACAAATTTGAATTCTATTTTTAGAATCATGGACGGATTTGTTGGCAAATATATATTGGAAGAAGCGGCTCTGGAAGTTTCGGGACTGTTCGCGGATGTGGCGGGCGTTGTCGAACCGGAATATGCGGCAAAACGCCATATCCCTCCGGGTAAAAAACTTCCCTCTTACTCAAGAAATCTTTGGGCGGACATGAAAAGCCGATGGGGCATCCCATCCCTTACTATTCCAGCTGTAGGCCATCCTTCGTAAACAATCCGATCTCTCGTTTGGTATGCCAATCTTTCAGCACGATCATAGGATGATTGCCACGGCTCGTAATCCCATAAACGGTATCGAGCGTTGTTACCACCCTGCGCTTGTCGAGGCCGCCAAGACGATAGAACTGCGGACCGACAATGAGAACGGGCACATCGGACTGATCCGTTTGTTCGCGCAGTATGTCAGCGCGGAAAAAACCATCGATGAGAGCGAAATTGTCCTTGTTCTGCGACAACCAGTCCTGCACATACCAGTCTTCGGACGCCCATTGCTGGTTCTGTGTGTCCTTACCCGTTTCAAGATGCGCGTTGAATTTTTTATAGCTGGTCCATGTCCAATGTCCGGGCCACCAGCCGAACGGCCATAACTGTTCCGCCCTTGCCGAAGACGGCGCTGTAATCGCAGCCAAAATCACAAGACATATCAATATGTTAACTTTTTTCATGTGCGGACCTTTTCGCGCATTCTATTTCTAAAACAACTATTAACGCAAATCATGGTACCCTAGAATTATGATTGGTGCCATATCCAACGCTTTAACGGGTTTATTTGCTGCTTCCAAACGCGTGGAGGCGAGCGCAAGCAATATCGCCAATGCCACAAGCGCCGGGTCGCTTGATCCCGGAAGCCCGTACCAGCCCTATGAAGCGCTGACCACCATTCAGACGGCAAATGGATCGGGCGGCACGCAGGCAACGAACATTCCCAAATCACCGGGTATCGTCAATGCCTATGCCCCCGATTCGCCATTCGCAAATTCGGATGGGCTGGTTGGTGTGCCTAACACGGATTTGGCCGAAGACGCGGTCAACCTGAAAATCGCAGAGATTTCCTATAAAGCGAATCTGAAAGTGCTGAAAGTCGCAAACGAAATGTCGGATGCTCTGCTTGGCACTTTCGATAAACGTGTCTAAATGCCTCACAGATTGACAATTATCAAATTTTGCATTGTGCAATGCGTAATGCATTGACAGAGTTGCAGTATGCGCATAGCTTCAATCATAAGATGATTCATTTTATGCTTAATTAGTATTCGCTGTGCGCGTCGTATCGGTAGAGCATTCGTTTTCCTTAATCCATTTTGAGACGAATTACATAAATGAACACGATCTACAGACGGGGAGAATCTCTTCCCACGCCGCAATCCAAACTCAACAAAATAAATGTCCTTGTCCTGGATGGCGGCGCGAAAGCCGCGGAATTGATCCGCGCCATTTTTGCCGAACTGGGGTTAAAAAATGTCTTTGTCGCCAACGATGGCTATCAGGGTGTGCAGGTTATGAAAGAAGTGCGCATCCATATGATATTCACCGATTGGGAGTTAAAACTTCGAAACAAGATCGAAGAAATCAACACCGTGGCTAGCAAAAAATCAGAAGAGATAGTACCGCTGAACGGTCTTCATTTTGTTCAAAGTTTACGAAAATCAAGCCATTCCCCGAACCCGTTTATTCCTATCGTCATGATGATGGATGCGGCAAACAAAATGGAAGTGCTAAAGGCAAGGGATGCAGGCGTGAATGAAATTCTGTTACGCCCCATCGATGCCGAAGAATTTTGCAAACGCCTGATATCGATCATCGATCATCCACGCCTGTTTATCACGGCAGATACTTACAAAGGGCCATGCAGACGCCGCGCGCAAACATCCCTTCCCCCAGAAATTCCGGAACGGCGTTTCAAAGAAATACGTGTCATAAAATCCATGGGAGCTTGATATGACAGAGTATATAACAGCCGTCGAAGCCGACACGTCTTTAAAGAAAATCATCGGTGAAGAGGTCGACTTAAACAGGTTATTCTCCCCGGAAAAAATAAGCGCGTGTCAGAAAATTATCGATGATGCGCGCAATGAATTTTTTCAGAACGAGCTCCCAAAAGTAGAGATTATAAAAAAATTGATGCGGGATGATGAAACGAAAATAGACTATAAAGTCTCAGAAATCGTAAATGACATGCGAAGCCAGGCAAAGATATTTGGCTTTCCCTTCATAGTTCTTGCATGCACCCACATCCTGTCTTTTTACGATGACACAGCAAAACCGCTGGGAGTGAAGCACAAAATTATTTCGCGCTTTGTCGAAATTCTGCATATCGCCATAAAAAACAAGGTCCGGGATGAAGGCGGAGATTTAGAAAAAGAAATGGCGCGGCTTCTAAAATAAAACTTATTCCAAAACCAGTACAGTGCCTGCCATTCCGTCCATAGTGACCCAAAGTCTTTCTTTGGTGTTAGCGAAACGGAAGAACGCATCACCTAAACCCGTACTACTAGGAATTCGCATTTCGCGCGCCACAGTGCAGGCGTGAGAAAGGACTCCGCCCTGTGCGAAAAGCAGAGCGTCGGCCTGGGCAAAATATTCCACGCTATCAGGCCTTGCCTGCGGAAAAAGCAGTATCAGAGAGGCATTATACATTGTTTTTAAAGCCTGAAGATCCGGCTTATCGGCAGAAAAATTCATAACCACAACAAGGCCCGTAACACACCCCGTGGACACTGGCAGTCCCTTCCAGAATCGCCGGTCTATAGGATCTTCACTCTGAATGGGTGGTGGCTGCATTGCTTCGTCATCCCAAAAGACGTCCGGCAGCGCTGCCACATCGGCGGTTTCTGCATTTCTATTTGAAAATAAAGCGAACCATACTGATGAAATCTCTGTTCTTTCCATCTGGACCCGTTGTATCTGCTCAAGAATTTTACGAGCGGATTTAGGGGCAGGTTGTGGGTTTGCAAGCCATTGTGACAACAGCGCAGTGTTCCCTCCAAGGCGTATAAGAAGAAACTGCAAGACGAGACCGAGTGCCACGCTTTCAACCAGAGGTTCGGCGCGCGGCTTTTTTCTTTGCAAAAACTGTGTGACGCCCCACTGCGCCTTTAGCAGAGCTATTACATTTTTTAATTTATAGGAATAAACAAATGCATAAATATTCTTCGAATCCCGTATGGGACGAAACGTGCCGCCGCCTACCGTTTCGATCATATGCGACCAGTTAAAATAAGGGACATTCTGATGCCAGCGTATAAGCGCTTCCGTTTTCAACGCAGGCAGACCAAGTGCGCCCAATGCCTGACACCATACTGATCCGGGTGTTACAGAAAAAATATCTTCAAGTCGCTTTTTATCTTCGTCGGAAAAAATGACGCCGGTAAAAACTTCATCGGGAATTTTGGACCAAAGCGTTTTCATTGACCACGTATACCAAGACTATGAACTCCGGCATATGCTGTAATTTTATAGGCGCTCGCTACATACACCATGTCATCACCGACGACGGGGGAGGAGTTCACGCCGGAACCCACCTGCCTGCGAACGAGCTCCTGCCCTGTCAAAGCATTGCGAATACTAAAAATCCCTTCGTAAGATGTCGTCGCTATCATAGGAATATCAAATCCATTTATAAGGACTGCTGGCGCGTGCAGTTCTTCGCCCGCTTTTTCATGCCATGCCGTCGAGCCGTCTTTCACGCGAAGCGCTAAAACGTCTCCGTTCTTGGCCGTATATATAACAAGGTCAGATTGGGGAATATAAACGGCCGGCGCTATCGGCGTGGTCGGCAAGACAACCTCCCACAATAATTTTCCTTCCGTGGAGACAGCCTGCGCCCAGCCCTGATCCGTGCCCTTATTCACTCCGATCTGTCCTATGCCTGTGGAGGTAAATATGATTTTTTTAGTTTCATCTATAACAGGCGAGCCCCATGGCTGACCTTTTTGCGGAATCTTCCATACTGTCTTTCCGTTTTTCGCATCCAGCGCATGGAACGCCGTTATATGCACATTCTCATCGCTCTGCGCGGGCATATATAAAATATCGTCGTTCAAAAGAGGCTTTGAATCGATATGTCCCAATGCCTGATGCCATCTCACATGACCAGTTCGCGCATCCAGCGCCCATATACCGCCGGGACCTGTTCCTACCCATACCATATTATGTTTGCGGTCCGGCGTCGCGGATTCTTCAATATGTCCCAGAAACTCCCTACGCCAGATAATTCTTCCATCTTCCGCATTAATGGCGCTTACGGACGAACTCTGATCGTAATGAAGCCCCTCGCCAGAGTAAATGATATCCCCCTCGCTTCCCAGCGATAGAACCGGCGCATTGTGCGGCAAAGACCACACACGCTGCCCATCGGCGAGGGAGACAGCTTCAACGCTATTGCCGTAGGCCCCATAGACGAGAACGCCACCAGCGATCAACGGCGTCGAAAAAACTTGGGTTTTTGTCTCTACGGACCATATTTCACCAAACTGCCTCAAATTAACGGGTAAAGGCTTTTGTGCTGTTGCAAAATAGACGGGCGTCGAATATTCCTTTTCCGGAATGGCCCGTGTGCCAGCCATCGCCGTCTCCTTGTTAGGCAAACGGTATATATAGACCGCTATAAAGCTTGCCAGACATAAAACGAAAACCGCAAGGAATGCCATTTTATATTTTTGCCAGAAGCTCGGAGTAAAAATTTTAGCCGCGCCTGTTACGCCCCCTAAAAGACCCAATAGGAGAGGAGCGACTTCTATAAACGGCAGAAACGCCGGAAAAAAATAAAATGTGCCGGAATATCTAGAAGTAAATTTGGATCTGTTTTGCATGTATGTCCTGTTTAGCCTTTTGCATTAATTAAGACGGCCAACATCTAAAATCCTTGGAGCGCTTCTGACTAAATATAAAGATTAAATATTTTTTCTTTTATAATCAATGTCTTAATTACACAATCCACAACCGATCATATATCTCTTGGTCACGCTCAGCCTACTTCAGGTTCTCTTCAGCTTACAATTGCATTCTGAAACGGTCTTAACAAAGCACGGCAGTTTCAATGTTGAATCTCGATTACCAGGAAAACGGACAAACAACCGGCAGACTGTCGTTTAAAAACGGATTCCTGTTAAGAAGAATTAACAGTCGCCCTGCTATCGTTTCTATTCTTCCCGCCTTCGCCCGTGAACGCGCCGCGGTAGAAGATTTTATTACTGGCGTATATGCGGACGCCTATAATGCACAAATCGGCGTTCACTATCCAACCTTGATGAGCGTTCAGGACGAAAACGGAAAAATTCTGGCGGCACTGGGTTTTCGCAATGCCGCCGATGAACCGCTATTTCTCGAACAGTATCTATCACATCCCGTAGACGAAATTCTCGATACTCCGCGCTCCTCCATCACGGAGATCGGGAATCTCGCCTCTGCAGGCGGGGGCGCATCGATGTATTTGTTCGCAGCCCTCGCCGCCTACCTCCATGACAAAGGGCAAAGCCACGCCGTTATAACAGGCACGAACTACATTGAAAAAAGACTCAGAACGCTAGGTCTCAAGCCCATAAGGCTTGCAAAGGCAAATCCTGCCCTGCTTTTGAAAAAAAATGAACACTGGGGGACCTATTACGAAACAGATCCTTATGTTATGAGCGGGCAGATTGCGCGAGGTTATGATCGCCTGCAAAAAGTCCTGGGTGCTACCTATACTCCGGAAAAAGCCAGACTCTTTTCCCGTCTGCATTACAGGTATCCCCTATGAGCATTCTATCCAGCATACTTGAACCGCACAGGCCGGATAAAGTCGCGCTGACTGAAGCGGGATATAAGCTTGATTATGGAGACCTGCCCAATCTCATAAAAAGCAGAGCCGAACGCCTTTCCCGTTACCACTGCGTTGCCCTGTCAATGAACAACGACATCGAATGGGTTTTATGGGATCTTGCAGGACTCGCTGCAAAAATTACGCTCGTACCCCTTCCCCCTTTCTTTACCAAGGAACAGCGCGATCACGCGTTAAAGTCATCTGGCTGTGATGCGATCGTCACGCCTGACGGGCTTATCCCATTGCCGTATATGCCCATAACCTTAGCTGATGGCACGGCGAAAATAACATATACATCCGGCACTACAGGAACGCCCAAGGGCGTTTGCCTGTCAGAAGACGCGATGAGATTGGTTGCACAAAGCATTATAGATGTTTTGGGACAGGATCTGGCTGACATACACGCGTGCGTTTTGCCACTTGGGGTTCTGTTAGAAAATGTAGCGGGTGTGTATGCAACGTTAATGGCGGGTGGAACAGTTCATCTGAATCGCCTTGAAAGTTTTGGTAAAAATTACGAACGCCTTCATGGCGCAATAAAAGAAAGTGGCGCAACGTCCATCATCCTCGTACCCGAGATGCTGCGGATATTGATGATGCAAGTGAGAGAGTCCGGCCCGCTTCCTTCCCTTAAATACGTCGCCGTGGGTGGATCAAAAGTTTCGCCTTCCCTGATATCGCAAGCGCGTGCGATGGGATTACCCGTGTATGAGGGCTACGGCCTGTCTGAATGCGCATCGGTCGTAGCCTTGAACACCCATAGCCAGAATAAAGCTGGCACAGTCGGAAAGTTTCTGCCACATGTGCGCACCCGCATCGAAAACGGTGAAATCGTCCTGAAGAACACCGGGTTTTTAGGGTATGTGGGTGAAGCTCCCCCTTCCGTTATCCATACGGGTGATTTGGGCGAAATTGATGCGGAAGGTTTTGTTTCCATTACAGGACGGAAGAAGAACGTTCTTATCACGTCCTATGGCCGTAACGTCTCACCGGAATGGGTTGAATCCGAGCTGCTTTCCCAACCAGAAATCGCACAGGCAGTCGTTTACGGCGATGGGGAAAGCGCCCTCAGCGCTTACATAGCTCCTGCATTTCCCGCTGCGAATATTACAGAGGCCATTGCACAAGCAAACGCCCACCTCCCTGAATACGCCCACATTAAAAACTTTACCCTTGTTCCTCCTTTTTCCCCTGAGGATGGAACACTTACCGGGACCGGCCGTCCCCGCCGGTCCCGGATCCTTCAACTTTACCAAAAGGAGAACATTCAATGACATTTTACGAACGCCTAAACAAAGAAACGGAAGTCATGCGCAAGGAATTATATTCCGTGCCGCAACTGATGGACGGCCTAAAAGGCAATATCAGCCGCGAAACATATATCGCCTATTTAACCCAGGCCTTCCATCACGTCCGTCATACCGTGCGGTTTTTGATGGCCATGGGCGTGCATCTGCCCGAAAGCAAAAAATGGCTACATGACGCCATTGCCGAATACATCGAAGAAGAAAAAGGCCACGAAGAGTGGATACTGAACGATATTTCAGCGGCGGGGGGCGATAAGGAAAGGGCACGTAATGCCACCCCAAACCTCGAAACTCAAGTCCTGGTCGCATATAACTACGATTACATCGCCCGGAAAAACCCAGTAGGTTTTCTCGGCATGGTTTTCATGCTGGAAAGCACATCCATACAGATAGCAAACAATGGAGCCGACGCTTTAAAAGCAAAACTCAACCTGCCTCAGACAGCCTTTACTTACCTCTATTCCCACGGCGCTCTGGATATTGAGCATATGAAATTCTTCGAGCAGCTTGTGAACAGAATCACAGATCCGGCCGACCAGGCAGCGATCATAGAAGTCGCACAAAATGCATTCCGCCTTTTCGCTAACGTTCTTCGCTCCATTCCTCACGTTCAGGAGATCAGACATGCGGCTTAGCGGAAAAAAAGTTTACATCACCGGCGGAACGGGCGGCATTGGGAAACCTCTTGTTTCTTTGCTTCGTCAGGCGGGCGCAGATGTAACAGTCTACGACATCGAAAAAGAGGGCGATCTCGTACAGAACGTGGACAAGATCCGCGCATACCTGGAATCCAGCACTCCGGATATTTTGATCAATATGGCGGGATATAACGTGTTTGATTACTGCGAAAATCAGAATTTACGGGCTATTATCGATCTCAATATGATGGTTCCCGTGCAGCTTTCGCAGGCCGTGCTGCGCGGCATGAAGCGTCGCGGTTCAGGCCATATCCTAAATATCGGTTCTATGACCGCTCTAATTCCATTGCCGCATTTAACAGGATACGTCACCGCCAAAGCTGGTTTGAAAGGTTTTTCTGACAGTCTGCGTAGAGAGCTTGGGGGTACGGACATTGCCGTAACATATATCGTGCCGCGTGCTGTAAAAACCGGCATGAATACGGGCGTACGCGCAGAAATCAATGAACGGACAAAAGTAACCTATGATGACCCTATGAAGATTGCAGAGCGCATTTTTAGAGCCATCGCCAAACAGGAAAAAGAAGTGCGCATAGGATTCCCCGAACGTATCTTCGCCTTCATCAATGCCATATGCCCCTCGGTTATCGACCAGGGGTTGCAGAAAAACCGCATAATCGGCGAACAACTTTTAGCTGAAACACAAAACTCCAAGGAGACCTATAATGAAAAAACTGTATCTTCTCTCCGCGCTGCTCGTTAGTGCAGCTGCTCCTGCTTTTGCGCAACAAGCGCAGCCTGTAGCCATGCCGGCAGCGGGCGTCGCTGATCCCGTTTTGGAACAGATTGCACCCCTGCAAAGCGAATGGGCGCGGATCAAATATCAGGTAGCAGACAAAGAAGCAAAACTGACCGCTATTCACGCGCTCGAAGGGCAAGCGGCGCAAGTGACGGCTTCAAACCCCGCACGCGCCGAACCCAAAATATGGGAGGCTATTATCCTTTCGACGGACGCAGGTATTGTCAAAGGCATGTCCGCCTTGCCTAAAGTCAACAAAGCCAAAGAACTGCTGGAAACCGCAGAGAAGATAAATCCGAACGTTCTTGATGGCTCCGCTCATACATCACTTGGATCTTTATACTATCAAGTGCCTGGCTGGCCTGTTGGCTTCGGCGACGATAAGAAGGCCGAAGAGCATCTGAAAATGGCCTTGCAGATTAATCCCGATGGTATTGATCCCAACTTTTTCTACGGCGATTTCCTTTTACAGGACGGACGGCTGGAAGAGGCAAAAACCTATCTGAGTCGTGCATTACAAGCAGCACCCCGTCCTGGCCGTGAACTGGCGGATGCTGGTCGTAGGCAGGAAATCCAGGCTGCTCTTACTAAGATAGACCAGGAAGCAGCAAAAAAATCCAAAGGGCAGTTAAATTAGAAAAAACTATGATTACAGTCGTCATCCCCGTTCATAACGAGCAAGAAAATGTCTCTGCCTTACTGGCGGAAATATACCAAGCGTCCCAGTCCGTGCCCATCAGCGAAGTTATCTATGTCGATGACGCCAGCACGGATGGGACGGCGGACATGCTTTCATCCTTAAGACAGACATATCCTTTTTTAAGGGTCATCCGGCATAGCATTAAATCCGGCCAATCGGCTGCATTCCTTACCGGGGTGAAAGCGGCCGGCAACAACATTATTGTGTTTATGGATGGGGACGGCCAAAACAACCCGGCAGACATCGAAAAACTCTATCAGTGCTATCAAGGCAAGAAAAGGCCGCAAATAAAAGTGATGGTCGCAGGCCAGAGAAAGATGCGGAATGATAATCTTATACGGCGCCTATCATCCCGGATTGCCAACCGCATCCGTTCATTTATACTGAATGATAACATCCGCGACACCGGGTGTTCTCTAAAAATGATTACGCGTGAAGACTATTTGACCTTGCCATTTTTTAATCATATGCACCGCTTCCTGCCGGCCCTTTTAAAACGGGATGGTGTGGAAATTCTAACTGTGGATGTCTCACACAGATCACGCCTGCACGGCGTTTCAAAATACGGATTCTGGAACCGCCTGTGGGTAGGGATAGCGGACCTCGCAGGCGTTAGCTGGCTTCTTTCCAGAGCCAAACCAAAGAACCTCAGCATTCTGGAGATTTTATAATGCCTTTAATTACCCACGAAACGCTTTGGCTTTCCATCGGCATGATTGGTCAGGCCATGTTTTCCATGCGCTTTGTCGTACAATGGATCGCTTCCGAAAAAGCAAAGAAGAGCATCATTCCAAATCTGTTTTGGTATTTCAGCATAGCGGGCGGCAGCCTGTTGCTCGCCTATTCTGTTTATCGCCAGGACCCCATTTTTATCTTGGGGCAGTCCATGGGGCTTTTCGTCTATTTGCGCAACTTATATCTCATAGTTTCGGATAAACATGCCGTATCTGCATAAGGGCCTTATTCCCTACAGCCTGCTTTTCCTCTTATTCATAGCCGCCGTTATTTTCCGTCCGCTCCTGCCGGTGGACGAAACACGCTATCTTACAGTTGCGTGGGAAATGTATCTGCAGAATAATTTTCTGAAACTCAGTCTGAATTTCGAACCATATCACCACAAGCCCCCCCTGCTCTTTTGGCTGATTAACATTTCATGGCATATTTTCGGTGTTTCAAGGGAAGCCGCCATGGTCCCTATATTTCTCGCAAGCGCTGCCACGCTGGCCTTAACCCGTTACCTTACAAAGATGACTTTTGGGGAAAAGGCCGCCGCGGTTTCTTCCTATATTCTTTTGGGCAGCATCCCTTTTATCGCCTATAGCACCATGATCATGTTTGATATGACCGTGACGGCTTTTATCCTGTGCTATCACATTTGCTTGATTAAAAACGCCCAGAACCCAAAGCCGATGTTACCGGTCTTGTCCGGGCTTGCCCTGGGATTTGCAATCCTTGCAAAGGGGCCTGTTGCCTTTGTGTATATATTAGGACCGGTCATTTTCTATTCTTTCTGGCGAAAAGACAGCTATATCGTGCCTGCTGCGTTTTACCGGGCATTCGCGATATCCCTCGTCGTGGCCATTCTCCCCGTTCTGGCCTGGCTAGCCCCGCTCGCCGTTCAATCCGATCAGAAATTTCTATGGTGGCTCTTGTGGGAACAATCGGCAGGCCGCGTAACCGGAAACTTCAATGCGGCTCATGCACGCCCCTTTTATTTCTACTTTCTTTTAATCCCGCTGATCATCTTGCCCTGGGGCTTCTTTCCCAAAGTATGGCGCTCTTTTAAACTGGAAGAAAGAGAGACCAGATTTCTGATTGCTGCCATCCTGCCCGCGTTTCTGGCGTTTTCATGCATCTCCGGAAAACAGCCTCATTATCTGGCCCCCCTTATTCCCTATGTCACCATGGCCTTTGCATCTGCCCTGCCGACATTTGAAAGATCTGTCCGTGCCACAGCGCTTGCAATGACAGGCCTCTTTCTTATCGGGCACGCCATAGGCTACGCATACCTTTTTCCAGAATATGACCTTCGCCCTTACGCGGCGTATTACAGGCAACATGCGGACAAGGAGTGGGCCTTTGTACAAAACTACCAGGGCGAAATTGGCTTCCTGGCGAGAGTCGAAAAACCTATATCCAATATAGACAGAACGGATATGTCCAATTGGATGAAATCCCACCCGGACGGTTACGCACTCGTTAGGTATAAGGGACGTGAAGCTTATTTAGATGGGCAGGAGCCGCTCTTTTCCTATCCGTACCGTGGAAAGAGACTGGGCGTTTTCCATTACAATAAAGAGTGATAGGGTAGACCATGCGCCTGCTCCTGGTAGAAGATGACAAGAATTTAGGTAAAGCAACCGCAGAAGGACTGAAAGAATCCTTCGCCGTTGACTGGGTGCGAAGCGCCGAAGAAGCGGAAGAGGCCACCGCCATGGTAAAATACGACCTTATGGTACTAGATATCAATCTTCCGGAAAAATCGGGCCTGGATCTCCTTAAAGACTTGCGCAAGAAGGCAAACCCGATACCCGTTCTGCTCCTGACCGCCCGCGACGCCATTTATCACCGCGTGGAAGGCTTGAATGCCGGCGCAGACGATTACCTTGTAAAACCGTTCGATCTCGACGAACTTCTGGCCCGCTGCTCCGCGCTTGTGCGCCGCGCGCAAAGCCAGGGGCAGCCAGTGATTTCCATTCTCGATCTTTCCTATGAACCGGCCACAGGCAAATTGGAAAGAGATGGAAAGAGCATCCTTTTATCCGCCAAGGAGCGAGCCATATTTGATGTTCTGGCGCATAATATTGATCGCCCGGTCAGCAAGGCGTTGATTGAAGAGCGCATTTACGACTGGGGCTCCGAAGAAATTGAAAGCAACACGATTGAAGTCCATATAGCAGGGCTGCGCCGAAAAATTGGCAGGGACTACATAAAAACCATTCGCGGCGTAGGATATATGATTTGCAAATGAGTTCAAAAAAATACTCCCTCAAGAAACGCATTCTTCTTTGGATCAGCATACCCGTGCTGATTTCTTCTATTTTGATTTTGCTTCTGGCTTTTCTTTTTTCCTGGCACGAAATTGAAGAAGTTTATGACGCGCAAATGGTACACACCGCAAAAACGCTTTTGCAACTTACTGAGCACGAGATCGAGGAAAATGAAGAAGTGAATATTTCGTTGGGCGCAGAAAACCCCAACTTAAAACACCACTATGAAAACAAGACGACGTTCAGGGTATGGAAAGGCGATCGTCTTGTCCTGCAGTCCCACCGCGCAAAGGATTTTGGCGATATCCAAGCCCCGCCCGGTTTTTCCAACCAGACAGTCAAAGAAAAGCCCTGGCGCTTCTTTGTTTTCATCGATACCGAAAAAAATATTAAAATAGAGACGGCAGAACGTTACGCTATACGGTACGAATTGATCGGCCAATTGATGCTGAGCCTGATTATTCCAATGGCAATTCTTATTCCACTCCTGCTCTTTATTGTCTGGCTAGGCATACGGCAGAGCATCGCGCCGCTTACCACATTATCCGCGGCCGTTGATACCCGGGAAATCGACGACCTTGATCCGATACAAAGTTATAAAATACCTCTTGAAATCAGCCCTCTCGTTGAGGCCCTGAACAGGCTTTTCTTAAGAATTGGCGATAGCTTCAAGAGAGAGCGAGAATTCACCGACCATGCAGCGCATGAGCTGCGAACCCCTCTGGCGGCCATGAAGACCCAGACCCAGGTGTTGATCAAAAAGGCTTCTTCAATGCCCGACTGTCAGGAAGGCCTGGAAAACCTGAACGCCACGATAGACAGAAGTGCACACCTTATAGAACAACTATTATCCCTCGCGCGGCTGCAAAATGAATCTCTGCAGATGGAACCCGTTGATTTGTCTGAATGCATACTGGACGCGCTTGGAGAAATCACCCGGGCGGCTAACCTTAAAAATCAAACGCTGCATGTAGATATCAGTCGCAACGTTATTATTTCGGGGCAAAAAAATTCCCTGTTCATGATGATCCGTAATCTTTTGGATAACGCCGTGAAATATACGCCCGAAAACGGAAAAATAGACATATCGCTCAATAAAGAAGGGCTGTTCACCATTGCAGACAACGGCCCCGGCATCTCCGATAATGATAAAAAGCGTGTGTTCAACAGATTCGTGCGCAGCGATAAAACAGGACAAAATGGCAGCGGACTGGGCCTGTCCATAGTGCAGTGGGTTGCCGATACGCACAGAGCGAATATCACCTTATCCGATAACGCGCCTCAGGGATTAATAGTCACTGTGAGCTTCAGGCGATGAGATACTTCGCTATTCTCTCGGCATTTCTGGGACTTGCTTCCGTTATCGTCGGCGCTGCCGGAGATCATATGCTAGCGGGTGGCCTTACACCGCAAACGGCCCACATATATGAAACGGCTCTGCGATATCATCAGCTATACGCCATCCTGATTATATGCCTTTCCCTTTATGGAAGCCCTACGCGACTTTATAAGGGCGCCCTTTTCGCTTTCACGCTCGGCCTGTGTTTATTCAGCGGAAGCCTGTATGCCAGCGTTCTGTTCCACTTGCCCGGCCTGACAAGGCTTACCCCGTTCGGCGGCACCGCTTTGATGATGGGATGGTGTTTATTGATTGCCCATTTAGTAAGGCAAAGGCCTGCAAAGCTATAAAATAGGGAAATATTGGGGTGAATGGTGCCGGCAGAGAGGATTGAACTCCCGACCTTCGGTTTACAAAACCGCTGCACTACCGCTGTGCTATGCCGGCCCTAGAACATCTTTATTAACCATAATATTCATTGGTTAACAATAATGTCATAAACCACGGCTTCATGGGGACATTCCCCGCCGTGTGAGGGATGTGTAACAAAAAAATGCCCTCCAACCTAGCTTTTTTTTAACCGGCGGCGCCTTACGTTATTTTTTGTAAAAATCGATGAATTTCTGTTAAATTAGAAGCGGATAACAAATCAAGCGCATTGCTTCTGAAAACAGCAATAGGAAATCATGTCGGATAAGAAAGCACAAACAGCAGAACTTGCCGTGGGATGGGCCATTCTTGGCGTGGTTTTCGCGGCTCTGTTATGGCTGATCTGGTACTTTAACCGCAATGCAATTTTAAATGGCATTCGCTGGCTGCGCCTTGGCGAAATGAAACTGGTATCGCCGCTTATACCGGCAGACTATGTCGTTCCGTGGAACGGCCAGGAAATACCGTTCCATGAAATGATGAAGATGGCGCAAAGCCTTCCGGCCGATCAGGTTTCGGGTGACTTTGTTGCGGCCTTGTCCACTGCGGCCATGCACCCCTATCTCTACGTATTCGCCTTCATTACGGCGATCTTTGCCTTCTGGGCTCTGTTTCGCGGACCCGGCACTGAGCACAGAACGAAATACGACATCAACACGCTGATTAAAAAACAGGCGAATATCTTCCCCATCATTTCGCCCTTTATCGACTTTAACCCCTCTAACCAGCCGCCACGTGCGCCGGGCGCACCCGTTCCGGCCGAACTTCCGGACTTCGCCGAAGCGCTGAGCCCCGAAGAATGGATCGTTTACAACGAAATTCCCGTTGTTGATCAGAAAATCGATGAAGAGGCCGCCGCGAAAGCCTTTTCCAAGCAACTGGGCCCGCGCTGGAGAGGCGCGAAAAATCTGGCGCCTTATAAACAGGTTATGCTCGCCGCCTTTTGTTTGAAAGCTTCCCGCCGGCGTAACGATGCGGACGCGTTACTGGGTCGCCTTGCCCTTTGCTGGTCCCATAAAGGCGGCCTGAACTTCAATAAAGATAAAAAGCTTTTACGGGAAGCAAGATCCATTCTTTCAACGGAGAAGCTGGCGGCCGCAACCTTAAAAAAATGTAACGAACATGCCTGGGAAACGACCGCCCTTATGCGCGCCCTCTCGTACGCACGGGAAGAAGGCGGCGTGTTGGCGCCTGCGCAGTTCGTGTGGACACGGGCGTATGACCGCCTCCTGTGGTACCCGCTGAACAACCTGGGGCGTCAATCCCTGCATTTGGAAGCTATCGGCGCTATGGCCCACTACAAGGCCGAAAAGCTGGCACAGCGCCCTATCCCGCGTCCCAAGGTGCAGGATGCTGTAAAATCCTTGAATGAGTATATGGCGTCGACTAGCGCCCGCACATTGCCGCAGATAGACTACAGCGGCTCTAAAAAACGCGGCGTAAAGAAATTGAAAACGGCATAAGCAGGTATGGCAAGCGCGATGAAACAACTCTGGAACAAAGATTCAAACGATTACCAGTCTTCGGCAAAAGTTGTAGATGGCAATCTCATCCTTTCCCTGCCCGATGCAATCAATCCGGTTGTATGGCGCATGGAGCTTGGAAGCGTCAAGGCCTCCGCCCTGGAAGTACGGGGGGCCGAAGACGGCACCTTCTTACTGATTTTAAAAACGCCAAAAGGCGAAGTGCATGAAATCGCGCCTTTTGCGGCGCGTGATATGGCTGTGCATGCGCTCATGCGCGTTTCCACAGCGCTGCAAAACGCCGAAGGCAAAATCGCACCCGCAGGCACGCACAATGTTCAGCCTGCCTCAATACCGCAAGAAAAAAGCAGAACATCGCGCAAATGGCTGATTGCCCTCGGCTTCGTTCTTCTCATTATATTTTTAATGGCATGGGGCGGAAGCAAAGTCCATGTAACGGACCCGAATGGAAACCCTGAAGCCACGCTGCAAACAGAACCTTCCGACGGGGAGACAGGGGCAGAGGCGCCGAATGGCGTTCCAATGTCCGCCGACGAAATGTTGAAAGGGTTTTAAGCGCTATGGCAATTAATGAACGGAAGTATGGCTATGATCATATATTCAGGGATTTGCGCCCTGCCTATGTGCGTCTGGGCGACTGGCTAAAAAATCCCAAACATTCTTTTGTCGTCTTTCTTGCGACAATGATGCCATTTTACTTTATGCCAGATTCGCGGATGTACGCAGATCTTATCATGCTGTGCAATGTGCTGTTTTTCTGGTGGCTTGTAAAGCGGCCGCGCAAGCTTCCCTATAAATTGCCCATGGACTCCAAACTGAAAGATCCCAACAACGTGGGCGGAGGGCGCAATGGCAAACCCGAAGGCATCCTGTATCTTGGGAATGCGCGCGGAAAAGAAAACAGCAATGAAGAAATCTGGTTTACGAACTCGGACGCCAGAACGCATATCTTATACCTCGGTACGACCGGGGCCGGAAAAACCGAAGGATTGAAATCCATTGTCACGAACGCCCTGACCTGGGGTTCCGGCTTCGTTTACATCGACGGTAAGGCCGATACGGATTTATGGTCTTCTCTTTCGTCACTCGTCCGTCGCTTCGGGCGCGATGATGATTTATTCGTCCTGAACTACATGACGGGGAACTCCGATGCGCGCGCGCCGTCGAACACGATGAACCCTTTCTCTTCCGGTTCGTCTTCGTATCTCACGCAAATGCTTGTCTCCCTGATGCCGAAATCCGAAGGCGACAACGCAATGTGGAAGGAGCGTGCCGTCTCGTTGGTCGGATCTCTGATGCCGGCTCTGACGTGGAAACGGGACAATCAGGATATGCCGTTATCCGTCGGCACGTTGCGAGATTCCCTAAACCTTGAAAACATCATTCGCCTTGCGCGCGACGATGCGCTGCCATCGAAATTCCGTGACAGTATTATCGGCTATCTGAACACGCTTCCAGGCTACGTCGATGCCGCATTCGACGACAACGGCAAAGAAAAGCCGATGGGGCCTGACCAGCCTATGATCGATACGACAACAGTGCGACAACAGCACGGTTATCTGACCATGCAGTTCACACGCTCCCTGCAATCTTTGGGCGATGATTACGGCTACATCTTCGATACGCAAGCCGCGGATATCGACATGGTCGATATTGTCTTGAACCGCCGCATCTTGATCGTTTTGATTCCGGCGCTTGAAAAATCAGGCGACGAAACGGCAAACCTCGGTAAAATTGTTGCGGCGACAATCAAGGGCATGATGGGTACGGCGCTGGGCGCAACGGTGGAAGGCGAAAGCGCGACCGTCATCGAAAACAAGCCGGCCGTTTCCGCAACACCCTTCATGACCATCTTCGACGAGGTCGGATATTACGTTTCCGAAGGCATGGCGGTTATGGCAGCGCAGGCCAGATCGCTCGGCTTCTCTCTTGTCTTCTCGGCACAGGACTTGCCTGCCCTACAAAAACGCGTAAAAGAAGAATCCAAATCGATCACGGGTAACTGTAACATCAAGATCTTCGGCAAATTGTCCGATCCGATGGATACGAAGGATTATTTCGAACGCCAGGTTGGAAAGGCGACCGTTGCTCAAACGACGGGCTTCCAGCTGCACGGCAGCGGATCCTCGGGTTCTTTCTACGATAACCAGGGCGCCAACATTACTTTCGCGGAACGCGCAGACTACGGCGATTTGAAAAAGCTCCGTGAAGGAGAAGCGATCATGATCTTCGAAGGCACGGTCCTCGACGTTCAGATATTCTACTGCAACCCGGGCCATGCAAAAGCAATGCGCGTGGGCCGCTTCCTGGCCCTTCCACCGGCAGACGAAAACATCGTCAAACACCGCGCGCAGGTAACCAGACTGCGCGATTTAATGGTCAGCAAAACATGGACGGCGGCAAAGGCGGATGTTGCCGCATCTTCTCCCCTTGCCATCGAAGCCATGCGCGATGGATTTTCCATCGGCACAAAACACCTCGAAACGGCAACAGATCAAGGGATCGCCGCGATCGCCGAACTGCACGCGCGTCAATATCCGGAAGAGGCCGCAAAAGCACTAAGCGGAGAAGAGGCGCCTCCACCCCCTGCCTTTACGAAAGCACCGGAACCCCCGACTGCGCCTACGGCACCATCGGCGCCAGCAACCCCAGCCACAGGCCCGCTCGGCTTCTTCAAAAAACCGGGCGACAATGTATCTTCTCCCGCAGTCACGGCCCCCGTGGTTCAACCTGCCGCCGCAGAACAACCGCAGCCGGTCAAACCTGTATCCTGGAACGAACTGGTTATAAAACCGGCGCTGGACAAGGACGTTGAAAAAATCCTGGAAGATGCAGGCGCAAGCGCCGCAGCAGCCCTTTTCAAAACGACAACCAAGGAATAAGCCCATGCGCCCATCCAGCAGAAGCGGCAACGCGATCATTTTTGTGCTGGTCGGCGTCGCGCTGTTCGGCGCACTGGCTTATACCTTCATGCGCGGCGCAAAATCCGGATCAGGAAATCTGACAGCACAGCAAGCGAGAATGGCTGCCCAGGAATTGGCAGATTTTTTTTCCACCCTGGATCGCGCCATACAAAAACTACGGCTTAAAGGGTGTTCTGAAAACGACATCAGTTTTGCCAGCAGCAACGACACTGGCGCTTATGTGACAGATAACGACTCCACAACCGCCCCACCCGACAAAAGCTGTCATGTTTTTGATCCCAATGGCGGAGGCATGACCTTAGATCTGGATTTGGAAAAATATCAGGTTCCTGTAAACCAGATCAACGCCTCCTTCCAATACCAGTATGGACAGATTCTTTTTAGAAGGTTGTTGAGCTCAGTGGTGGGGATTGGGACATCAAGCAACGATTACATGGTGCATTTCAACTTCATTCAGCCTGAAATATGCAATGCTTATAACGCCCTTGTTGGCGTCACAGTCGATCTTACTGTCTCCGATACCGGAAACGTCAGCGGCGATACTGTCGCAGCACTGGCAGGAAAGGGATCCGTATGCTATCCCGCCGGCACCACCAATCAAAACGGCGGCCCCATCCTTAAAATTATATATGTCTGGGGCGCACATTAAGACACGCAGCGAGGTACACGCTTTAAATGCGTCATAAGGGGACAGGATAACAATCTTGACCTGCTACCGCCTTTCCCCTACTCTTCTTCCATGGCCAGACAAGCACGAATCGTTCTACGCGACACTCCCCATCACATAACCCAGCGCGGCAACCGCGGGGAAAATGTGTTCTTCGAAAAATCGGATTACGAAGCCTATATTCAGTTTTTATCCGAAGAATGCGCGGATAAGGGCGTCTCCATCTGGGCCTACTGCCTGATGCCCAACCAAATTCAATTGATCGCAGTACCGCAAAAGGAAAACGCATTGGGCCGCGCGCTCGGCGAAGCGCACCGCCGCTACACACGCCGGATCAACGAACGCAATGCATGGCGCGGGCATCTGTTTCAGGACCGTTTCTTCTCCTATCCCATGGACGAAACGCATCTTTTGAACGCTGTGCGCTATATTGAAACGATACCTGTATTCTCAGGCATTGCGCCGACGCCCGAAAGCTATCTCTGGAGCAGCGCACGCGCCCACATGAAAGGCCGTGAAGACAAGCTGCTCTCGCCGGAAAAGCCCCTTCTCCATTTCGTGCCGGACTGGGCCGCGTTCTTGCAGGAATGGCCGGAAGATCAGGATCCAAAAGCCATCGAACGCCACCTGCAAACGGGCCGTCCGCGTGGGAATGATGTGTTTCTGGACAGCGTGGAAAGCATGGTCGGAAGAACCGTCCGCCCGCAAAAACCGGGGCGGCGTTCCATCACCTTCACAAAAAATCTATATAAATCTGCTGAATAAATTTAGGCGGGTGCCGTGGCAGGCCCTGCGGGCCGTTGGTTGATACGACGCTCATCTTCAGGCACAAATCTTAAGGTATATATTTCCTTGGCCATTCCAACGAAAGCACCTTTTTGCGCCTTCGCTAGCTCACGAATACGGGCCGTAATGGCTGCAGCATTCACCACCAACCCTTTGGCATCGCATACAATACATTGATTGGTAATATCGCTGGGGTTAATTTTATGAAACCTGAAATGCACACGTAATATTTCCGCCGCCTGTTCCCTCGCTCGGACGAAATTATCACTCATAGAATCTTCCACGGTCACCGCATCGTTGCCTGATGGCCCTACAAAACGATAATACGGTATTACTTTGCCATCGCGCCTAAACGCTGTCGCACGCAAAGTCCACTCGCCAAAATTTACATCGAGTAGATCTTTATGCTCTGATTCCAAACCGCGCTTAGGCGCTTCGGCAAGCAGCGCTAAATCGTTCTCAATAGCAGATAGCTCACGATTGAGTTTTGCCTCCTGAATGCTTCTAATAGCTGTTCCTATTTCTGCAGAATCTACGCCCGTTCTTTGGGCAAGAGCGGCCAATAGCTGTTCATAGCTCAACTCAGAACCGGGAACAGCTTCCTGTTCACGCGGAAAATTTGCAGTGAGACTTTCGACGCTAGACATAACATACCCTTAATTATCAATTTTGTTATATTTAACATAATATAAAAGAAAAAGTCAAAGAAAATCTTAGTGAAATATTAACCTAGATTCCCTGCTGAAATAGGGCAAACTGGTGGAATCTTGGCGGAAAACCCCAGGGAAACGCATTTACATGCGCTCAGGCACCTGGATCCCCAGCAATCCCAACACGAGTTCCAGCTGTGCATTGGTCAAGGCGCAGAGCGCAAGGCGGCTGTTGCGCAGAACCACGTCGGTTTCGGAAAGTATATGGCAGTTGCCGTAGAAAGAACTGAAACCCTGCGCAAGACGGTAAGCGTACTCGCACAGATGATGCGGCGCGTAATTTTTAAGCGCGCTTTCGACGGCATCCGGCAATTCGGTTAGAAGAAGCGCCAGAGGGCGGTCAACGTCCTGCAATGAAAATGCGGGCGGCTTCCCGTCATATTCCGCCTTTTTTAAAAGGGATTTGATCCGCACGGCCTGATACAAAAGATACGGGCCTGTCTTGCCTTCGAAGCTCGTCAGGCGGTCGAGGTCGAACACATAATCCGCAACCCGCGCATTCTGAAGATCGGCGAATTTAATTGCCGCAATCGCAACCTTATGCGCGATATCCGCCTTTTCATCGGCAGACATGCCTTCACCGACATGCGCTTCGTCCATGCGCGCCCGCGCTCTTTCTTGGGCCATCGTGATAAGATCATCTAGCCGCATGACGCCGCCCGCACGCGTTTTAAAAGGCTTTCCATCAGGGCCGTTCATCGTGCCGAACCCTGCATGGGTCAATTCAACATCGTCGCGGACGATGCCGCCTTTGCGCACGGCGCGGAACACCTGTTCGAAATGCAGTGACTGGCGTTGATCGACGACATAAACCATCTTCGCGGGGTTATAGAGTTTGACGCGCTCTACAATCGTCGCCATGTCCGTCGTGCCATACATCACGGCGCCGTCGCGTTTATAAAGGATCAGCGGCGGCATTTCCTTTTTGTCGTCGTTTTGTGCGACTGGAACGATCCATGCGCCATCGCTTTCAACCGCGAAGTTCTTAGCGCGCAGGTCATCCACCATAGGCGCGATGTAATCATGCACGTCGGCCTCGCCCTTCCAAAGGTCGAAATGCACGCCGAGCGCAGTATAATTCTTTTCCATGCCCTTCACGGACACTTTGCGGATTTTCTCCCAGAGCGAATAGTAAGGCTCTTCCTTGTTCTGCAGCTTGACCGTCGCGGCCTGTGCAAGTTCCATTAAATGTTTATCTTCTTTTGCTGCAGCTGCTGAACGTGGGTAACGCTCCGCCATATCTTCCATCAAATCGTCAATAGATTTCTGGTCGCTTAAGTCCGTATTTTCAACCACCGCAGTTTCATTTCTTGCAATGTAGTTATAAATAAGCATCCCCATATGCGTGCCCCAGTCACCCATATGCACATCGCCGAGCGTGTTATAGCCGGCGAACTTCATGATTCGGCGTACGGCATCGCCGATGATCGCGGCGCGCAAATGCCCCACATGCATCGCCTTCGCGATATTCGGACCGCCGTAATCGAGCACAACGGTTTCATTGTGACCAAGGTCAGGTACGCCCGCGCGATCATCCGCGCCCGTTTCCTGTATATGTCCCGCCAGAAACGCATCCGTGACATTGAGATTGATAAAACCCGGCCCGGCGATTTCGACCTTTGAAAAGACAGTGTTTTTTTGCAGGATTTCGACAATCCCGCCCGCAACCTCTCGCGGGTTCTTCTTTGCGGCCTTGGAGGCCGCCATAGCGCCGTTGCATTGAAACTGCGCCAGGTCCGCCCGGTCGGATACCGTCACGCGCCCAAACGCCCGGTCCAGCCCCTGCGCTTCGAACGCATCGCCCACAATCCCCGATAATTTCTGCGCCAGTGACGTCATCTTAGCCGTTCTTAATAAAGTTTGACTTTTTTATATTTTCATAATATTAAAACCCAATGAATTCCATAGGACCGCAAAAATGACTTCCGATCAAGGGGCAAAAGCATGATCCGCTATCAAATGCGCGGCATTGTTCAGGCTAGAGAGGATTTTGAACAGGCACGAAAGGGGCAGCCAAGCCCGATCCCGGGCATTATTCGCGCCATGCTCACAAGGGAAATAGGCACAAGACATTTTGATCAGCTCAAAGCATTGATGGATCAAATTGACGAGGCCACCCCCGTCAAAATATTTCTGGATCGCGATGACCGGGGTAAAAACGTCAGCGAGCGTGTCTTGAAATACGGCTCTCTTTATATGGAACCACTGCCAGGAACCACACACCTGACATACAATCACGGATTGGAGTACAATAGATATATTCCTTCGGTTCTTGATATAAAGCTTGCGCAAAACTTTTTCTTCTACTACGCACGTCCGATCCCTGTGATTATACATGACCTGCAACATGTGGAGCACCGTTTTGCGCAAAGAACAGGTGGACCCATTGGATTGGAATATAGAAGTCCCGATTTCAGAAATACCCTTTATACCTCCCTTGCAATGACGCCAGTGCTTGGCAAAGTCATGACAGGAAATGGACAAGAAGTCGTTCCCGTCATCGTGCCCCACAGGCTTGGACTATTTCTCGGGAACGCCCTTATGTGCGTGCCGGCCGACTTCGCCCCCGTTGCCTCTATCGTCGTTCAGAACCCACCCATGAGAAACGGTGCTCTTGATACAAGATTTAAACAAACAAGAATGGGATTTGGCAGCTTCCCTTCCTTGGCCCCGCCATGGGGGCCAACTTCCATGCTTTTCCTGGATACATTCTATGGGTTTGGCCAACTCGGCTATTACCAGAAAAAAGTCCATGAAGCGTTCATGGCCGCCATAAATGACCCGAAAAATTTCGAAAATATGAGTGTCACCGCTGCGAGCTATAGAAGTGCCGGGCCCATTGCAGAAAACACACTGCCCGCAAAACAAATACAGGCATTCGTCAGAGAAATACAAAAAATAGTTTTCTCAGATGACTGGAAAGAAGCACACCGTGAATCTCGATGGATCGTACCCAACGCACAAGATCTTAGAAATTCGATCATGCCGTCGCCTGCAGTTCTATAATCAAACGTCCGTATTGGCCTTTAACGCGTTTTCCTGGATAAAGTCACGTCGTGGCTCGACGACATCGCCCATAAGCGTGGTGAAAAGCTCAGATGCCTTTTCAGCATCTTTCACCGTCACCTGCAACAGGACACGCGCGTTCGGATCCAGTGTGGTTTCCCACAGCTGCTCAGGGTTCATTTCCCCAAGACCTTTATACCGCTGCATCGTAAAGCCCTTGCGTCCTGCCTCGATAACGGCGTCGAACAATCCGTACGGGCCATTCACTTTCGCCACTTCCTTTTCGCCATTCATAAGGCGGCCCGGAAGTTCAAAATTTTCGGCAAGCCAGGAAGCCAGAGCGTTTATTTTTCGTGCGTCCACTGATTTCATTTGCTCAGCAGATATGCGCGTATTTTCACGCACACCGCGCGTCATACGCTCAAATACGATGCCGCCGACAGGGGTGAATTCCACTTTCCAGGTTTTTTCGTTTTTCGACGCCAATGCGTTCATCCGCGCTGCGATTTTTTCCGCCGTCTGACGGGCATAGGTATCATCGCCGAACATTTTTTCATCGAACGCGCCGGAAATGGCGGCTTGCTCCACCGCGTCCCGGTTACCCGTTTTTTGTGCAAGCGTTTCAATTGCCCCCCGTATGGAACGGGCGCGGACTAGCATATCGAGAATATCACGGCCCGCGCGTTCTGCCCCGCTGCCCTCTATCAGACGGACATCGCCCAAGGCCGCATTGATAAGGTAATCTTCCATCGCGGCATCGTCTTTAAGATAGACTTCGTTGTTACCGCGTTTTACCTTATAAAGCGGCGGCTGCGCTATATAGAGATATCCTTTTTCAATCACGCTTGGCATGTACCGGAAGAAAAACGTCAAAAGCAGCGTTCTGATGTGCGCGCCGTCGACATCGGCATCGGTCATGATAACGATTTTATGATAACGGATTTTATCGATATTGAATTCATCGGACCCAATCCCCGTACCAAGCGCGGTGATCAGCGTACCCACTTGTTCGGAAGATAGCATCTTGTCAAATCGCGCGCGTTCCGTGTTCAGGATTTTTCCACGCAATGGCAGAATGGCCTGATTCTTACGGTCCCGCGCCTGTTTGGCCGAACCGCCAGCGGAATCCCCCTCAACGATGAAGATTTCGGAATCCGCAGGATCCCGGCTCTGACAATCCGCAAGCTTGCCGGGCAGATTGGAAATATCCATTACGCCCTTGCGGCGCGTTAACTCACGCGCTTTACGCGCAGCCTCGCGCGCCAGTCCGGCCTCGATAATCTTGCCGACGATGATTTTTCCTTCGGCTGGGTTTTCTTCGAACCATGTGCCGAGTTTTTCATTGATAGCGGCTTCCACGACGGGACGGACTTCCGACGAAACAAGTTTGTCCTTCGTCTGGGACGAAAATTTCGGATCCGGCACTTTAACGGACAGAACGCAGGTCAGACCTTCGCGCATGTCTTCGCCGGACAGCTTGATTTTCTCTTTCTTCAAAAGCCCTTTGTCTTCGGCATAATTGTTCAGAACACGGGTGAGAGCATTTCTGAAACCCTGAAGGTGCGTGCCGCCATCCCGCTGCGGAATATTATTGGTGAAGCACAGCATGGTTTCATGATATGCATCCGTCCATTCCAGAGAACATTCCACCGTTATGCCATTTTCTTCATAGAGTGAGGAAATAGGCGCCTTTATCAGGGATTTTTTATTACGGTCCAGATATTCGACAAAGCTCTGAATACCGCCTTCATAATGGAAATGCGCTTCTTTCTTTTCATCGCCGCGCAGATCTGTGAGGTAAATATTAACACCGGAATTCAGGAACGCGAGTTCGCGCAGGCGCGTTTCCAGCGTTTCAAAATCAAATTCAACGGATGTGAAGGTCTGCGTCGAAGGCAGGAACGTCACTTCCGTTCCATTGCGCCCGCCTTCTTCCATGTCACCGACGGGTTTTAAATCTTCTTCCGCTTCACCGTGGCGGAACGTCATTTCCCACACTTTTCCCTGCCGGCGAATACGCAGGAAAAGTTTTTCGGACAGAGCGTTAACAACGGAAACGCCGACGCCGTGCAGACCGCCCGACACTTTATAGGAATTCTGATCGAACTTACCGCCCGCGTGGAGCTGCGTCATAATGACTTGCGCCGCGGATACGCCTTCTTCCTTGTGAATATCGACCGGAATACCGCGGCCATTGTCTTTCACGGTCACGGACCCGTCGGCATTGATCATCACATCGACGCGGTCGCAGTGGCCCGCAAGGCTTTCATCGATAGCGTTATCGACGACTTCGTACACCATGTGGTGCAGACCCGAACCATCATCGGTATCGCCAATATACATGCCCGGACGCTTGCGAACAGCATCCAGCCCTTTTAGAACCCGGATCGATTCCGCGCCATATTCGGCATTTTCCGTGTTCTCTGTTTCCATCTTTTTGGCCGCTTCACTCATGATTTTTTATACCCCGAATTCGAAGGAATTTTTATAGCATGCGGGGCATTTTCATCCTATAGAAAAATAGGATTTTTTGTCCGTTTTTCAACAATATAACCCATTGGAAAAACTTGCCTTTTTTAAAGGCTTGTGCGCGTGATTTTTCCATTCTGCACGGCCCAGAATTGCGCCCTGCTTGCAGCCGCCGAAAAAAGCGATTCATCGGTCCCCGTCATCCAGACCTGCCCCCCTAGATCGATGAGCAGATCGAACAAAGCCGCGCGACGATTTTCATCCAAATGGGCCGCCACTTCATCCAGCAGCAGAATTGGTGGCGCGCCCCTTTCTCCGCGCATCAAACGCGCATGGGCGAGGATAATACCAATCAGCAGCGCTTTCTGTTCCCCTGTCGAACACTGATCGGCGGGCATATCTTTTGCCTTATACCGCACAAGAAGATCTGCCTTGTGCGGCCCCGTCGCCGCACCGCCGGTTTCGGAATCGCGGGATCTCGACTGTTTTAATTGATAGGTAAAGAGCTCTTCCACTTCCAAAGCAGGCGTTTTGTAGAGCAGCTCTTCCACCGTCCCAGCCAGATGCAGCGAAGCCTTTGGAAAAAACGTCTCTTCGCGCTCATGCGCCAGATCACACGCACGCTGCAAGCGTCCAATAAAATCAAGCCTTGCCGCCGCAATGGCCACACCTGTTTCGGCCATCTGCGCCTCCAAGGATTTAAGCCATGATGGATCGGCATTGCCTTCACGGAGCAGTTTTGATCGCTGCGCCATTGCATTTTCATACCGCGTGACGCGGCCCGCATGGCCAGCATCAAAAGTAAAAATCAATTTGTCGAAAAACTTCCGCCGCCCCGAAGAACTATCAAGAAAAATCCGGTCCATCTGCGGCGTCAGCCATACACAGGACACATAGTCCGCCAGCGCTACCTGCGCCTTGGCGGAAGCACCGTTGATGCGAACCGTGCGCTTGCCGCTCATCGCATCCATGCCGGTGCCAAGCTGCACGACCGCACCGCCCGTTTCCACATGCGCAGCAATCGCCCAGACATTTGACGCATCTTTTTTCTGAATGTCTTCGTTCGCCGCTGCGCGTATCCCGCGTCCCGGACACAGCAGGGAAACCGCCTCCAGAATATTGGTCTTACCCGCCCCATTGGGCCCCGTCAGCACGATCAACCCAGAATGCACGGATTCCATCTTCGCTGCGTCATAGCAGCGAAAATTATGGAGCTGTAGGGATTGGGTGTAGGACATTATATAACAGGCCCCACCAATTTATGTATCAAGTGATCCAGCCTTGCTTGCGCAGCCTGCGCTTCATCAAAATCATTATTTCTATAACGGCATATAATCATACTGATCAAATCGCGCTTCATTTCTGCCATCGCCATATGGACAGGATCGATTATACGGCCTGTTCTGCGTTCATATTCCCGGACGATCTTTTCTTTTAAAAACGGCAGTTCAGACGTCAGGGAGCACAGATCATCTTCATCATGCCCCAGGCATGTTTCGGCAAAATCCAGAACTCCGGACACGGAAAGCTCTGCCCCGAACATGATGTTGGAAATATTAAAATCACCATGAATAGGCTTTAATGCCCTGTCATCCTGCGCAAAGTAATTACGCACGGCATGCAGACGCTTTACGTCGATACCGGACAACCCTTTCGCGGTATCTGGGTCCGTCAGAATTTTATCTTCCTGCAATTCAATACCGGATGCCCGCAAAGCGTCATGAAATTCTGCCAGAGCACCCGCCAAAGACATGGCAATTTTTGTCTTGGCTTCATCCGTCAAAGATTCAATCCGGTTTATTTCAAGTACAGATCCGGCAAGCTTGGTGCTGCGCATCCAGATGACATATTCTTCATCCTTATATATCCATCCTTTAGGAAATTCGCCGGAATCAATGACCTCCGGTATGCCAAAGGACACCTCCTGCTTCGCCCCTGCAACCCCCCGCAGAATTTTAAGCTCATGCAGAACCTTAAGACGGCCGCTTCCCACACCGCCTTTCTCTTTGGCGATTTTCATGACCGTGCCGTCATCCAGATCATAAACCTTACCCCACACGCCCTCGCCCAGAAGCACATGATTTTCAGGCTTGAATGTATCGATAAATGACATTTCTTCTCTCCAAGAACGAAGGGCACAGAATGTCTTCCGTGCCCTTCCTTGATCTTTTCTTATCAGGACCGGTCAGACGCGCAGTGGCATCAGAACGTAGAGGGCCGAAGCGTCGCCCGCATCCTGAATGATCGTGGGGCTTGCGGAATCCGCCAAGGTTAAACGGCAACCATCGCCTTCGATCTGGCTGGTGATGTCCATCAGATATTTGGCGTTGAAGCCGATTTCCATGTTGTCGTTGCCGTTGATTTCAAGATCTTCCGTGGCGGAACCGGCTTCCGGAGAATTGGCGGACAGCGTCATCGTCTTGCCATTCAACGATATTTTCACGGCGCGGGACTTCCCGTCGGAAATCGTCGATACACGGTCGATCGCGCGGGAAAACGCTTTCGGGTTAACCTCCACGATCTTGTCATTGCCCTTTGGAATGACGCGCTGATAATCAGGGAATGTCCCATCGATCAGCTTGCTTGTCAGAACGATATGATCGAACGCGAAACGGATTTTGGTTTCGGAAAGTGAAATCTGGATCGCATCGCCCGCTTCTTCCACCAGCTTACGCAGTTCGCCGACTGTCTTGCGCGGAATGATGATACCCGGCATGCCTTTCGCCCCTTCCGGCAACGGCATTTCAAAACGAGCCAGACGGTGACCATCCGTGGCCACGGCGCGGAGAACATCGACGCCGTTGTTGTCCGCGGCATGCAGGTAAATTCCGTTCAGGTAATACCGCGTTTCTTCCGTCGACATCGCGAATTTCGTACGGTCAATCAGGTTACGGAGTTCATTTGCCGGAATGGAAAAAGATGCGGGGAGATTGCCCTGCCCGATTTCCGGGAAATCCGCAACCGGCAGGCACGCCAGACGGAAATTGGAACGCCCGGCCTTCACCGTCATCTGGTTGCCGGAATTATCGAGCTCCAGCACAACGGCGGAGTCTTCGGGAAGCTTTTTCACGATGTCGAACAGCGTCGCGGCAGGCGCGGTCGTCGCGCCCGGTTTATCGACATTGGCTGCGACGGATTCATTGATCTCCAGATCCATATCCGTCGTGGCAAGATTGAGCGTACCATCTTCGGCTTTCATCAAAACATTCGACAAAATCGGGATCGTCGTCCGGCGCTCAACGGCACTCTGGACGTGGTTCAGGGCTCTCATTAGTGCCGCGCGGTCAATCGTGATCTTCATAGAATACAGCCTTCCAGCTCTGTCGCTTCAGTAATTACATATCAAATTTAAAGTGTGATTCGACTATAGCACAGCGAACCCGCCTGCCAAGCCGTTTTCTGCGGGTTTTCCATGGGTTTTGCTGCAAAACTTGCCACGGTGTTTTTGATCGCTTATGGTCGCGCTCTATGGAACAAACAATTGTCATATATAATGATGAGGGTGTCGGTGCTTTCGGCCTGAAATGCCTGCAGAAATTTTTTGCCGAAGACGATGTCTGGCTGTGCAATGCCGACGCCGTGATTGACGGGCGCGTGCTGGAAATGGCGGATATATTCGTCATGCCCGGCGGTGCGGATTTGCCTTACTGCAAAAAACTGAACGGCCAGGGCAATGAGAATATCCGGAATTTCGTTGAAACAGGCGGGACGTATCTTGGCGTCTGCGCAGGCGCGTATTACGCCTGCCGGGAAATTGCCTTCCACAAAGGCCGCCCCGACGAAATCTGTGGCCCACGCGAGCTGACTTTCGTTGATGCTTTAGCTGTTGGCTCACTGCCCGACCTTGCGCCCTATTACGATCTAACCCTGCATAGTGCCAGCATAGCCAATATCGTTTTAAACGATCAGACAACCAGGCAGGTCTTTTACCATGGCGGCTGTATGTTCAAACCCGGAAACGCGCCCTCATTGAATCTCCTCGCGCGTTATGCCGATTTGCCCGATAAGCCGGCAGCTGTTGTAGAAACCATTGTCGGAGAAGGAAAAGCAATTTTAAGCGGCGTCCATTTTGAAATGACGCCAAATATTCTTTCAGACCACCCCACTGAAAACAGCGATGAGCGAAACAGGCTTGCCGCGCTCATGAAGGATTTTACGACCCCCTACGCTTCATGGAAATCACTGCTCGGTCTGTAAGTAAACATGTCATTTTCCCCTGAAATACGCGTCTACAACGGCCATGGCACAAGCACGATCAGCGCTGCCGTAATGCGGGAAAGGCTGGCCGATTTTGGGTTCGGCTCCCGTTTCATAAATGAAAAGGAAATACGCCAGGAAACGCAATGGATTAATGATACGGATCTGTTTGTCTGCAACGGCGATTCCGTAACCCAATTTAAAGAAGCCATGGGAGAAGAAGGCGAACACAAACTTAAGGCCTTCGTCACGCGCGGTGGAAAATACCTCGGTATATGCGCAGGCAGTTATTTCGGGGCGACCACGATAAATTTCGTCGGCGCACACATACAAAAAAAGCGCCATGGGCTGAGTTTTTTCAATGGCCTCGCGAAGGGTGCCCTTGAAGATATCATGGGCGGGCCTTACACAGGCTTAAGCGATTGCGCGGCGATCATAACCCTGCGTTACGCAGCCGATCTTCTGGCCGAATTCCCGGCTCTGTATTGGGGCGGGCCACATTTCATTATCCCTAGAAGAAATCCCGGCATCACCCCTCTTTTCTGGCACACGGAACCAAAATCCGCACGCCTGATGGGCGTAAAAAGCAACGTGGGGGAAAGGGGCGGCGCGGCGTTTTTAATCAGTCCGCATTGCGAACTTTCGGCAAAAAACATCGAAAGATATGTAGGGCATTTTTCGGCATCGCCCACTATCGACGAAAAACTCTGCGAACATTTTTCAAGGAATGCGAAATCTTTCGATCGGGTTTTTGAAATACTTCTATATGAAATGGGCCTGAGACAAATGCCCCAGGCCCCGGAATCCAATACGTTAATTGTAGGCTGATCAGCCTGTCAGCGCGCGTTTGATGACTTCGACATCCTGCGCGAAGGAAACATCTTCACCGACCAGTTCTTCCACCTTGCGCACAGCGTGCATAACGGTGGTGTGGTCACGACCGCCGAATTTACGGCCGATTTCTGGGAGACTCCGCGCCGTCAATTGCTTGGCGAGGAACATCGCCACCTGACGTGGACGGGCCACGTTTCTGGAACGGCGGGCAGAATGCATGTCTGCCAGGCGGATGTTGTAATGCTCGGCCACTTTGCGCTGGATTTCATCGATCGTGATGCGGCGGTCATGAGAACGCAGCAGATCGGAAAGAACTTCCTGCGTGGATTCCAGCGTAATCGCAGATTTCGCGACATCGGCATGGGCGACGATACGGTTCAAAGCGCCTTCGAGCTCACGAATATTGCTCACCACTTTCAGCGCGAGGAATTCAAGAACAGGGTCTGGCACATTGGCGTTCAACTGCTTTCTTTTCGCCTGCAGAATACCAAGGCGGAGTTCATATGTAGAAGGCTGAATGTCGGCCACCAATCCCCACGCCAGACGGGAACGCAATCTTTCGTCTATACCCGTCAGATCGGATGGCGCTTTATCCGCAGAGATGATGATTTGTTTGTTTTGGTCAACAAGGGCGTTGAAAGTATGGAAGAATTCTTCTTGCGTGGATTCCTTGCCGGAAATGAATTGAATGTCGTCAATCATGAGAACGTCAACGGAGCGGAAAAATTCCTTAAAAGCCATTGTGTCGTTAGAACGAATAGCGCGAACGAACTGATACATGAATTTTTCGGCCGATAAATACATCACGCGCTTGTTGGGGTGTGCGTCTTTCATGGCCCAGGCAATGGCATGCATCAGGTGTGTTTTTCCTAAACCCACGCCGCCGTATATAAAAAGCGGATTGAAAGGAACGGACGCACTTTCGATCACACGGCGCGCGGCTGCATGAGCAAGGGCGTTTGGCTTGCCAACAACGAAGGAATCGAACGTATAACGTGCATCAAGGGGCGAAGCCAGATCGAAAGGATCATCCATCGTTACGGCTTTATTATCATTGCCCTTGGCTTTTTGCGCTTCGGCATCTGCCGGTGCGGTTTCCACTGCCTGCGCCGTTTGAACGACCACGATTTCCAGACGTTTTATATCGTCGTACTTCACAGAAGCCATTTCGAGAATGCGTTTGGAATAATGCGTTTGAATCCAGTCGCGCATAAAGCGGGTGGGAACGGACACTTCCAGCGTTCCATGATAATAGGCCTGCAGTGTCAGGGGTTTCAGCCAGCTGCGATAGACAGCTTCACCGAATTCATCACGCATATCTTTATAGACAGCCTGCCATGCAGCCAAAACCTCTGGCGTTGGTGTAAAAGATTCCGTTTTGAAAGATGATACGCTGGATTGACCCGTTAATTCCGACATTTGTTGCTATCTCCACTTATATAATAGTCGTAACCAATTGTTTCACGAAACCGGTTCGCATAAAAAACGAGCAAAAAGTCCCGCTTGCGAAGAAGAGAATTCTTCACAATTTTCCAGGCAAATCGGCGATAAATGTAAGGTTTGGTCCCCTAAATTCGAATGCGCTTTATAAACACACACATACGAATTAAAAACCCGTCCTTTAACTCCAACTCTTTCCCAATAAGGGTATTAAATAAAAAGTCCTCTGATACTGCCGGAAACACGTACACATTGTTGAATGGCCGTATCTCAGCGTGATCCCCGATGTTGAACCAGCGGGTTTTTTTGATTGCTTATGAAGTGACCCTAAAACGATTTTTTTTTGCATGCAATCGGAAAAAATAGGGAACGTTCAAAAAAGAAATAATTTAATCATTGACAGGTGGCAAGAAAGAAATATGGCCCGGGAAATTACTTTCCTCGGGCCAACTTATTTTTATTCTCATTATATCTCAGAAGCCTGTTAAATATGACTTCCTGTTATATTAGGCTTTTTGCGCAAGCGCTTTGATACGTGCGGAAAGGCGAGACATTTTGCGAGCCGCCATGTTTTTGGAAACAAGGTTTTTTGCAACACCGCGCATCAGTTCAGGTTGAACGGCTTTGTACGCCTCAGCCGCAGCCTTTGCGTCGCCGCCTGCGATCGCCGTTTCTACTTTTTTCAGAAACGTACGGATGCGGCTCGTGCGCGCCGTATTCACTTCGTTACGGCGTGCGTTGGTACGAATTCTTTTCTTTGCGGAAGCATGGTTTGCCATTGTTCGTCTTCTCTATCTTCAAATTATTGTTTTACCGTCTCTTTTTTAGAGACGAGGTACCCGGATTATCCACAGGATTGGGCTGTTTTACGCGGGTGGGTGGCATCCTGTCAAGATAAAGATTAACGGGCGCAATCCTTAGGGTTTGGCGGGCTCCAGGGTGAAATGAACAATTGTTAACGGCGGCTTTTTAACGACCTCCATATACAGCCGGTCCTTCCCCCGAACATATTGATTTTCTGCCGTTTTCCGCCAGCCGAGTTGCGGCAGGGACTGGGCGTAAAACCCGCTGATATCGGCTACAGCCAATGTATGGGACACGGCCACCACGGATGCTATCCGCCCATCCGGCTTGTCAAACAGCATGGCCTGGTCTTTAACTTCTTCCAGCCCGGGCATGACCGGCACATCGTAAAGCGCTTCAAAAAAGACAGCCTTTTCCGCCGCCAGCGCCGGAGCGCAGAGAAGAATAAGGAGCAGAGTAAGAATTGCCTGTTTCATAACGCAGCCTTTGCAAACTATGTCTGGCAGTTCGGGCAGTAAAAAGTAGACCGCCCGCCTTGCGTGATTTTCTGAATGATATGTTTCTTCTTATCACTGGCGAGCGCTTTCGGGCAAGCCTTGCCTTCGCGCCCATATACTTTGAAACTATGTTGAAAATACCCAAGCTTGCCATCCGCCTTGCGGTAATCTTTCAAGCTGCTTCCGCCGGCTTCGATAGAGCGCCTTAAAACTTCACGAATAGCCGCGGCGAGCGATGAAAGCCTTGCCAGCGAAATGTCAGAAGCGGCGCGGCGCGGATCTATCCCTGCCTCATATAAGGCCTCACAGTCATATATATTGCCGACCCCCGCCACCACGCGTTGATCGAGGAGCGCAAGCTTGATCGGCGTTTTCCTGCCTTTCAGTCTTTCCTGAAGAAGTTTGCCATCGAAACATTCCGGCAAAGGCTCGGGCCCCAAAGACTTAAAAGAGGGATGCGTTAAAAGGTCAGCTTCTTTAAGAAGCATGACCATGCCAAAGCGCCTTGGATCGTTAAACACGATCTTTGCGCCACCTTCCATTGTCATAGTCATATGATCATGTTTCTGATGCGTATAAGGCATATCCTTTTGAATAACCGTCATGCGGCCCGACATGCCCAGGTGGATCACCAGAATATCCTCCCGCCCCTTTTCTTCAAAATGGATCAGCAGGTATTTTGCCCGGCGTGTAAGCCTTGAAATCATCCGCCCGGATAGGTTTTTGGACAGGTTTTTAGGAAACGGCGCGCGCAGCCCGTCGCGGTGGGTGGCAATATCACGCAGAACGAGACCGGCCATAAACGGCTCCAATCCTCTTCGGACGGTTTCAACTTCGGGTAATTCCGGCATCGGCGATTAATTTACTCTTTGCCAAACGACATAGTCCACCCCTTCGTCCATGAAAAGGGGACTCTTATATGGGACAAGGACGCGCTTTTCGCTTTGCGGCGGATTTTGCCATATCATTTTTTTCCCTTCCATCACGGCAATCAGCGGGAATGGGGCGCTGGTTAAAACTTGATAGCCGATCTTTTTTCCCTTTGGGGCCGCAGGGGTCGGCCAATCGAGACGCGGCGTCAAAAGAATAATGTCTTCCAGAATTTTATAGGTTCCAGAAGAATACAGGCGCGGCGCATAAGGATCAGGTTGCGCGAGAATAACCTGATACACGCCTTTTTCCATCTGTATGGCCGCGGTGTACTTGCCAATATTAGTCTGCCAGCCGCCTGTTATGTCACCGGCATCCAGATCGGGATTCCGTTTAAAATATAATTCTTTTTTTGGCACAGGCCGGGGCATGGTCTGCGTATCGGTCATTTCAGGGACCAGCCTTTGCGGTTGGCGGGCCGCATCCTGCCTTTCATTTGATCCCGATAGCAAAATGATGATCAGGGCGACGACCGCCAAAAGCCCGAATCCGAGAACCACATATCCAATGAAACGCGATTCATGCGATAAAGCCAATATTGCGTTGCGCGGCGCTTTTGCTTGGCGGGCGGCACTGGGGCGGGAAGGCTTTGGCGGAGGAGAGATATCGCTCATGCCACCAGTATACAGCAGGAATGCAGATAAAAAAAAGCCGCCTTTCGACGGCCTGCAAGTCTTGTGGTGTGGAAAGTAGAAACCCTCTTTTATCGAATGAGACCGTTTGTCCTTATTTTTTTATATTATTTAATATAAAAAATATTACAAATTCAAACTGCTTGTCAAGTGATGAATATGATTTATAACTCTGCGCATAATAATCATTATATGGATTCCCTATTATGCTCATTACCGCCGATCAGATCCGCGCTGCCCGCGGCCTTATAAACTGGAGCCAGACCGACCTCGCCCACCGCACCGGCCTCGCCGTCCCCACCATCGCCAATATAGAACTCGGCAAACAAATCCCGGGCAAGGGGACTATTGAGAAGATTATCGATGCGTTTGCGCTGGGCGGCATTGTATTTTTGGAAAATGAAGGCGTTCAGAAGCAAAAAGAATCTGTTCAGACATTCTCAGGTAAAAAAGATTTTGAGAAGTTTTTTGACTTGGTTTACTCGGTAGCAAGCACCATCGGTGGCAGCATCTATGTAAGCAACGTGGACGAGAAACTCTTCGACGAAGGTATCGAAAATAGCTTTGATGAATTCCATATTGGCCGTATGACCGAAATTCGCAAAAATATAGATTTTCGGGTTCTCTTAAAAGAAGGAGACACATATTTCCCCGCTTCAAGCTATGCGACCTATAAATGGCTTGATGAAAAGCAATTTGCGAATGTTCCATTTTATGTTTTCGGCAATTATCTGGGCATTATCTTTTTTATTGAAGAGCCGACCGTTATTCTAATCAAAAACCAGAATGTGGCTGATCTTTATCGGAAGAAATTTCTAATACAATGGAAAGGTGCCAAAACACCGCCGCAGAACGAACCCAAGAAAAAAGGCCGGAAGTGATCCGGCCTTTCTTTTTGTCTTTTGATGGAAGGGTGGATTAGAAATCCATTCCACCCATGCCGCCCATGCCACCGCCGTGACCGCCGCCGGCAGCAGATTTGCTGTCGTCCGGCGCGTCCGTGATCGTGGCTTCGGTCGTGAGCAGCAGGCCGGATACGGAAGCCGCATCCTGGAGCGCCGTGCGAACGACTTTGGCAGGGTCGATAATCCCGGCCTTCACCATATCCGTGAAGTTGTCGTTCTGCGCGTCATAACCCTGATTGATGTCTTTCGATTCAATCAGCTTGCCGACGACGATTGAACCTTCTTTACCCGCATTTTCCGCGATCTGACGGATCGGGAACTGGCAGGCTTTGCGGATGATTTCGATACCCGCTTGCTGGTCGTCGTTGTCGCCTTTGAGTTTTTCAAGAACGCGGGACGCGTAAAGAAGAGCAACGCCGCCGCCGGCTACGATACCTTCTTCCACAGCCGCGCGCGTCGCATGCATAGCATCGTCCACGCGGTCTTTGCGTTCTTTCACTTCGACTTCCGTCGCGCCGCCGACACGGAGGACAGCAACGCCGCCAGCGAGTTTCGCAAGACGCTCCTGCAGTTTTTCCTTGTCGTAGTCGGAAGAGGTTTCTTCGATCTGCGCCTTGATCTGGGCAACGCGCGCATCGATTTCGCCTTTCTGACCCGCGCCGTCAACGATCGTCGTGTTTTCTTTCGTGATCACGACTTTCTTCGCACGGCCCAGCATATCGAGCGTAACATTCTCCAGCTTGATGCCGAGATCTTCGGACACCATCTGACCGCCCGTCAGGATCGCCATGTCTTCCAGCATCGCCTTGCGACGATCGCCGAAACCAGGGGCCTTGACGGCCGCAATCTTCAGACCGCCGCGCAGCTTGTTGACGACCAGCGTAGCCAGAGCTTCGCCTTCGACGTCTTCCGCAACGATCAGAAGCGGCTTGCCGGATTGCACAACGGCTTCCAGAACAGGCAGCATCGATTGCAGGTTCGAAAGTTTTTTCTCGAACAGCAGAATGTATGGAGATTCCAGAACGGCCTGCATCTTGTCGGCATCCGTAATGAAGTATGGGGAGAGGTATCCGCGGTCGAACTGCATGCCTTCAACGACTTCCAGCTCGGTTTCGAGGGATTTATTTTCCTCAACCGTGATAACGCCTTCCTTGCCTACTTTTTCCATAGCCTGCGCAATGAAGTCGCCGATCTCTTTTTCGCCGTTGGCGGAGATGGTGCCCACTTGCGCAATTTCGGCATTCGCCTTGATCGGCTTCGCGTTTTTCTTCAGCTCTTCAACGATGGCGGCTACGGCCTTGTCGATACCGCGTTTGACATCCATCGGGTTCGCGCCGGCGCTGATGACCTTGTGACCGTTGTTGACGATCGCCTGGGCCAGAACCGTTGCCGTCGTCGTACCGTCGCCGGAATGGTCGTTTTGCTTCGATGCCACTTCGCGGATCAGCTGCGCGCCGAGGTTTTTCTGTGCGTCTTTCAGTTCGATTTCCTTCGCAACCGTCACGCCGTCTTTCGTGGAGCGCGGAGAGCCGAAGGACTTCTGAATCAAGACGTTACGACCTTTCGGACCGAGTGTTACCTTTACCGCGTCGGCGATGATGTTCACGCCTTCGAGGACTTTTTCGCGGGCTTCCCGCTGGAATGATACATTTTTAGCAGCCATAGCTGTGTCTCCTTAAATATCAATATGTTAGAAAACGATTTATCAGTTCGTTTTGCGATTTTTTTCGTTTACGCGGCCTTCTTGGCAGCAGCGCCGCCTTCGATGATGCCCATGATGTCGGACTCTTTCACGACCAGCAGCTCTTCGCCGTCTACCGTGATTTCCGTACCCGCCCATTTGGAAATAAGAACGCGGTCGCCAGCTTTGACATCTAACGCCAGACGGCCATCGCCATCTTCGTTATACGCGCCGGGACCGACGGCGATCACTTCGGCTTCCATCGGTTTTTCTTTTGCCGTGTCTGGGATGATGATCCCACCGGCTGTTTTGCCTTCCGACTCTACGCGTTTCAAGAGTACGCGGTCATGCAAAGGACGAAATTTCATAGGTCTAATCTCCTAAGTCTTTGTTTTAAAACAAATACCAACACCTCACCATGAGCGTGTTAGCACTCCCAATGGGGGAGTGCCAGTAGATATATATCGCCTGTCCCGAAATGACAAGGTTTTCATGCAGACAAGATTAATGAAATCGCCTTATCGCTTATGATATTATTGGGGAAGAGAGGATCGAAAAGATCCCGGTACGAACAGGAGGTTTATGCATGGCAGATTTTGAAAAGCAGTTTACATCCGATTACCGCCTGACGACGGCGCAGATCCTGTATCACCGCCCAGATTACCCAAAGTTTTTGCAGGAATTTATCTGGCAGGATTACGACCTCGCCCCGAAATTTCCGCAGCTTCATGGCTTCTTAGGTTTCTGGGTCCGCGAAATCGAAGGCAAGCTTCATTCGGTCTATGTCGCCCATCAAAAAATCATCACGCCATCTGACGCGCATTTTCTTGATTTCGAAGGAACGATTCAATAATCAAGGCTCACTCCCCGGCGCCAGGGTAACTTTAAGCCCATCAAGCTCTTCACTCATCAATATCTGGCAGGAAAGGCGGGAATTATCGCGGACATCCGGCGCTGTATCGAGAAGGTCCTGTTCATCGTCCCGCATCGGAAACAATTTCGGGAGCCAGTCTTCATCGACATAAACATGGCATGTGGCGCAGGATGCACACCCGCCGCATTCCGCCTTGATGGGAAGACCGGCGTCCCGGATGATTTCCATCACACGCCAGCCCTCAATGGCTTCGCATTCATGCACCGCGCCGTCCTGATCCGTGACGATTACTTTCACCGGGTGGCCCCTTTTTGCAGAAAAATTTCTTTCAGTCCAAAAGTAATTCCGGCTGTCGTTACGATGCTTTTTGCCGTGTCGGCCAGCACAACAAGAATAACAGAAACAAAAGATGCACCGGTTTCACCAAACGCCATGCCGATCGGCATGCTGATCATGGCCACGATGAGACGCAGCCCCAAGAAAAATGGAATGTAGCACAAAAGCCATACGCCGATCATGTGCATCGACGTCCATTGCCCTTTTAGACCGCGCAAATAATTCCGCGCATCCATATTCAGGGCATAAGGAATATAGAGCCACAGCAGTCGGAACCCCCAGAACATGGCCACCAGCCCCACCAAGGAAATCAATCCGATATAAGCCGGTATCTTCTCCGCGGCGTCCGCATTCTCAAGATGCACGTAGGGCATGAGATATTGGCCCGCCATGGCGGTAAAAAAGCCGACGACCATATTGATAAGGACAAAGACAACCGTTCCGCCCAAAACACCCCTTGCGCGAATTTTCAGCAAGGCCAGATCATCATCCATGTTTCCCGAAGGGCGAAACGGCCATGTCTGCCGCAACATGATAAAACGCACATAATGGGAAAGCATCCACCCTTCCGCAAACAGAGCAGGCAGCATAATAAGCATGAAGGTTAAGTACGTATCGTAACTGCCCCCCTCCCCGACCGCGGCGCCTTTGGTGAACACCCACGCCATTGTGAAGCAGAACAATTTCAGGGCGAATGGAACAAACGCCAGCCGGACGAGATACCGCCGCGAATGCCAGCTGATAGCATAAGCATTTCCTGCGGCATTAATGATATCGAAATTGGCCATGTCCCAAATACTTTAGGCAGCTTTATCGGATACGCCAAGTTTTTCCTGCAGGGCCGAAGACGATGTTGTGTATTGGAACCGCAGCTTTTTGTCCGGATACACATAACGGAAGGCCTGCTGCGCCATAAGCGCGGCTTCGTGGAAGCCGGACAGGATGAGTTTGAGCTTGCCGGGATACCAGTTGATATCGCCGATGGAAAAAATCTGTTTCGTGTCCGTCTCAAATTTTTCTGTATCGACGGGGATAAGATTTTCATGAAGATTGAGGCCGAAATTCGCAATCGGCCCAAGCTTCATCGTCAGGCCGTAAAAGGCCAGAAGCGTATCGCACGGAATTAAATGTTCCGCTTCTTTCGTCGTCGTCAGAACGCCTTCTAGAACGCCGTTGCTGCCGACAAGGTTTTTCAGATCTGCGATATGGAGTTTCATTTTGCCGGCCGCCACCAGTTCCCGCATCTTGTTTACGGAGTCCGGCGCGGCGCGGAAATCATCGCGGCGGTGGACCAGTGTGATGCTGCTTGCCAATGGTTGCAGATTCAAGGCCCAGTCCAGCGCGGAATCCCCGCCGCCCGCGATCATGATATTCTTGCCACGGAACTGTTCCATCTTGCGCACGGCGTAAAACACGCTTTTGCCTTCGTACTCTTCAATACCCGCCAGGGACGGCTTCTTGGGCACAAACGATCCGCCGCCCGCGGCGATCACAACGACAGGGGCTTCGATGACCGTTCCCTCACTCGTTTCCAATCTCCAATGCCCATTCTCCAATTTCTGCAAAGACTCCGCCATCTGCCCGAAATGGAAGGTCGGGTTGAAGGGTTTGATCTGTTCCAGAAGGCGGTCCGTCAAATCCTGCCCGGAAATGACGGGCCAGGCCGGAATGTCGTAAATCGGTTTTTCGGGATAGAGCTCCGCGCACTGGCCGCCGGGTTTGTCCAGAATATCGACCAGATGGCATTTCATATCCAGAAGGCCGAGTTCGAACACCGCGAACAGGCCGACAGGCCCCGCGCCGATTATTATTACATCTGTCTTGTAATTGCTCATGCTGCGTTATAAATCTCATCCGGCATGGATTTGTCAACACACCCCCATAAAAACGTTCAGAACTGGCTGTTTTTCACGGCCGCCATGGTCTTTGCCATGGCCGTGATCGGGGCCATCACGCGCCTTACGGAATCCGGCCTTTCCATGGTGGAATGGAAGCCGCTGATCGGCGCGGTTCCACCATTATCGGCCACTGAATGGGAACGGGTCTTCGGCCTTTACAAACAGACCCCGGAATTTATCCGGAAGAACAGCTGGATGGAGCTTGCCGATTTCAAACACATCTTTTTCTGGGAATGGCTGCACCGTCTGTGGGGCCGGATCATCGGCCTTGCCTTCGCCCTGCCGCTCGCGTGGTTCTGGATCAAGAGGCAGATCCCGGCAGGATATAAGGGGAAGTTTCTGGCCACCCTTGCGCTTGGGGGGTCCCAGGGTTTCCTTGGCTGGTTCATGGTCAAAAGCGGCCTTGTCGACCGCCCGGATGTCTCCCATTTCCGCCTTGCGGCCCACCTGCTTCTCGCCTTCGCAATTTACTGCGTGCTGTTGTGGCTGGCATTTTCACTCAAACCAAAAAACGGCGGCGGAACATTCTGCCAAAAACGCCATGGCTGGATCGCTTTCGCTCTTCTTACCGCCACCATCACATGGGGCGCATTCACGGCGGGGCTGGACGGCGGCATGGTTTATAACACCTGGCCTATGATGAACGCCTATTGGATGCCTCCGGAAGTCACAGGTCTGTTTTCCATCCTGCATGACCCCGCCGCCGTGCAGTTCTTTCACCGCTGGGTCGCCATCGCCGCCTTTATCGCCGTTGTCAGTTTCGGCTGGCGCATGAAGAATTTCCCGCTGATGGGCATGATCTTTGGGCAGGTAGGGCTTGGCATTGCCACCGTGCTGTCGCAGGTTTCCATACCGTTTGCTGCACTTCATCAGGCAGGCGCCATGATCGTTCTGGGATTAATGATTCATCAATTGCAGACGCTGCACGCCGCGCCTAAAGAATGTTCTCTTTCTTCAAAATCTCTATAAAGAAATCGAGATAGGCAGCAACGGATTTTTCCTTGGTAAATTCGTTGATATAACGCTGGTACCCGTTCGCAACCAGTTTTTGCTGCAGGGCCTTATCGCCCAGTAAACGACGGATGGCGGCGGCCAGAGCCACGGCATCGTTCTTCAGCACCATCAAAGAGTCTTCACCGTCTAAACAAAATTGTTTTGGCCCGTCCGCATCCGAAACGATGACCGGGCGCTTTTCCGCCCAGGCCTGCGCGAACACGGTGCCGAACGGTTCGACACGGCTGGCAAACACACATATGTCGCAAGCGTGCAGCAATGCGGCACGGTCCGTTCTCCACCCAAGAAACCGTACGCGATCATCAACCCCTAAATCCTTTGCAAGATTTTCAAGAACCACGCGATCCGGGCCTTCCCCCGCGATCCAGGCATAAACACCGGGAAGTTCCGTCAGCGCCTGCAGCAAAATATCATAAGCCTTGCTGCTATGCAGCCGCCCAAGCGAAAGCAGCACGGGCGCATCTTCAGGCGTTCCTAGATCCGTCTTTTTTACAGGCGTAGTGATTTCTTCCGTTTCCGCAAAATTGGCGATGAAACGAATGCGGTCTTCGGCAATGCCGCCATCCACCAGATGGCGTTTGATATCAGGCGTGATCGTATTGAAATAATCCGCGCTCTTGAAATTTTTAACCTTGTAATACCCGCCGAGGCGCGAGACCACGAGATAGCGCTGCGCCGTTTTTAGAGATTTCCAATTCGGCGTTTTCTGGGCCGCCCTCGCCATCCATGTCTGGACGATGAAGGGTTTGAATTCTTTGATAATACGCCCCAGCTTCCAGCCCGTAAAAATGTCGATCGGGCCACCGAAAGGCAATGTGTGCACAGTAATGCCGGCTTTTTGCAAGGCAGGAACGCGCACATCGTTCGCGCGGGTCGCCACTTCAATATCCATGCCCGCTTCGCTCATGGCGATACACATATCGACAAAGGCTGTCTCCGCCCCGCCATGATCGTTGCCCGCCATTACCTGTAAGATTTTCATGGAAAAACTTTCAGCCTATTCAGGCTTTTTCTCCAAAGCCTTTTCGTAAGCTTTTTCCTTGGCGCTTGCCTTCGCCTTTTCTTTATCCATTTGCTCCGCGCGTTCACGGATAACGCTTTCAGTGAGCAGTGTTTGCTGCAGCAGTTTCACCATATCGTCTTCCGTGCGGTCCATACTGTCCAGAAGATCTTCGCAAGCGTCCTTGGTCGTAACAGGGGTTTTGACGACTTTCTTTTCGCCTTCTTCGTAAGCGGCGTCATTCAGTTTCAAAACCTCCTTCACGCGGCCTGAGTCGACGATTTTCTGTGCATTGATATCCTTATCCAGCTGCTTCTTCGCCGTATCAAGAATAGGGTCGACCGCGCTTTTCCATTGGTCAAAGCGCCCCGTCATCTTGTCCTTCATATCGGGGTTTTTTTCGCCGCAGGATTTAACCGCCGCGCCGACATCGCGCTCCACAATTTTGATGACGCGCATCACCGAATATTTATTGCGCAGGATAAAAAAGCTTTCCTTGTCTTTATCGCTGAGCGGCTTGATCAGCGCATTTTCGGCATCAATCCATCGCTTCAGAGCAGGCGGTTGTTCCAATGTCGCCGTAGGAACGCCGGGAGGGGCTTTGTCTTTTTGCTGCGCTATGGCAGAGGGCGCCAGCAGGGAAAAACCGATAAGGGCAGAGCAAAGAAGAAATGTGCGTGTCATGGTCATCTTTCGTTGAATGCGAAGGACAGAAATTACCCGTTCTTTATATACGGTAACACATTCCCTATCCATGCGAAAAAAAGAGCCACCGGATTTTATCCGGTGGCTAAGGGGACGAAACGTCCGGACCACCTGAGGTCGCCTGAAGGGGAGAACATGCGGGGGCAAACTTTCCTTCAAGCAGCGGCACGGACGGGAACCAAACTGATGAAACCAACAAGGCAACCGTACGCCAAAGCAAGCTTCCGCCATTCGAAAAGACCACAAGCCTTTCCGGGGACTCCCGGTGTGGGGAACCGGGCCTAGCTAAAAACTAGATAAAAACTGCTTCGTATATATTTCAATTTTTATGTTAAATTAAAAAATTTAAGAAGCGTTAAATTTTAGATTGAATTTTAGGGATATCTTGTAAAAAACGGCGGAAAATCCGCCGTTTTTAAAAGTCTTATTCCACCAGTTTGTTCCACCAGCCCTTTTTCTTCTTCTCAGGGGCCTGGTTGACCGTTTCATACTCCCGAACCGGGGGCGGTTCCGGATGGCGGTCATTGGATATCATCTTTGGCGGTGTTTGGATTGGCGCAGCGGCATGAACCTTGGATTCGGTATGCGGCGCATGATCTTCACGCAACATCGGCTGTTCACGATTTTCGATATCGGATCCGTTGCCGCCATTGTTTCTTGGGCCACGGTCCCCGCGGTCACGGCCACGTCCTCTACCGCCACGACGGCCGCGGCGGCGCCCGCCTTCGCGTCCCTCGCGAGGCCCCCGGTTGCCACGATTGTCATCACGGCCGTCTTCGGAGTCTCCTTCCACGCGGTTGCCGATATCGTCATCCTCGCCTTCTTCGTCAAACGCCATGTTACCGCGATTATCGTCGCCTTCATCAGAAGGCGCACCACCGTTATTGTGATTATTAAATTCACGATCGCCACGACCGCGTCCACGGTTTCTACCGCCGCGGCGGCTGCGCCTGCGGCGATTATCACCACGGTCTTCACCGCCTTCTTGCGATGGCTGACGCGCTTCCCGCTCTTCGGTTTCCAGGGAAGCCTCGTCCTCTTCCTCCATCAGGTCCTCATCGCTGATTTCAACAGAAACCCCGCGAATACCTTCGCTCGGTTTCGGTGTAGTCGCCCGCGATGCCGCTTCAATCTTGTAATGCGAGGTTGACATCGTGTCGTCGGTTTCGACCTTCACATCAAACCCATAACGCTGCTCGATATCGTTCAGCAGCTTCCTCTTATTATTCATGATATACAGCGCGACCGACGTCGCCATGGTCAGGGTGATTTCATTTGCTTTACCTTTGATCCCCTCCTGTTCCAGCGCACGAATAATGGAGATGGCGGAGAAATCGAGCGTTTTCACGCGGCCCGTACCTGCACAATGGCTGCAGATTTCCTGCTGCGCCTCGGCAAGACTCGGGTT
>CAUJHN010000154.1 GCA_963204825.1 Pseudomonadota bacterium
GCTGGCGGATCGGTTATGCCGGTGGGCCGAAGGAATTGATCAAAGCCATGGGCGGCGTGCAGGGGCATTCCACATCCAACCCGTCTTCTATTTCACAGGCGGCGGCCGCAGCCGCGCTGAACGGCGATCAGTCTTTTTTGAAGGACTGGGTTAAATCCTTCCAGTCGCGCCGTGACCTTGTCGTGTCCATGCTCAATCAGGCGAGCGGTCTTGAATGCCCGCGTCCTGAAGGCGCGTTCTATGTTTATCCGTCCTGTGCTGGATGCATCGGCAAGCGCACCCCGGACGGCAAGGTTATCGAGAACGATACGGATTTTGTTACATATCTGCTGGAATCCGAAGGCGTTGCCTGCGTACAGGGCGTGGCATTCGGACTATCGCCGCACTTCCGTATTTCCTATGCGACATCGGAAAAGGCGCTGGAAGAAGCATGCCGCCGAATCCAAAAAGCCTGCGCTGCGCTTCAGGGAGAAGCTAAGGCCGCCTGATATCCCGTCCCTAAAACCATATTAATGAAGGGTTTATGTGTATCGGGATTTTTCAAAGGCTCATGACCTGCGCCTTCTATGAGTATTATGTCGGCGTTCATTTTGCGCGCGATTTCCTGCGCGGTGAAAGGACAGGCGACAGGATCCTGATCGCCAATGATGAATACAGGTTCTACTGCGCGCGCTTCGTCGGGGTTGAGTTTTCTTAGCAACCTTCTGCCTTCCTGGTTCAGTGTCAGGATGGTTCCGAATGTCGGTAGAATGCTCGGCATATTGTCCTGGTGCAGACCTTTGTCGGCGAGAGGTACGTTTGTACCGGCAAACGTTTGCCAGCTTGCCGGAGCATTTGCATTTTGGGAGGCGTAGGTTTCAAAAGCAACGCGGTTTTGCGGTGTCTTCAATAAAGAGGCGCCGGTAAAGTCAAAATACGGGGCCATATAAAGCGCTCTTTGAAATGCGGCCGAAAGGCTATGATTGGTGTCCCTTTCGTGCATCAGGGATAACAGGATTTGACCCGATACGGAATGCACGGCCAAATCATGTGACAGGGATTTATCCATGCTGCGCCAGGGCGATTTTACATTCGTAAGGAATGCCCGGCATATATCTCTAAGGGGATCGATAAGCTGCTTGTTTTGCGTCCATTCCGGCAAGATCAGCCATATAACGGATATGCCGTTTTCCCTTAATTCCTTTAACAGCGGAAGAGAAAAAACGGTTTTTGAATTTAACCCTGTGAGGCCGACAATGATGCGGCGTTCCCGTTCTGCCCTAACAAATGCATAGCCGGCTTCTAAGCCGTTTGCGTTAAATGTGCCTCTTGTAATCCCCGAAGGCTTGGCAATTGCCGGTGCTGGCAAGTCGTGGGCTGCTGGCCCATCTTGTTGTGTCATTAGCAGTTTCCCTCAAAACCCTGCCGTCTTTGTATTTCAATAATTCAAAGATGTAAATATGTCTATTTGATCAGATCGGAGATCATTTTCGACCAGCGGGAAGGTTTGACGGCCTTGATCCAGTTCTTGCGGCTTTCGTAATTCCGTACAAGAAGATCGCAGATTTCTTCATATTTTTTATGGTTGTCTTCAATGATACCGTCAGCGAAGTCTTTTAATCTTTTCATGTTTTCGGGAGATCCGTCGTCGATCTGGATCGACGGCCAGTCAGGCTGTCTTCCGGTTAGAAGAGATTTGTTAAGCATAAAGAGGTGACCTTGCATCTCTTCTTCGAAGGCGTCGAGCAGGGCGGATTCCGAAGCATGGAAAAAGATATTAATGAGCGGTAGGTCATTTACCGGGTCGACAACGCCAAGCGATCCGAAACGATTCCATTCATCTTTTTTGATCGAGCGGTTGGTATAGCCAGTCCCGAGGGCAATCATGATGGTTTCCTGTCCGGGCAGAAGATGCGGCCGCAGCGCCCCGAAATAGGTGTTGGCGGGATTGTCGAATATGTTGCCGTCGATGGCGGTATAGCTGTGCGGATGCGTATTGCCCGGCCAGCGTGCCTGAAAATGGTGGCAGGGGAAAAAAGTAGGTGCGGCGGCGGAGGCCATGACGGCATCGTACAGGGTGACGTCGATCGTTTTGTGGCGTCGCCCGTGTTCACCGTTGATTTTTATGTTCTTCATCCAGAGCGCATGGCCCGCCGTATCCATGTAGTTGTTACGGGCATGCATGGTCAATCCGCCCTGTTCCCCGGTTTCAGAGATTATGCGCAACTGCTCGCCATCGATATTATAGGCGGGGATGATCAGGCTTTTTAAACTCTCATTCAGGCGCGCATCGCCATAGAGTGCGCGGAGCGCGCGGCCGAGGTTCGAAGGGTTGTAGTGGCCATGATCGAGAACGGATTGCAGTTGCGATATCCGCATCGTGCGGTTGTTCATGTCGTGGATCAGGCCCCGGAGATCGCGGAATTTATCCGCCGGGAAAATTCTTTCGCCCTCACGTTCGTAAAACCGGACGAGGTGGCGGGCGCGGTATTTCGGCGTTCCGGAGCTTTCCGGATGGCGAAGCGTAAGAGCCGCGTTCAGGATGGCGCCCGTGGATGGTCCTGCGAATACATCGACCATATCCGCCATGCGCAGGCCTGTATCCTGTTCGATATGACTCATGATCTGCGCCGGGATCATCCCGCGCAGGCCGCCGCCATAATTGAAAAGGGTTATGATAGGAGGGGGACTTTCGAACACTGTGGATACCTGTAGAACGCTGTATTTGTTCTGTAATTGTAACTTACAAACAGCTTGTCCACAAAGACATCCCTATGGTGCGCGGCAATAAAAATTAAGAATGCCTTAGGCACAAAAAAACCGGGCACAAGGCCCGGCGAGTTGAACAGGGAGGTTTCACGTCTGAGAGACGTAGGATGCATAGCACCCCGCAACGCACTAAATACGTTGCAGGAAGGTTTATAAGCGATTCAGGGGCTTGTGTCCAATTATAAATAATAAAATCAGCTATGCTATTTTTGCATGGGACGGATTTCCGCCGTTTTTCCTTCTTCTAAAACCTTGTTTCTCCAACGATTTTTAGAAGGAAGTCCTTGAAGGTGGCTATCCTTTTGGAATGGCGGCGTTCTTCGGGATAGACGAAATACATGTCAACCGGGGGGCGGACGGCTTCGGGGAGGATGGTTGCGATGTCCTTATCCCGCGCGATCAGATAATCAGGAAGGCAGGCGACGCCGGCCCCGGAACGGACGGCTTCAAAAATTCCATAGATGGAATTTAACATGACGGTGTTGGTTGCGGTCGCCGTGTCGATTTCGGCAGAGCGGAATAGCCAGTTTGGATCCGCAAACGGCGCGGGCGCGTTTTCGGGATAGCCAATCACTGTATGATTTTTCAGATCCTTTAAATTTTTGGGCGTGCCTTTCGCCTTTAAATAGTCTTTTGACGCACAGACATGGAAATTGATGGTGGTCAGCTGCCGTTGAATCAATTCCGGTTGTTCCGGCTTATAAAGGCGGATAGCAGCGTCGGCCTCACGCATGCCGAGATTAAAGATCCGATCGTCGAGAAGCATTGTCAGTTGGATGTCAGGATGTTCGCGGCGCAGCTGTTCCAGTTTCGGGGCCAGCCATGTAGAACCGATGAATTCCGCAACGGTGATGCGCAGCGGCCCTTCGGCGAGCTGACGCGAATCCGCAAGCTGACCTTCGATCATCGCGAGTTTGCCGAATATATCGCCCGCAGCGTTGTGAAGAAGTTCGCCTTCTTCCGTCAATATTAACCCCCGGGCATGGCGATGAAACAAGGTTACGCCAATGCTTTCTTCCAATGTGCTGATCTGCCGCGATACGGCAGATTGCGAAAGATTCAGTGTTTCGCCTGCATGCGTAAAGCTTCCTGCTTCCGCAACGGCATGAAATATACGCAGCTTGTCCCAGTCCATCATTATTCGGCGGCCTCCGCCCGTTTTGTGTGTTCGGCTTCCATCGCCGTAATGTAACGATCCGCTTCGAGCGCGGCCATGCAACCCATGCCCGCCGCTGTCACTGCCTGACGATAAGTTTTGTCTTTCACGTCGCCCGCGGCGTAAACGCCAGGAATATTTGTTGTCGTGGAATCGGGCGCGGTGATCAGATAGCCTTCCTTGTCCATATCCAGCTTGCCTTTGAAAAGCTCTGTCGCCGGTACATGGCCAATGGCGACGAACAGGCCATCGACATTGATCGATTGTTCTTTGCCGTTTGTCGTATCTTTCAAGAGCAGGCCTGTAACGCCGGGCATATCGCCTTGGCCGGGTTTGATCCCTTGCACTTCGGCAACTTCGGCATTCCAGATTATCTTTACATTCTCTTTTGCAAATAAACGGTCCTGCGCAATTTTTTCCGCGCGCAAAGTATCGCGGCGGTGAATCAGCGTAACCGATTTACAGATGTTGGAAAGGAAGAGGGCTTCTTCCACCGCGGAATTGCCGCCGCCGACGACGGCGACATCTTTGTTCTTGAAGAAAAATCCATCGCAGGTGGCGCAGGCGGATACTCCCATATTGCGGAATGTCTTTTCGCTTTCGAGGCCAAGCCAGCGCGCCTTCGCGCCCGTACAGATAATGATAGTGTCGGCTGTAAAAACTTTGCCTGAATCCAGTTTCGCGGTGTAGGGGCGTTTCGTGAAATCGACGTCGGTGACAAGATCGTAAATCATTTCCGTGCCGACATGTTTGGCCTGCGCCTGCATTTGTTCCACAAGCCATGGACCCTGAACGGGGTCGGCGAATCCGGGATAGTTTTCAACATCGGTCGTGATGGTCAATTGTCCGCCCGGCTCCAGCCCAAGGATCTGCACCGGTTTCAAATTCGCGCGGGCGGCATAAATCGCCGCGGTATATCCGGCAGGGCCGGATCCGATAATCAATACTTTTGCGTGCTGCGTTTCAGCCATACTTTTGTCTTTCTGGGTAATTCCTGAATTAATATAGGGCGGCTTTGAACCGGTAAAGCTCATATTTGAATTTTTCCCCGAAGGCTTAATACCCCAGACGCCGCAGGATTTCCCCGGCGACCATATCCGAATCCCGCAAAGGGGCGTAATTCCAGTGTTCCAGCCTTCCTTCAAACGGGCGGATGACGGCGTCGCGGAGCAGGTTCTGGTGGAATTTATCGAACCTGGCCGATCCGCCCTCCATGGGGATCATGTAAACAGGCTTTCCGGTCGTTGCGGCGTCACCCAGCATGGAAACGCTATCCGCCGTTACCAGAATATAATCCGCCCAGGCCAGCATGCCGAAGTAGGGGTTATTTCCCGCGCCATCCCAAAAATAATGGGGATGATTGCCGAGCCCTTTCAGGAAAGCCTGTTTTTGCCTTTCGGTCGTCCTGCGCGACGCCGTAATCATGAGGCTGCCTTGAAGGTTTGCCAGCTGCGCCCCCAGTTTTTCCATACCGTGTTCGTTCATGGTATGGGCTTTGGAGTTGCCGCCGATCATTACGGCGATATGGGGGGAGGGCATCATGGCGAAGATCGGCGCAAAATCATTCTTCGCCCGGGCAAGCGCAAGATCCGTCACCCGGTTCGGCGCGGCGCGGGTAACGATGACATTATCGCCACGTGTCGGATCATGTTCCGGCACGGCGACGAGATCAAAATATTTCGGCGAAATCCGGGGGTCCTGAATCTGCACTGTAAAAGTGGTGCCGCGGCTTTTCCGCTTAATATAGCGACTAGCGGCAATGCTTTTGCGGCCCGAGGCTATCAGTATATCGGGCCACGGAGGGGCTTGTTCAGGGGAAAAGGTCCATCCAGCTTCGCACCCCAGATAGGGCGAAAAAGTTTTCCACGGCTGTTTTAATTTTATGCGTTTGACGACGGGATCCACGCCGAGCGCTTCTGCCACGCCAAGGCACTGATTTTCCGTGCCGATCATACCTTCGGTCACAATCCAGCATTGCAGGGATTTGGGGTTGACACTCATGATGAAATTAATATCTTGGCGCCCGCAAATAAACCACTTGTAATTCTTACCTAGCAACTTTATATCAGCATCTTTCGAAAATGCAGAAATAATTTTACGCAAACTTGTAACAATCTTATCAAAAGTGACCCATGCGCCGCATTAAGCTCGACAAAATAGACCGCAAAATTCTCAAAGACTTACAGGCCGATGGGCGCATAACAAACGTGGATCTTGCAAAACGCGCCGGGATTTCCGCGCCGCCTTGCCTGCGTCGCGTCCGCTCCCTGGAGGATGCTGGATTTATAAAGGGCTACCACGCGCGTATCGAGCCGCAGGCTATGGGATACGGAATCACTGTTTTTGCGCTGGTGCGCCTTACGTCCCAGGCGGAAACGGATTTGAAGGCATTCGAAGATACGTGCCGGGGATGGCAGCTTGTGCGTGAGTGCCACATGCTTTCTGGCGAAGTGGATTTCCTGCTGCGTATCGTCGCCAAAGACTGGGAGAGTTATCAGCGTTTTCTTACAGAAAACCTGACGGCGGCAGCCAATGTTACGTCCGTGAAAACCATGCCGCTTGTCCGCACGGCGAAAGAAGAGCCGGGCGTTCCGATTGAGGTTGAGTAATGTTAGAAATCCGCGACGCTTTATTTAAAATGGCATGCGCTGCGCGGGAAAAATCATATTCTCCATACTCTGGCTTTAAGGTTGGGGCGGCAATTCTTACCGAAAGTGGTCAGATATTCCCCGGCACTAACATAGAAGAAGCCACGTATAAATCCATTTGCGCAGAAGCTTCAGCTATTGCCTGTATGGTAAGTCAATCCGGACGCGAAATTATTAAGGAAGTTTTAGTTGTGGCCGGAGAGGAAGGCGATGGAAGTTTGGTCACGCCTTGTGGTCATTGCAGGCAATATCTGCGTGAGCATGCAGGAAGTGAAATGATTATTCACATTGCCGGCCCTGAAGGCATACGAAAGTCTTTAACCTTAAGCGAGTTGCTTCCTTATTCCTTCGGCCCGGAAGATTTCCGCTAATATCATTCAAAAATAACTTCTACAATTTCATAGGAAACTGCGCCCTTCGGGCTGCGGATTTCTACTGTATCGCCGATGGATTTACCGATCAATCCGCGGGCGATGGGAGAGGTGATGGAAATGCGTCCTTCGTCGGCGTTGGATTCATATTCACCGACGATATGCAGGCGGCGTTCATTATCGTTTTCGTCTGCAATAAGCACGCGGGCGCCGAATTTCACGACCGTATGGCCTATGAATTGTGCCGGGTCAATGATTTCTGCGGCGCTGATAACGGCCTCGAGTTCTTTGATCCGGCCTTCGTTAAAGCTTTGGCGTTCCCGCGCGGCGGAGTATTCCGCGTTTTCGGATAAATCGCCATGCGCGCGCGCCTCGGCAATCGCTTCGACAATCTCAGGGCGCGTTTCGGATATACGCAACCGTAATTCTTTCTCTAGCGCTTCGACGCCGGCGCGTGTCATCGGGATTTTGTCCATGTAAATTATCCTTTTAAAATGCAAATCCGCCCTGAAGAGGCGGATGTCTTTAGCCTAGCTTCGTGCATGATATGCGTCAAGTGCGGCGGGATGCGTATTCCCCTGATTCAGGATTTGTAAGGTGCCTCAGCGGCATTGCCCCGGTGATTTTCGGCTGGCTGCCGACAAAGGCCCTGCCAGATATGAACATGCGCAAAGAACACGGTCTCCCGGTTTCAGAGGCTTTCTCAAAAGCTCTCTTCATTAGCACCCTCAAATTTTTTTTAATTACAGAAAGTAATGCATTTTTTATAGCCAGAGTCAATGAGAATAACTCTCAGCTAGCGGTCCACTCACAGCCAAACCCCTCCGGCAGTTTCTGGCCGGAGGGGGTTAACCCTTAGGAAACCGGGAATTTTAATAGTGAGATCCCTTTTTATTGAAATTAAAATTTGTCATCGACGGGCCATCCGCAACGCGGGCGGGGCCTTGTTTGCTGAAAACGCGGTATTCATCGAGGGTCAGAAGATCATCATTGTTGGTATCGTTCATTTTGAACATTTCATATTCGTTTTCCAATATGGCGTACCGCTGAAACTCGTTGAAATTGATGGCCCCGTCGCCCGACGTGTCGATTTTGCGGAATTCGGCGTCGCGGTCACTGTAGGTCGTTGTCGTTTCGACATAGCCAACAATATTTTTGACTTCACGCGCGAAGGAAGGGGATGCCGCCATAACGGCGAGGGTGGCAACGCCAAGGCCTAGCATAAGTTTTTTCATGGATCTTCTCCTGTCTCTTAAAAAGGCAAAACAAATGTGCTTATGCCAACATTTAAGGCCGAAGAAAGTTCCTTGCGGCTTATTCCGCGGCTTCCCTGTTATCTTCCGCTTCGAAATAGTCCTGTATGGGCTTTACGTCCATATCCCTGAACTTCAAGGCGCGAATGGCCTGAACGCCCGCCCGCGCCGCCGTTAAAAGCGTATACATCGGCACTTTATGCGTGAGGGCGAGGCGGCGAATGGAGAGCGTATCCGTTAAGGCCTGCGCGCCTTTCGTCGTTGTGTTAATCATCAAGGAAATGTCGCCATTGATAATGGAGTCGCCAATATGCGGCTGGCCCTCCATCACCTTGTTCACGCGCGTGACATCGAGCCCTGCGGCCTGCAGATGTTTCGCCGTGCCGCCGGTGGAGACAATTTTAAACCCGAGTTCAGCCAGTTCCTTGGCAATCGGAATCACGTTTTCTTTGTCGCTGTCTTTAACGGAAATAAATACGTTGCCTTCGATCGGCAGTTTCATACCGGCCCCAAGCTGTGCCTTTGCGTAGGCCTGTGCAACATCCTTATCCAGCCCCATGACTTCCCCGGTGGAGCGCATTTCCGGTCCAAGCAGTACATCTGTGCCAGGGAAACGGTTGAACGGGAAAACAGGGGCCTTAACGGCCGTGTGATCCATCGACATGCCGACCAGCATATCGCGGAAGTTTGACAGCGGTTCCCCTGCCATCACGCGGGCGGCGATTTTGGCGACCGGAACGCCTGTTGCCTTTGCCACAAACGGCACTGTGCGGGAGGCGCGGGGGTTTACTTCCAGAATAAAGATGTCGTATTCGCCTGTGTCTTTATTGCGCTTTAACGCAAACTGCACGTTCATCAGGCCTTTAACCTTCAGCGCCTTTGCCAGTTTGATTGTCTGCTGTTCCAGTTCCTTTACCGTCTTGAAAGGCAGGGAATGTGGCGGAAGCACACAGGCGGAATCTCCGGAATGCACTCCGGCTTCTTCAATATGTTCCATGATACCAGCGATATAAACGTCATTTCCATCGGCAATGGCGTCAACGTCTATTTCCAGAGCGCCTTTTAGGTAACGATCAAGCAGAACAGGATTTTTGCCCGAAACCTGAATGGCGCGCGCCATGTAAGATTTCATTTCATCCATTGTCTGCACGATTTCCATGCCCGCGCCGCCCAATACATAGGATGGACGGATGACGAGCGGGAAGCCGAGTTCCTCGGCCTTTTCAATCGCTTCTTCTTCGGAGCGGCAGAGTGCGTTGTCAGGCTGGCGCAGTTTGAGTTTATGCAGGAGTTTTTGGAAACGCTCGCGGTCTTCAGCAAGGTCAATTGCGTCCGTATCCGTGCCAAGCACTTTGATGCCGTTCGCTTCCAGTTCATGGGAGAGTTTTAGCGGTGTTTGACCACCAAGCTGTACGATGGCGCCCAGAACTTTTCCGTTCGTTTCTTCCTTGCGAATGATTTCGATGACGTCTTCCGCCGTGACAGGTTCAAAATACAGGCGGTCGGACGTATCGTAATCCGTCGAAACTGTTTCAGGGTTGCAGTTGATCATGATGGTTTCATAGCCTGCTTCTTTTAACGCGTAGCAGGCATGGACACAGCAGTAATCGAATTCGATACCTTGACCGATGCGGTTCGGGCCGCCGCCGAGGATGACGATTTTGTTTTTGCCCGTCGGTTCCGCTTCGCATTCCGGCACCGTAAGGCCATTGCCTTCATAAGCCGAATACATATAAGGCGTTTCGGATGGTATTTCCGCGGCGCACGTATCAATGCGCTTATAAACGGGGTGGATGTTGTGTTTTATGCGCGCTTTCGTAACGGCTTTTTCTTCCACGCCGACGATGCGGGCAAGCCGGCTGTCGGAGAAACCCATCTTTTTAAGTTTCACCCACCCTTCGGCATCGACGGGCAGACCTTTTTCTTTCACCGTCTTTTCTTTATCGACGATATTTTTGATGCGCTTCAGGAACCACAAATCAATTTTGCAGGCTTCGTGAATTTCCTCGAGGGAGAATCCATGACGCATGGCCTGCGCGACATACAGAATGCGGCGTGGCGCTGGATTGGATAACGCTGCACGAATTTCATCATGGTGCGGCGTTTCCGTTTCTCCGATCTTCATATCGTTGAAGCCATTGAGGCCGTCTTCAAGAGAGCGTAGAGCCTTTTGCATCGCTTCTTCGAAGGAGCGACCCATGGCCATCGCTTCGCCGACGGATTTCATGGATGTGGTAAGGGAACGTTTCGTGCCTTTGAATTTATCGAAGTTGAAGCGCGGGATTTTAACGACAATGTAATCGATGGTGGGTTCGAAGGAAGCCGGCGTTTTTCCGCCCGTGATATCATTGCCAAGTTCATCGAGCGTATAACCGACCGCCAGTTTCGCCGCGATTTTTGCAATCGGGAATCCTGTCGCTTTCGAGGCCAATGCCGAAGAGCGCGATACGCGCGGGTTCATTTCAATGACGATCATGCGGCCATCCGCCGGATTGATGGCGAACTGCACGTTCGATCCGCCCGTTTCCACACCGATGCCGCGTAGGACCTTGATCGAGGCGTTGCGCATGATCTGATATTCTTTGTCGGTCAGCGTCAGGGCCGGAGCGACTGTGATGGAATCGCCTGTGTGTACGCCCATCGGGTCAATGTTTTCGATGGAGCAGACAATGATGGCGTTGTCGTTTTTATCGCGTACGACTTCCATTTCGAATTCTTTCCAGCCGAGAAGGGATTCTTCGACAAGGATTTGCGAGATGGGGGAGGCGTCGAGGCCTTCCTTCGTGATCTGTTCGTATTGTTCTTTGTTGTATGCAATGCCGCCGCCGGTGCCGCCGAGCGTAAAAGCGGGGCGGATAATGGCAGGCAGGCCGATCTTGGCGAGCGCGGCGCGGGATTCGTCCATGTTGTGGGCAAGTTCGGAGCGCGCGGATTCCAGGCCGAGTTCGTCCATGCAGCGTTTGAACAGGTCGCGGTCTTCTGCTTTTGCTATCGCTTCGCGGTTCGCGCCGATAAGTTCTATGCCGAGCTTGTCGAGTGTGCCGTCTTCGGCGAGCGCCAGCGCTGTGTTCAGCGCCGTTTGTCCGCCCATGGTGGGGAGAAGAGCGTCAGGGCGTTCCTTTTCCAAAATCTTTGCGACGACTTTCGGTGTGATCGGTTCGATATAGGTCGCATCCGCCATAGACGGGTCGGTCATGATGGTCGCGGGGTTTGAGTTGACCAAAATGACGCGGTAGCCTTCTTCTTTCAGCGCCTTACACGCCTGCGTTCCCGAATAATCGAATTCACACGCCTGCCCGATGATGATAGGGCCTGCGCCAATGATGCAGATAGATTTTATATCGGTACGTTTAGGCATTTTCGCTCTTCTTATGTGATGTGATTGGAACAAATTCTTTAAAGTCAGGGTTGTATTGCAGCAGTTCGCCGGATTCCATGTCGAACAGCCACGGGCGGATAACGACGCGGTTTTCGGCGAGGGCTGCGGCAACGCTCGGGTATGATTTCAAGTTTTCAGAAGAGAGAAGGACGATTTCTTCTTCGGAGCGGCGAAGCAGTTCGTCATGGGTGCAAGAGCCGCTACAACGTGCCTTGGCATGTTCCAGGCCTTCCTGCGCCACGTTGATGAAGGAAGAGATTTCTTCGTCATCTATTTTTTCAACCATCGCTTTGATCGCTCCGCAACCCGTATGACCGAGGACGATGATTTCTTTTACCTTGTTATGGATCAGCGCGAATTGCAGGGCGGCGGCGAGGGCTGTACCTTTTTTATAGGGGCGGACGATCGCGCCATCGCTTTATGCGCAAAAAAAGTCCCCGGTTCGGGGCGGAAAATAGTTCCTGGGTTGGAACGGGAATCGATGCAGGAAATGATGAAATAATCGGGGGACTGACCGTCCTTCACCAAACGCTTCATGAGGGTATTCCCCTCGTAATTTTCCTTGCGGAACATTTTAAAGCCTTTGAGGAGAAGATTTGCCATCTGCTATGCCGCCTTCTTCTTGTGTTCTGCAATCATGTCCACGAAACGTCCAAAGAGATAATGGCTGTCCTGCGGGCCGGGCGATG
>CAUJHN010000155.1 GCA_963204825.1 Pseudomonadota bacterium
CAAGGCGATTTTTACATCGGCATCGATCGTTCCCTTCACTTTCGCGGGGTCTATCCCGATTTCGTTTTCACCCATGTTAATCGGGTCCGCCGCAATATATTTCAAGGCGGTCGCCACGGGGCCTTTCGCATGCAGATCGATCGTCACATACCCCGCCCCCGCCTTCAGAAGGTCCGTGACTTTAATTTTGACATTGCTTCCATCGATATCGCCGACGCGCGCACGCTCGCCCGTAATCTCCAACGTCTCGGCGGCAAGATCCAGCGTGCCTTTGCCTTTCACATTTTCTGCAGGCATCAGCGTGTGGTTGTATGTGACCGTCTGCCCGTCAAACGCAAAATCCAGGGTAAGCTTGGGAAGATCGACCGCCCACTCATCCCGTTTTAACTCCTCGTTCCGGTTCTTTTGCGCGGCCAGCTCCATCTTGAGGGCGACGTCGCTGAAGGATCCGCCCGTCATGCTGCGACCAACCCATTCGTACGCATCACCCTCGTGTTCGGATTTGGGAAACAGTTTTTGCACCTGCTCCAAGGTCGCCGATTCTACGTTGATTTCAATGGGCAGCGTAAAGGACGCGTCGTTAAAAGATCCGCCGCCGCGCCCTGTAAAACCGACGCCGCCTATTTCGCCGGACAATTCCGGGATATTCAGAACCTGCTTCGCCGCGTCATATTCCGTCTTAATGGCAATGTTCTTCAATGTTACCGGCGCATCATATTCTTCGGGGAGAACGACCTGCCCTTCGGGGATGCTGCCGGAAAGATTGATGTATGTGGGCAGAAGATTTTTATCAAGCGCCGAAACTATATCGCCGGACAGATACACATCCTGCCCCGCAAGCACATCCGGCAGCGGCAGGAAACGCGATAAGAAATAGGGATTGATATTCTTGATCTGCCCCGCCGCGCGGAAATCGTCCGTTTCCTTGCGATAGGCGATGTTGACGGAAACGCCGCCTTCCTCGCCCGCGCGCCCTGGCAACGCGACATTCAGCATCGCAGCGACGCCTTCCGGATGCTCGGCGATGCCCAGGTCGAAATCTGTCAGATACCAGGAGAGCCCGTATTTATAATCACGGACAGCCACACTGGCATTGTTGATAATAAATTCGTCAAGGCGCGAAATGACGCTGCCGCGCGTGTGGTTCGCCATATCCCGGAAGATCTGGGTGACTTCCTGTCCGTATGTCGCGGCTTCGGACTTCGGCTTTGGCCCCGGCGCTTCGCTTTCGTTCTGAATAAAAATATTCAGATGCCCGTCCGGTGAACGGACCAGCTCCAGCGAAGGGGAATCTATAATAACGCTCACCGGGCGGATGCGGCCGAAGAACAGCGCGGTGCGCGAAAGCCCGACCGATGCCTTGGCGATTTTCAGAGTCCCCCCGTCCGCGCTGCCCTTTTGCACGCGCAGGTTGGTAAGATCCAGTTGGAACGGCCCCTTTAATTCCGGCCAGGAAAACACGATATTGTCGAACGTCACCGACAGCTCGCCGCTTTCGCTGCTGAAGGCCTGCTCCACATAATCCCTGGCCCATCCGATGCTGATCGGTCCTTCGGACAGTTTCCACACGAACATGCCAAACGCGATGGCCAGCAACAATACGACGACCGCCAGCGTTTCCAGCGCGATGATGATGGTCCTGTTGCCGAATGTTAGGAAGCGCCTTAGCACTGTCATATCCTTGAAATCACAAGAAAATAAGAAGGGGAAAGCTTAAAGGATTTTTATGTTTTTGTCAGGCGGAATTCTTGACATTTACCCCTAAAAAGCAAAGATTATCCCCTTCTGAAAGAGATTTGAGAAAGGATTTCCAATGACCGCGCTGACCGAAGGTTCCATGGCCCCCGAAATCGACTTGCCCACGGATGGCGGCGGGAACTTCCTGCTTTCTGACATGCGCGGCGAAAAAGTGCTCGTCTATTTCTACCCGAAGGACGACACGTCGGGCTGCACCAAAGAATCCTGCTCCTTCAACGAAAATCTGAAATCGCTGGAACGTCTTGGCTGCGCCGTCGTCGGCATTTCAAAAGACAGCGTCAAAAGCCACGATAAATTCAAGGCGAAATACAATCTGCAATTCGTTCTCGCATCCGATGAAAATTCCGATGTGTGCGAACGCTACGGCGTCTGGGCGCAAAAATCCATGTACGGCCGCAAATACATGGGCATAGAACGCACGACGTTCTTAATCGATGAACACGGCAAAATCGCGCGTATCTGGAACAAGGTCAAAGTGGACGGCCACACGGAAGAGGTTCTGGAAGCGCTGAAAGAGCTTAAGAAGGCTGCCTGACCCTGCGTCCGCTATCTGTAGCAATCCAAAAACGGAAGGATTTCAAAGGATCCTTCGCTTAGGATGCCATCCGCGCGTGATTACGCCGCTTTTGCCGTGAGCATTTGGGTAAATGACTTCCCGCCGCCTGCTTTGTTCATATGGTCATGAACATGGGCCACCATATCATCCGTTTTTTCATGGAAGAAATGGTTGGCATTGGGCACGACGCGGTAATCGATGGAAATCCCCTTTTGCGCCTGCAGCTTTTCAACGAGTTTCTGCACGGATGCTTCGGGGACGATATTGTCTTTTTGCCCGTGCAGGATCAAACCCGAAGACGGGCAAGGCGCAAGGAACGAAAAATCATAAATGTTGGCCGGAGGCGCCACGGAAATAAATCCCTGAATTTCCGGACGGCGCATCAGAAGCTGCATGCCGATCCACGCGCCGAACTGAAATCCCGCAACCCAAACGTAAGGCGCGTTGGGATTCAACTGCTGCATCCAGTCAAGCGCGGAGGCCGCATCGGAAAGCTCGCCTTCGCCGCGGTCGAAAACGCCCTGTGAACGGCCGACGCCGCGGAAATTGAATCGCATCGTGGAAAAGCCGCGCGCGACCATCGCCTGGTACAGAAGATAGGTGTTCTTGTTGTTCATCGTGCCGCCGTGTTCCGGGGACGGGTGGAGACAGAGCGCTAACGGGGCATTCGGCGTTTTGGAATGGTGATAACGGGCTTCTAGGCGGCCGGCGGGGCCATTGAAAATGATTTCAGGCATGCAGTCTTTCCACACAAAAGAGCTTGTAACGGCCCCTCTTATAGTGACACGCATCCAAAAAGTCCAAGTATTTCGTATAAGATATTGATGTTGTTGTGGGCAATATGGGATTCTGGGAATTATTCTTAGCAAAACTTGGTTTTTTATCGCAATTACAGCGCGCCAAATTACCGGGATTTGGTGACATTTTATCCAAACTTTCCTATAAGGGCGACAATGAAACGCACATATCTCGACTATAACGCCACAGCGCCTATCCGGCCCGAAGTCATCGCTTCGGTTGCGGACGCCATGCGCGTGGCGGGGAACGCGTCGAGCATCCACACGGATGGCCGCGCCGCCCGTAAAATCGTCGAAGACGCGCGCAACGATGTTGCAGGCCTCACAAACGTCCGCCCCGCGCAGGTCATCTTCAATTCCGGCGCGACGGAAGGCAACAACACCATCCTCTCCGGCTATAAAGACAAATGCGTTTTCATCTCCGCGATAGAACACCCGTCGGTGATGGAAGCGGCGGCGCACGCAAAACAAATTCCCGTCACAAAAGACGGTCTCGTTGACCTTGCCGCCTTCGAAAAAATGCTGAGGAATGAAACACCCGCATTGGTCAGCGTGCAGCTCGTCAATTCCGAAACAGGCGTCATTCAACCGATCGCCGAAATCGCCGGGCTCGTAAAATCAAAAGGCGCCCTTATCCATTGTGACGCCGTACAAGCCGCGGGCCGTATCGCGCTTGATTTCAAATCGCTCGGCGTGGATTACCTCACTCTCTCCGCGCATAAATTCGGCGGGCCGCACGGCGCGGGTGCAATCCTCTTCCGCGAAGGCCTGCAGATCCCGAAATTCCTGCACGGCGGCGGGCAGGAAAAACGCCAGCGCGCGGGCACCGAAAACATCGCCGCCATCGCGGGCTTCGGCACGGCGGCAAAACTGGCGCTCGAAAGCTTTGATGACTACCGCGCGAAAACCACTGGCTTCCAAAAAACATTGGAGGCCGCGATCAAACAAGCAGCCAACGACATTATCATCGTGGGCGAAAACGCCCCGCGCGCATCCAATACAACCGCCATTATCATTCCCGGCGCCTCCGCCGAAACCATGCTGATGGCGATGGATTTGGAAGGCGTTTCCATCTCCTCCGGCTCCGCCTGCTCTTCGGGAACCTTCAAACCCAGCCATGTCATAACCGCCATGGGCTTTGGCGACGAAGCCGCAAAGTCCGCCTTGCGATTTTCCACGGGATGGGCTACGACATCTGCCGATATTGACAATGCCCTTGATGCTTTTTCGCGTGTGATATCTAGAATAAAAAAATAAAACGCCAAGATGCCAAGGACACCAAGAAAGTTTAAATATACCTTGGCACACTTGGCGCCTTGGCGTTAAAAACAAAAGGTTATAAATGCCGAAAATCACATTCAAATTAAAAGACGGATCGGAAAAGATCGTGGATGCGCCCGTCGGGCTTTCTCTGATGGAAGTCGCGCTGAAGAATAACATCGAACAGATCGAAGGCGCGTGCGGCGGATCCTTGGCGTGCGCCACATGTCATTTATACATTCATCCCGACTGGTGGGACAAATGCCTGCCGGACGGTGAAAAGAGCGATGAAGAAGAAGACATGCTCGACCTCGGCTTCGACCTTCGCAAAACTTCCCGCCTCTCCTGCCAGATCATGGTGAAGGACGAATTAGACGGGCTCATCGTCGCAACGCCCGGTACAAAAACGGGTTGGTAACACCGCATCATGAACATCACACGCAAAGATATTTTGTCCCTTGCCGCCTTCGTGCTGTTCTTTCAAATCATGGGCGGGCTGATGGGCTTGGTGACATCGCATGATATTGACGGCTGGTATCGCACGCTGAACCGCTCGCCGCTCAACCCGCCCGAAGCCGCCTTCGGCATCGTCTGGACAATCCTCTACCTGCTGCTGTCCCTGTCCTTGTGGAAAGTCTGGTCCGCACCCGCCTCAAGACAACGCGTCCTCATCCTCTCCTTGTTCGTTTTTCACATGCTGCTGAACTGGGCGTGGACGCCCGTTTTCTTCACCCTGCACGCGGTGCTGCTCGCGTTGATCGTGATAGCGGTCATGATTGCGACGGCGGCCATACTCGGCTGGATGATCCGCCCGCTCTCCCGCGCGGCGGCCCTCGTCTTCGCGCCCTACGCCGCATGGCTATGCTTTGCGGCCCATCTCACTTACTATATTTTTGCGCATAATTAGGATATTTTAGGAAATAGTTTATCCTGAACCAATTTCTCAATTTCTAGTCTCAATGGCGTAATAGACTTTTCCTCTATATCCCAAGCTTCCATCAAATAATCCTTATCCGTATTAGATCTTTTCGTATCCATTTTCTTTGCAACCCATGCTCTCCAAATAAAGCTATCAATCTGATCGAACTTTTCTTTTAATTCTGGGCTTAGAAAGATCCGGTTTTTTTCTAAATATTCATGAAAGTCCACAAAGGCGGTATGAGCTCTTTGCAAATCGCGCCAATCTAGGATGTCACTGTAACTGCGATTTCTATCATTGCTTTCAAATATCATATCCTTTTCATTTTCGCTCATATCCGTGCGATCAATCCACTTTTTTAAGGTACTTTCATCCATTCTGTCTAAATCTGGATGCTCTCTAAAAACACCTGTTGCTCGTTTTAAACATATGTGCGCCTCATTTAACTTTTCCCATACAAGAGGGAATACTTCGTACTCTTTTTCATGAAGCTTTAACTGTCGCGTCATATAGATTGATAATTTTAACTTTGCCTCTTCTAAAGACTGGGCCTGAATTGCTCTATAAGATTCAAGATTTAGTGCAAATTTATTTTCAATCCATTTTTCTCCTAATACTTTAAAAATGAAATACGCGATGGTTGCACCGCCACCGCCGATGACGACAATTTGTCCCAAGAAATTAAAAAGCTCATTCATAATCTTCTCCATTAAGCTTGATTGAATTTAGTTAAATGATCAAAAATTTGTATAGGAATTTGCGCCTATTTATGATAAAGTGCCCCACGACCCGACCCGCCGCAAAGCCCAACCCCACCCCCCGCCGCTCCGGCTGGTCGCCTGAACGCCGGGCGAAACACGCCGCCGCCATCCGCATCTGGGCGCCCTGGGCGAAATCCACGGGGCCGAAGACCGCCGGCGGCAAAGCCAGATCCTCCCAAAATGCCTGGAAACACGGCGGCCGCGCCATGCCAAAACGCCTGCTGAACGAAGGCCTGTCGGCGCAACGGCATTACCTGCGCCTCGCCCTGCGGTACAACCGCCTTTACACAAAAAATCCGGCAAACAAACTATTGAAGCTATGGCACGCCCGCCTTAACACTTTGGACCGGATCTTCCATGTCCGGCTTTATCAGTTCCTTTATTATGAACGATTATGCAAAAACCTTGCTTTTTCCCCGCCTTTGCGGCAAAAAGTTAACGCCAATGACGACACAAAAACTAAATAGCCTCGGCTTCGCAAAGCCCGAAAAAGAAACCCGCGTGGTGGTCGCCATGTCGGGCGGGGTGGATTCGTCCGTCACGGCGGCCCTGCTCCACGAACAGGGCTATGATGTCGTCGGCGTCACGCTGCAACTGTATGATTACGGCGCGGCCGTCGCGAAAAAAGGCGCGTGCTGCGCGGGGCAGGATATTTACGACGCCCGCCGCGTCGCGGAAAGCAAAGGCTTCCCGCATTACGTTCTGAACTACGAAGACAATTTCAAACAATCCGTGATCGACGGGTTCGTGGAAAGCTATCTTCAGGGCGAAACGCCGATCCCCTGCGTGAAATGCAACCAGACCGTGAAGTTCAGAGACCTTCTCAAAGTAGCCCATGATCTCGGCGCGGATTGCATGGCAACGGGACACTATATCCAGCGCGTGGTGAACGAAGAAACCGGCGTCGCCGAACTGCACCGCGCCGTGGACATCACAAAGGATCAGAGCTACTTCCTGTTCGCGACGACGCAAGAACAACTGGACTTCCTGCGCTTCCCGCTTGGCGGGTGGGATAAATCGGTGACGCGTGACCACGCGGAACGCCTCGGCCTTATGAATGCCGCCAAACCGGATTCCCAGGATATATGCTTCGTGCCAAACGGCGATTATGCCGCGGTGGTGAAGAAAATCGCGCCACAGGCCGCCAACCCCGGCGATATCATGCATATCGATGGGCGCAAGCTCGGCACGCATGACGGCATCGTCAATTACACGATCGGGCAAAGAAAAGGCCTTGGCATCGGCGGCGGCCATAACGAAGCGAACGATCCCTTCTATGTCGTGAAGATCGACCCTGAAAAAAACCGTGTGCTGGTCGGCCCGAAAGAAGCGCTCGCCCGCGATATCGTGTATCTGAAAGACGCCAACTGGCTCTTCGAACATCGCACCGGTACGGCGATCCCGGTGCAGGTGAAACTCCGCTCCATGACGCGCGCGGTGGATGCGGTCCTCTATGCAAAAGAAGACAACACCGCCGAACTGCATCTGTCCGAACCGCAATACGGCGTATCGCCGGGACAGGCCGCCGTGTGTTACGAAGGCCCCCGCGTCCTCGGCGGCGGCTGGATAGTGGGCAGCGATATAAAGGCCTTAAAACATGTCGCGTAATGAATTTGTGTTTAATGTGTAAATTGATACGAAAGCAAAAAGTATGAGCAACGTCGCCAACCGTCCCCTCCCCGAAACCGCCGAAGGCTTCCTGAATCAGGCTAACTACTACTTGGCCAGAAAAGGACGCGAAGCAGACGCAATTGCACTGCTTAAAGCTGGCACAGCAAAATTTTATGAGGACCCCGCCTTGTGGAAGTTGCTGGGAAATGCCATCGCGGAATCCGACCCCACTGAAGCCGTACAATGTTTCATGAATGGATGGGCTCTGGAAGAAGGCGTTACAGATCTGGATAGCGCGCTGAAAGCCATAAAAGACCCCGCGCAGCAGGCAAATCTGCTCAGACAATGCACGGCCGCTTATCCGGATGATGCAGCCTTGTGGGAAAAGCTGGGATATAGCGTTGCTCAATCAGATCCCCGTGAAGCGGCTGAATGCTTTAAGAATGTGTGGCTGCTGGCTGCGGATCCCACGACGTCCATGGCCATGAATATTGCCATCGCGATGAACACAGCTGGGGATTATGAGGGTGCAGAGAAGGTATGCCTGGACCAGTTTCACGCAGACGCTGCCGCGTCCTCTCGCTCCCTCACGCTCACGGTACTGGGTGAAATTTATCTGGCGACCGATCAAAAAGGATATGCCGTCGCCTGTTTTAGCAACGCCGCCTCCCTTGATCCAGGCAACACGCAGGCAATCACGCGTTCTGCGCAGTTGCGTGCAGAAGGCGTGCGCAACCGGGAAAGACACTGGATTGCTGTGATGGCAAAAGCGCAGGCCCGCGCCCCGGGAACGGCGTGAATGGTAAAGGTAAAATGGGGATGAGGAACGTCTTGACAACCCCTTCCCAAAAAGGCCATAAAGCGGCTTCCTATGGCGGTTTAGCTCAGTCGGTAGAGCAGAGGAATCATAATCCTTGTGTCGGGGGTTCAAATCCCTCAACCGCCACCATTTGTCTTTCCTCGTCATTCATTGTATTCTGTAACAATATTATCACCATGACAGGGACAATATTTCCGATGCCCTTTACGAAATCCTTACTCAGCAAAACCACCCTTTTTACCGTGTTTTTATGCGCCGTGAGCATGCCCGCATACGCTTGCCGATATCAGGCGCAGCCGCTCACGCAGAGTCTGGAGCGGGCGGATGTGGCGTTCATAGGAAAGGCCACGTATGTGGAAGGCGATAGAAGCACGGGCGTCTATTCCACCTTTTCAATCGTAAAGCCCGTAAAGAACGCCGAAGGCAGTGAAGAATACACGGTAACATCGCCGGCATCTTCCTGCGCAGCCTCCTTTACGCCAGAGGAAACATGGCTGATTTTCGGTCACCGGCAACATGTGGGGATTTCCACGGGCATTCCATCCGGCTCGCTGCTTTTATCGGAAGCGGACGGAACCCCTATATGTGAAAACTGGGCGGCGGCGATAGAACTGGCGCCGGACGCAAAATCGATCCTGCCTCCAACATGCGAGGCGAAATGAACGGCCAGAACAGAGACAAAGTCGACATCGCTTCTTATATACTGGCCGGGATAGCGCTGGTCGCGGTTCTCATGCTGGGGCTTTTGCCCGCGCTGCTCGGCGGCCTTCTGATCTATCAGGTCGTTATTTTCGGCGCACGGAAGCTTGCAGACATTGGCGTTCGCCCCCTGATCGGAAAAACGATCCTGATCACCACTATTGCCGCATCCATTATTGGGCTCTTCACTTTCGGCGGCTATATGTTCGCCTCTTACATATCGAATGGGCAGGAAAGCCTCGTCGTGCTGATGCAACGCATGGCGGATGTGGTCATTTCGGGTACCAGCTATCTTCCGACATGGGTGCATCAATACCTGCCCGAAAACATCGAAGAATGGCAGAAAACGGCATATGACTGGCTGCTGGAAAATTCGCGGTACTTCAGCGTGGTCGGACGTGATTCCGTCCTCTTTTTATTACATCTTCTGATCGGTATGGTTGTCGGCGGGATGGTGGCGCTGCACCCCGCAGAGCCATCGCGCCGGGCGCCGCTGGCCCATGCGCTTTCCGAACGCGTTGAACTTCTTGGCCTTGCGTTTCGGCGCATTGTCTTTTCGCAGCTGCGCATCTCTGCCCTGAACACGATGCTGACGGGCATCTTCCTTGCCCTTATCATGCCGACGCTTGGGTATGACCTGCCGCTCGTAAAAACCATGATTGTCGTGACATTCTTTGTGGGGTTGATGCCTATCATCGGCAACATCATCTCCAACACTGTAATTTTTCTTATATCGCTTTCCGTTGCGCCAATGGCGGCGGTGCTCGCCCTGCTGTACCTCATCATCATCCATAAGCTGGAATACTTCGTAAACGCCCGCATTATCGGCACGCAAATTCGCGCGAAAGCCTGGGAAATATTACTGGCGCTTTTGGTAATGGACGCGGCGTTCGGCGTTGCCGGACTTGTCGCCGCGCCGATATACTATGCCTATCTGAAGGACGAGCTGCATACGAAGAAGCTTATATGATTAAGCCGCTTCGTATTCCGGAATATCCATGGGTTCATGGACATTGACAAGGACGCCATTCGGATCATAGACGACAAAGTGCTTCTTGCCGTTTATATCTATGCACGGCTCCTTGTAGATCTCCAGCCCTTCCATATAGAGCCTGTCGTAGAATTCTTGCACGTTCTCATGCGGTACATTGACGATAACGCCCTGTACAGGCTTCATATGGTCCGGCACACATTCATGCCGCGCATCGAACACGGCGATCAGATTGTCCTTGTTCTTCAGCATCACATATCCGTCCCTCTCGATTACAGGAATAAAGCCGAAATAGTCTTCGTAAAAATTGACCGTCGAGACGAGCTTATCCGAAACGAGCGTTGAATAAATATTTGCCATCTTGCCTCCGTGACCTGAAAGGGACCCTTATTTTTTTGACAAGTGATCAATAATGGAGACTATT
>CAUJHN010000156.1 GCA_963204825.1 Pseudomonadota bacterium
CGGCGGTTATCAGCGCGGTACAAAAAGCCATGAAAGAAAAGGGCGCTTACACCGGGCTCGTAAACGGCAAAATGGATTCATCCTTCCTCAATGCGCTGGTTATGTTTCAGGTGCAGAACAAATTGCCTCAAGGCGGTCTTAACGAAGCAACACTCCGCGCATTGGGAGTGATCCAGTAACCCCATGGATGTAACGCCCCTCATTCCCGAAGGACGTCAGATCATTCAGGGCTATTCTTTCGGCTCCTTCAAGGTCAGCGGCGTTTCATACACGCATCCCATTATTGTAACGCCGCTCCAGACGCAGAACTGGGGCATTGAAGGCGCGTTTACGGATCTTCGCGAAAGCGATTTCGACGATCTTGCAAATATGGCGGATGATATCGATGTCGTGCTTTTGGGTTCCGGTGCGCGCGGCGAATTTTTCCCGCCCAAGCTACGTGATGCCTTGAAGCAAAAAGGAGTCGTCGTTGAAACGATGGATACGGGCGCTGCCTGCCGTACCTATAATGTCTTGATGGCGGAAGGGCGACGCGTTGCCGCGGCCCTGATGCCGATAAAATAACAAAAAAGGAGAAAGACTTTGGAACATATTATGAATCTGTTAGCGAGCCCTGAAGCCTGGGCCAGCCTTCTGACATTGGCGGTTCTCGAAATTGTTCTCGGGATCGACAACATCATTTTCATTTCAATCATCGCGGCCAAACTTCCGGCGGATCAGCAGGCGAAAGCCCGTACCGTCGGCCTGATGCTGGCGCTGGTCATGCGGGTCATTCTGCTGATGCTGATCTTCTGGATCGCGCATTTGACGGATCCGCTCTTTGCTATTCTGGGCAATGAAATCTCCTGGCGTGATATCATCCTGATTGGCGGGGGCTTGTTCCTTCTCGTAAAAGGCACCATGGAAATTCACCATTCGGTGGAAGGGGGAGAGGACGGATCATCCAGCGGTGTGAACCTCAAACAGGTCACATTTGGCGCAGTTCTGGCGCAAATTGCGGTTCTCGATATCGTTTTCTCGCTGGATTCCGTCATCACGGCGGTCGGTATGGCGGATGAACGCATCATCATGGTCGCGGCGGTGTTTATCGCCATCGGCGTTATGATGTTTGCGGCGAAACCGGTGTCGGATTTCGTAAACGCCCACCCGACTGTGAAGATGCTGGCGCTGTCCTTCCTTCTTCTCGTCGGTATGGCGCTGATTGCGGACGGTTTCGACGTTCATATCCCGCGCGGCTATCTCTACTTCGCCGTGGCCTTCTCTCTGGCGGTTGAATGCCTCAATCTCTGGAGCCAGAAGAATAAGAAGAAAAAGCTTGGGAAATAGTTTTTAATCAATCATCGAAAGGGGGAATGCGATGAAAGATTTAAAAGAGCTGCTGAACGAAGACACACCGTTGGAACCGGCGGCGGAAAAATCGAAACAGGGCTGGCTCTTTCTGGCTGGCGTCATGATCGGCTGCACGATATGCGTTCCCGTTTTCGTCATGGGGGCACAACTGGCGAACAGCGTTCCTTACAATCAATTCTTCCTCGCGACATTCATAGGCGGGATATTTGCCGCCGCCATTGCGGTGGCAACAGGAACGGTCGGCCAAAGAACGGGTCTTCCCACCGCCATGCTTGCGAAAATTGCTTTCGGCGGGAAGGGCTTTATCATCGCCAATATCGCGCTGGCGATTGGTTGCATCGGCTGGTTCGGTATCCAAACGAGCGTGTTCAGTCAGGCTTTCGTGGATTTAACGAAACAGGTCTGGGGATGGGATTTAAATGTCATTCCCGTCATGATCGTATCCGGCCTCATCATGTCCACAACGGCGGTTATTGGATTCCGGGGATTAGGGAAGCTCAGCTATATTGCCGTACCGCTTTTGATCGTGCTGCTCCTGTTGCCGCTATTCACCTATTATAACGAAGGAAAGCTTTCTGGGTTGATGAACTTCAAACCGGAAAAAGACACACTGGCTTTCGGGACCATCGTGGCGATTGTCGCGGGGGCCTATTCCTTCTCCTGCACCATGCCGGATGTCACGCGTTTCATGAAATCCATGCGGCCCATGGTTTTGGGGATCATCGCGAACTTCGTTCTGGCCTATCCGCTGCTGCTAATTTTGACCGGATCGGTGGCCGTGGCCGCTGGTAATAGCGATTATATGCAAATCATGCTGGCGCTCGGTTATGGCGGACTTGCCATCATCGTTCTGTTCCTTGCGACCTGGACGACGAACGACACGAACGTCTATTGCGGCGCCTTGTCCGCCAATCTGTTCCTGCCGAAATTCCCACGCTGGAAACTTGCGGCGGCGGTTGGTGTTCTGGGAACGGTCTTTTCCGTTCTTGGCATTTTCGATCATTTCATGAGCTGGCTGATCTTTGCCGGAAATCTTTACGCGCCTATGGCAGGGGTCTATGTCGCAGATTACTGGCTGAACCGGGAACGCTACCACAAACTGGGCAATATCCCGGATTTCCGCTGGACTCAGATCGGTGCATGGCTCGGTGGGTTGGCGCTGGGCCTGTGCACGACGGCAAAGGACAGTATGGGGCTGCAACTCTTTTCCCTAACGACGATTCCTATGCTGGATGCGCTTCTGACGGCGGCTTTGCTACAATTTGTGATGTATAAGACACGTCAAAAAAAGGAATAATTTCCTTTTCTGGATATAGCTTTTCAGCTATAGTAAATGCGATAATTCCCCTCATACCGTCATTGCGAGGAGCGTAGCGACGCGGCAATCCAGTTTGCGATGAAAAAATTCATCAAACGAACTAAGTGATTCCAGATTCGGGAAAATGCAGGCGATGAAAAAAAATCGCAAAGCGAACTGATAAATAAGATTGCAACCGATTGATTTAAAAAGAAACCGCCCGACGCCGTGGCGCAGGGCGGTTCAAATAAGGATCATCCGGCCTTAGGCTGCGATTTTCATCGGGCCTTTCTCATACAGCTCGGCGACATAGTCCCAGTTGATGAGGTTGTCGACGAAGGCTTCCAGATATTTCGGACGCGCGTTGCGGTAATCGATGTAATAGGAATGCTCCCACACATCGACGCCGAGCAGGGCGGTCTTGCCGTGCACCACCGGGTTTTCCCCGTTCGGCGTTTTCATGATCTCGAGCTTGCCGGACGCATTATCCATCGCGAGCCAGGCCCAGCCGGAACCGAACTGCGTTGTCCCGCCTTCGATGAACTTTTTCTTAAATCCCTCAAACCCTTCGAGGTCGGATTTAATCTGCGCTTCCAGCCTGCCGGGGATCTTGGAGCCGCCGCCATCCTTCTTCATCCAGTGCCAGAAGTGGATGTGATTAAAGTGCTGACCCAGCTGATTAAACAGCCCGGCTTTGCTCTTGTCCTTATAGGCCGCGACCATCGCTTCTTCGAGAGGGAGGTTTTCGAGGCCGGTGCCCGCTATCAGCTCGTTCCCCTTGTCGACATAGGCCTTGTGGTGCTTGTCGTGGTGGAATTCCAGTGTCTCCTTCGACATATAGGGCGCCAGCGCGTCATAGGCGTAAGGCAGTTCGGGAAGGGTAAAAGCCATAACAAATTCTCCTGCTTTTCGAATGGGTTCTAAAATGCTAA
>CAUJHN010000157.1 GCA_963204825.1 Pseudomonadota bacterium
TTTGCATGCATGAGATACCGACCATCACGATTTACTCACGCGGCCACCCATTGGAGACCATCATCCTGGGCATGAACAAACTCCACATGGGACAGGTCGATGCTGCGCTGGAGATTTACGTTGAGCAGAACGGCACTGTTGTCGGAACCATCCTTGGCGTCACGAATGATGCTGCCGTGTTTACACCTACGGAAAACTGGACGCGAGATCTGGGGTTTGAAGAAAACACCGTTCATTTTGTCACGTGGGAAGAGATTCGTACACTACTCGGCATAAAACCCTGACCCGACCGGGATGGGGTGCGTGGATCTGTGTACCACGCCCCTCCCTTTAGGAAGGGGTGGAGAGAGTGACATCTGCTTACATGCCTCAAGCCCATATACACTAAGCCTTACAGACAGAAATGCAGACGGCAGACGCACCAGAATTTCTGCTCTGCGCGTATCCGGATCAATTTCCGTCCACACGCCGCCACGTTTTACAACATGCATATGTCTCCGGCATTGATCAAATCACCTAAGACAGTTTTATAATATTTTTCGTAGAAACAGATAATCTGGCTGGATTTTTTCCTGATTTCATCGTTGCACGCCATTCCCAGCCTCAAAGTAACGGGCAAGGCACCGCATACATGACCTGTCCTCTTGTAGAGATCGGCCTGCGTTTCATAGATGTACTCAAAAAAGTTCTGAAATCTTTCTGTTGGAGAAGAAACGGAAGAAAAAATAGTGTCACACACCACATACGCTTTTCGATTCCTGATGCTCTTCATCCATTGTTTGCAGTGCTAAATTCATTTTGGAATCAAAAAAAATGGTAGAAGCTTCCCTTTTTAACATTTGCCCGGGCGCAAATATCGTCAACGCTGACGGCGTGATAACCGCTCTTCAGCATAAGGTCTACAGTCGCGCAAATAATATTTTCTCGGGTCGTGTTCACATTTCACTCCCCCCCGCCTAGCACCTTATAAAGATTAACCAGATTGGCCAGGCGCTGCCGTTCGATCTGGATTTCATTTTGCTGGAAAACATAAAGTTCACGTTGTGCATCAAGGACACTGAGGAAACTGTCGATCCCGGATTTATAGCGCGCCTGAGAAATATCATAAACTTTCTGTGCGGCGGCGACGAGACGGCGCTGTGATTTTAGTTGCTCATCGAGCGTTTCCCGCGCCGCCAGTTCGTCAGAAACCTCGCGGAAAGCAACCTGAATAGCTTTCTCATAACCAACTACAGCTTTTTCTTTGCGAATTTCAGCCAGATCGAGATTGGCTTTATTGCGCCCGCCCTGAAAGATCGGCAGAGTAATTTGCGGCAAAAAGGCCCAAGCACCGCCTGCGCCACTGGCGAAAAGATCACCTAGGCTTTGGCTGGCAAATCCGTATGTGCCGGTCAATGTGATACTGGGGAAAAAGGCGGCTCTGGCGGCACCGATGTCGGCATTGCGTGATAACAGGTTATATTCTGCCTGACGAATATCCGGACGCATGAGTAGCACTTCGGAAGGAAGACCGGGATCAAGACTATCCTTGATTGCCACATCATCCAGTGTCGTCTTCGGTAAAAATGCATCGTCCTGAGCCACGCCCATCAGTAAAAACAATGCGTTTTTATCCTGTGCGACGAAGCGGCTATATTGATGCTGGTTCACCCGTGCGGTTTCAACGGCTGTGGCGGCCCGAGCCACGTCCTGCTCGGTGGATACGCCTTTTTCCAAGCTTTGAGACAAAATATCATAGGTGCGCTGTTGTGCCGTCAGTGTTTTTTGTGTCAAAGCCAACAGTTTCTGATCGGACAAAAGCTGTAGATAGGCATTGGCCGTCTCCGCAATCAGAGCATTGCGAACCACTGCGTGCGCTTCCGTTGTTGCCAAATATTCATTGATGGCCGATTCATTATTGCTGCGGATTTTGCCGAAGAGATCCAATTCATATGCGGCAACGCCCAGATTGGCCTCATACAGCTCTGTTTTTTGCGCCCGGCCTGTCGCGCTGCTTTCATCCGAGCTTTCGGCAATCGTTCCGTCTCCATTGGCATTAACACTGGGGAACAAATCGGCACGTTCAATCCGGTAGAGCGCACGCGCTTCTTCGATATTGAGAGCTGCAGTCTTCAGGTCTTTGTTATTTTGCAGAGCTGTCCCAATGACCAGATGGAATTCCTGGGAATTGAAAAACTCTTTCCAATCCATTTGCGCGGCCATATCCGCCCCAGTCTGTAATTCATAGCCCGGTACGTCATTCCAGTTTTGTGCCGCTGAAAAATCCGGCCGGGAAAAATCAGGGGTCATGGTGCAACCGGACAACATTGTGGCCAGCAGTAAAAAAGATAAGGGTTTACGTGTCATGCTCTTGCTCTTTCTTTTGGTCTTCTGATTGTTTTTCGCCCCGGTGAAAGATGTTTTCAACCATCACATAAAACATCGGTACAAAGAATATAGCCAGGAAAGTGGCCGCCGCCATGCCGCCCATGACGGCAATTCCGATAGCATTCTGGCTGGCCGCACCTGCGCCGCTGGCTAGCGCAAGCGGCGTTACACCCAGCATAAAGGCCATGGAGGTCATAATGATGGGGCGAAAACGCTGCTTGGCCGCGATAGAAACAGCTTCCATTAGACTATGCCCCTGTTCCCGTAGATCTTTGGCAAACTCGACAATCAGGATGGCATTTTTGGATGCCAGCCCCACGGTTGTCAGCAAGGCCACCTGTAGATATACGTCATTGGGGAGACCAAAAATATAGGCCGCCACAACCGCCCCTAAAATACCCAGGGGGACAACCAGCATCACGGCAAACGGCACAGCCCAGCTTTCATAGAGCGCGGCCAGACACAAAAATACGATCAGGATAGACAGAGCGTACAGCGCCGGAGCCTGCGCTCCCGTCTGGCGTTCTTCATAAGACAGGCCATACCATTCAAGCCCCAGCCCTTCGGGGAGGGTCTTGACAATCTTCTGAATCTCTTCCATCGCCGCGCCCGTACTTACGCCCGGCGCAGGTGACCCCTGGATATTGACAGATGAATTCCCGTTAAAACGCTCCAGCTTGGGCGAGCCGTATGTCCATTCCGCGCTGGAGAAAGTGTTGAACGGCACCATTTCTCCGGTATTATTGCGAACATACCAGTTATCGAGATCCTCCGGCATCATACGGTGCGGCGCATCGGCCTGCAGATAGACGCGCTTAATCCGGCCCTTATCAACGAAATCATTCACATAGCTGGATCCCCATGCGATTTGCAGCGTCCGGTTGATATCGCTTAAAGACAAGCCAAGCGCAGAGGCTTTTTCGCTATCGATATCGATCTTGAATTGCGGCACATCACTCAGTCCATTGGGGCGCACACTGGTGAGTTTAGAGTTTTGTCCTGCCGCGCCCAAAAGCTGATTCCGTGCATTCATCAATGCTTCGTGCCCAATTCCACTACGGTCGACAAGCTGAAAATCAAAACCGGACGAGTTTCCCAGTTCGCGGATTGGCGGCGGAAAGAAAGCAAAAGCCATGGCATCCTTGATCTGATACAAAGCGCCGCCCGCGGCCTGCGCGATAGCGAATACGCTTTGGTCGTCTTGCGTGCGCTCATCCCAGTCTTTTAAACCAACAAAACCGAACGCCGCGTTTTGGGCGGAACCCGCAAAGCTGAAGCCGACAACGGTGAAGAGGTGTTCAACCGTGTCCTTTTGTTGTTCAAGGAAATAATCCTCAACCTGTTTAACGGATTCCAGCGTACGCTCCGCCGTTGAACTGGGAGGAGTATTAACCATTAAATACATTGTCCCCTGATCTTCGTTGGGCAGGAACGAACCGGGAAGCTGCATGAATATACCCATCATCCCACCGACCAGAACGACATACACTATAAAGAAGCGGAAGGACCGGCCTGCTATAAAAGAGGCGCTTTTTTGATACCCGTCGCGGCCCTTATTGAAATATTTATTGAATCCGCCGAAAAACCCTTTATCGCTGCGGCGTTTTTCGCCCTTTTCATGCTTCAGGATTGTCGCGCAAAGCGAAGGAGAGAGAATGAGTGCTACGATGACGGACAACCCCATGGCTGATACAATCGTGATTGAAAATTGACGGTAAATCGCGCCGGCAGATCCGCTGAAAAAAGCCATCGGGATAAAAACCGTAGACAGCACTACGGCAATGCCGACCAGCGCGCCCGTAATCTGATCCATGGATTTACGCGTGGCCTCCTTGGGCGATAAGCCTTCCTCGCTCATGATGCGTTCGACATTTTCCACAACCACAATTGCATCATCGACCAAAAGCCCGATAGCCAGAACCATGGCGAACATAGTCAGCACATTGATTGAAAACCCGAAAGCTAAAAGTACTGCAAAAGTTCCCAGTAAAACAACAGGAACGGCGATCGTCGGGATCAAGGTTGCCCGCAGATTTTGCAAAAACAGCAGCATCACGAAGAAGACAAGAACAACCGCCTCGATCAGTGTGTGAACAACGGATTCAATGGAGAGTTCGATGAAAGGTGTCGCATCAAGGGGGTAGACGACTTTTATCCCTTCGGGCATATATTCCGACAGTTCTGCCACCTTGTGCTTAACAAGCTCGGCTGTCTGCAATGCATTGGCACCTGTTGCAAGTGTGATGGCCATTCCCGCCGCTGGTTTTCTTTTATAACGCACAATCCGGTCGTAGCTCTCAGAACCAAGTTCCAGTGTCGCCACATCCCTGAGCCGCACTTGCGAACCATCCGTATTTACACGTAAAACGATACGTTCGAAATCTTCAACGGACTCCAGCCGTGCCTGCGCTTTGACCGTCGCATTAATTTGCTGGTTCGGGGCGGCGGGCATGCCGCCGAGTTGACCCGCCGAAATATCGGTGTTCTGGATTTGAACGGCACTTTGCACATCCAAAGGGGTCAAATTATAACTATAGAGCTTGGCAGGATCGAGCCATATCCGCATCGCATGTTGGTCTCCGAATATACGGACATTTCCGACCCCGTTCACGCGCGAGATTGGCTCACGGAAGGTGCTAACCAGCATATCGCCGAGTTCGCCCTGTGACATTTCACCATCTTCCGAATAAACGCCAACAACCAGCAGGAAGCTGTCATTGGATTTTGTCACGGTAACACCAAGAGCTTGCACCTCTTGCGGCAGTTGCGTGACTGCGCCTTGCACCTTGTTTTGCGTTTGCACCTGTGCAATATCGGGATCTGCCTCTGGCTCAAACGTCAAGGTGATGCTCATAGAGCCGTCCTGACTGCTTGAGGTGAAATAGCGCAAATGATCGATCCCCGTCAGGCGCTGTTCAATGACCTGCGTGACCGAATTTTCAACCGTTTCGGCGGAGGCACCGGGGTAACTTGCATTAATAGCGACAGTGGGCGGAGCGACTTTTGGATATTGCTCAATCGGCAAGGCGCGGATCGATAAAACGCCGGCCAGCATAATAATAATGGCGATAACCCATGCAAAAACGGGGCGGTCAATAAAAAAACGAGCCATAAATTTTACTCCTTACCGCCTGATGTTTCGCTTTGCTGCCAAGGCACAGAGGAGACAGGCGCACCGGGGCCGACTTTCTGATAGCCTTCGACAATGATGGTATCGCCGGCCTTTAACCCATCCTTTACAATCCAGTTATCTGTATAGGCTTGCTCAACCTTAACAGGACGCGGCTGCGCTTTTCCGGATTCATCAACAACCCAGACCGTCAAATCGCCTTCCGGCGTGCGAATTGTCGCCCGCTGCGGCACCAGGAGAACATCATCCTGCCCCAGATCAAGCGTTGCCCGCACAAAGAGACCCGGCAGCAGTAAACTATCCGGGTTTGGAATCAGGGCGCGCAAAGCAATAGAACCAGTCGTTTCATCAATCGTCACTTCGGAAAATTTCAAACTGCCTTCATGGGGGTAATCCATGCCTGTTTTTTCATCCAGCATTAAATGGACCGAGACCGTCTCCTTACCCATCATGCGGGAACGCAA
>CAUJHN010000158.1 GCA_963204825.1 Pseudomonadota bacterium
ATAGCGTATCGTTTCCGCCAAGCCCCTTCAAAATATCATGTGGATTTCCACCATAGGATATACCATATAAATAATTGTTTAGATCTGTTCCTGTTGCCTCATATTTTTGACTTAGCAAATTCAGAGATGTGCCATCTGCAAAGCTGATTTTTTGAAATCCCTTATTCTCTAGAAATTGATTTTTCAAAATGAAGGAATGCGTATCCTTTATATATACATTCAAATCATAAAGACCGGATCGAACAAGTCTTATATCTGATACCTTTATCTCTGCATTGGGAATTTGTATGATGTCGGCCCCACCATCGTTATAGTAAGTATCCAATCCGGAATTGTATACGACTGTATCGTTGCCAGCGCCGGTATATACGATATCATTCCCCATACCTCCGACAATCTTATCGCCGCCGCCGCCATAAGAGATGCCATATAAAGTATCTGCGCCGTCCGTTCCTTGCAAAGTGTGTACTTTCTTTAAAAGATCGATCGAAGTTCCGTTACTGAAGTTTATTTTTTCGATAGATCCATCTTCGGTAAATTGATTCTCAATAAGGATGAGACGTTTTCCTGCTGAGTTAATGGCAAGGTCGAATTTCCCAACACGCTCAAAAGATATATTGGTTGCCGTATATCCAGCCCCCAACTTTATTGCATCTTCTGCCCCGGAATCATCCCTGATAACGTCACTTCCGTTTCCAGGATTATATACATATGTGTCGTTGTCTTTACCGCCGCGCAGAATATCATTGCCAGCGCCGCCGCTCAGAGTATCGTTGCCATCATTTCCAAAAATGAGATCATCTTTTAGAAGTGCATAATCTTTTCCTGAAAGAACATCGTTTCCTGCTGTGCCCTGCAGCGCTTTAAAATTTGATAAATCGATGATGCTTTTGTCATCCAGGACAATTTTTTCAACACCATTTAACAAAAAATGGTCTTTAAGAATCATGCTCTTTTGCCCTTTGAGGAAAATAACGAGATCATCGCTTCCTTCTAGACCGAGGGTAATATCGGCATTCTTATAAAGACCTCGTATAGAAACCTGGTCGGCACTTCCAGATGTTTCAGTAATCGTGTCTACGCCATCCCCGCCCGTATAATAATACGTATCACTGCCCTCTCCTCCGGATAAAATGTCTTCACCAGCATCGCCAAAGATTCTGTCGTTCCCCGCATCGCCATCGATAGTGTCCGTCCCGTTACCGCCCATAACGGTGTCATCTCCGTTGCCTCCGTAAAGAGCATCGTCACCGGCACCGCCTTTAATCAGGTCATTGCCGCCATTGCCAGAAAGCGTGTCGTTTCCATGCTTCCCCTGCATATAATCGTCACCTTCGCTCCCAGGAAGACCCATGCTTTGCCAGTTAAGCGCATACGCCATGAACTTCTGCCAGCTATAATTTGTCCCCATGGAAGACTTTACAGCAGAATCCAGCGCTTCCCTTTCCTGGACGGAAAGGTCTTCAGACGCATTAGTCTGCATAAGTATTTTGGCGATGCTGTTCCAGTAATCTGTTTTATTAGAGGCCATAGCCGCTTGCGCAGCCAAGCCATTGGCTACCGCTGCGGTGATCTCCCCGCCTTCAACTTTTCCTTTATCGATCGAGTATATTTTGACCCCGGCCATTAGATCATTGCCGGATATCTGGAGCAGGAGATCCGCCTTTAAGCGTTCAAACGCTATGAGATATGCGGCCTTGGTCCACGCTCCGGGGTTTGCACCAGGGCTTTCTGTATAGCCGCCTAAATCTACACCCAGCTTCTTTCCAACCACTGATTCAATAAAGGCAAGTTCCTTGGCATTGACGTTGGGTCCACGGGACGTGCTGACGATATTTTCTACACCGGCCCATTTAAAGAAGATTGTTTGAATTTCGGCATCCAGCGCCGGCATATTTCTAAGCTTGGTAATGGACCATCCTTTTACAAAATCTTGTACCAGCTTGAGAAGACTTGCATCCTGTGTCATGGCGACACTGAAATCTTTCAGCGTTCCTGATCCGTTTAGCATAGGTAAAGTTTTGGCTGCTGCAGAAATGGACTTGTCGCCTAGGTAAACCGTATCACTTGCATCCGTTCTGAACCATATGTCTTCCACAGCGCGCTCAATGCCGTTGATTACAAAAGTTGAACTATCGGTTACCACGTTATCGTTTCTCAATTCTTCGTAGAGAGCCGTCGCATTAAGATCAATTTTAGAAATCTTTAAAGAAGCCATGGATTTCATCTCACTGGCTTCCGATACGCCGTTCATGTTTGAATCGATCCAGGCAACTAGGCGTGAAAAATCCTGGTCAGCCGATGTTATGTTTCCGTCATGATTTGTATCCAGATCGGCCAGATTTTTAAAACCATCAGCATAACGATTATTGTCGCCGAATAATTCGGATTTATTGTCGATTTTTCCATTTCTGTTCCAATCCACGGCGAGCAATGCATCGCCGCCCGTTACCCAGGCTGTGCGCTCGGCAAAACCGTCATTGTTCATATCGAAATGTACGTTTGAACGCTCCGCGCCCGTCGCGCCGAGCTTGGTTACCTCTACTCCGTCGCCGTCAATGTCCAAAACAAGCGGGGAGAACGCGTTGGGCGCCCAATCCATAATTTTGTTTTCGGGTTGTTCAGGATTATCCGGCTCCTTGGGTGGGAACAGGGATAGGGGCGTCCGCTTGCCGTTGGCGGAATCAATAACGTCTTCAATGTATGGCGGAACAGTTACGGTTGGCCCCGTATAGCCTTTTTGCGGTGTTAAGCGTGTGCTGCCGTCGGCGAGCAGTTCGCGTTCATGCGTTGTCGGAGTAAGACCGGCGCGGATGTAAAGTGCGTCGCTGCCGGTACCATCCGATTTTTCTATGAAGGTCGTGCTGGTTCCAAAACCGCCGCCAGCATCGCGCAAGTCATATATATCTCCCCCATTGCCGCCTTCGAGCGTAATCGCCAGGCCTTTGGATATGAAAGTGTCGTCATATTTGGTACCTATGATCTTTTCGATGCTAAAGAGCTTATCAAGCATCCCGCTTCCATCGATAACATCTGCCGAGACGCCTGATGCGATCCCGGTTACCGTCACCTTAATGCCCTTTGTATCGAGGTTGTAGGACGCCGTATCGTTCCCAAGCCCGCCATCGAGAATATCCTTTCCCGCGCCGCCGTTCAGCGTGTCATCACCCTTCCCGCCAAGAATAAGGTCGTCGCCTGTAGAACCCGTAATGTTATCTTTTCCTTCGGAAGCGACATACATCGTTACCTTTGATGTCGTTGATGACTCAACGGTTGTGGTGGTGCTGTCTTTATTGGAAAATATGATGCGGTTTATATTATTGCCTATACTATCAGACCAAAGTGAAGACATGCCGTCACGGATAAGCGGGGAAGCTATGCCCTTTTCTAGCCCCAGAAGGGATGAAACCAACTCAAGCTTCGATATGATATTAGGAGTTTCTCCGCTTGCGGCTTTCCAAACCGCGTCCTCCAAATTGACGATCAGGTTTTTGCCGTCCGCCGAACCTTTTAAAACGCCGGCGGTTAAAACGGACCCGATGCCCTCTTTTTTATTTATGGCCAATAACCCCGCATACTGTACAAAAATTTCACTGATTTCTTCGGCATGTGCGACTATATGCGTGTTCGCCGCACTCTTTAAAATCTTGCCAAGATTATTGGCGTCGTCGAACATTGCGCGAATGGCCGTGTTGCCGTATAGAAGCCCGCTTGTTCCTTCAAGTGCGGAGTAGGCGATTACCGCGCGCAGAACATCTGCATATTTTTTTGCTTTGAAATCAGCACCAGAAGTGTTTGAATGCCCTTGTACAATTTTATAAGCAAAATCATTGTCGTAAAGGGTCGACCACAGATATTGCCCCGTATATTTCCAGTCTTCTGACAAGTTACTTGTTTTGGCAAAAATACCCATTACAAGCGTTGACATACTATGTTTTTCAACTGGTCCTAACAAATCCTCAACTGAAGACCCTACATCTATTGTTGTAGAATCCATTTGTTTGATAAATCGATTATCGAGAACCTCTCCTGGTAAGTGAAATGCCCTCACTTTAGAATCATTTAATTGCCACGCCGGACCCCCATTATAAATAAGGTCCAGTAACGGCTTGGTATAATCTTGATAATACTGAGAAGTGTTGGGCTGTGTTGCATACCAATAGGCATTTCCAGTTGCCATGGTATAACCCATACTATCAAAGGCGGTTGCCTCTTTATGATATAAAGAAGCAATATATCCCGAAAGCCCTCCGCCGAGTGAATGACCGGTGAGGGTAATATTTGCATTTATCAAATTTTGAGTTGAATCAGATCCTGTTGCCTGTTTTACGACATCTTTATAAAATTTAATGGCTAGGTCGCCTTGCGCCGCCTTAACATTACCTGCTCCTAAAAGCCAACCATTCCCAGCGTCAGTACTAAGATCGTCTGTTCCCCGGTAAGATATAGCATCGGCTTTCCCATCGCCATTTGTATCATAGGCTATGGCGTAGAAGCCTGCCTTACGCTCATCACTAGTCAGATCTGCATTGCTTTGCATAACAATTTTGGCGTTTCCTATGCGTTCCCCAACGCCACCAAGACTATTCACACTTTCATCATAACCATGATTATAGGAATCCATGGCCAAAATAGCCCTCATTAAATCAGTATTCATTTATTCTCTCCTGTCGAAAACGAACCTGCGCCCAAATTATTGGCTAACGGAAACGGTGTATCAATTGTATGGTATGAAGACCCATCTAAGAGTTTGCCTCTGTATTCATTGAGCCAAGGCAACCATTTTTCAATGCCCCAAGTCACTGCTTCATCCGTCATCTCGATCGTGATCGAATGAAGCTTTACGCCCTTACCAAACAGCTTTTCGAAATTGTTGGAACGTATTACAAATTCATTAACACTGTGGCCGCGACCATTTCCCTCATCAACGTGACGCTTTTCATATCCAGCATCAAACACTAGTTCGACCGTTCTAGGATCAGTTATATCCTTGAATGTTATAAGACGTGGATATTGCTCCGGCGTTAAATCCTTTGGACCAGCTTTTAAAAATGTATAATAAATAAATCCTTTTCGTGTTGCCCCACCGCCACCACCAGGCTCCATAGGAAAAACATTATATACAGTCATATAATCGTTTGTATCCATAGGCGCGAACAATACACCGCGTTTACCGAGATCAACGACAACGGCTTCTCCTTTTAAATCATGAGATGGGTGTGATTCCGGTAGTTGAATAAAAAAGTCTTGCACATGAACTTCTCGAACGGTCGAACCGCTTTTCATACCCTCCGGTGTTTCCACATTCACCGTCAATTTATAGCGCCAGGTTGCTGATGGCAAAGCTAGCCACCACCCTGCCGCGAATATAAGCAAAGCAATAAATATAATAAGAAGATCTTTATATTCTTTTTTCATTTGAAATATCCTGTTTAGAGAAAATGAGCCCCGCCAACCCGCCGCCCATAGCCGTTCCATGCATCACTAGCGATCTCATTTGCTGCAATATTTCTATCTGTTCCACGATAGGAGATAATTGTTTTAGAGCCATAGCTATAAGCTATAGAATAAAAGCCACTATCTTGCGCTTCAGCTCCCCCATTGCTGAGAAATACTGTAGCATTACCCACCTTTGTACTGCCATTAATAGGGTTAAGAGTAGAGTCTATTCTAATGGCTTCATCATACCCTCTGCTATAGCCATCCATAGATAGAATGGCGTTCATCAAGGCTTCATTCATAATTTATCTCCTGATAAAATGTCCTTTTCTTAATTGCGCTTCCGCTGAAAAATCATTTGCTTTTATTTCTGGTAAAACCGGCTCTTCAGGATACCCTCTAACCCATGGCAACTTATTCTCTATATCTTGTGTAACCTTCTCACCCGTCATCTCAATCGTAATTGAATGAAGCTTAACGCCTTTACCGAATAGTTTTTCAAAGTTATCTGAGCGGACGACATATTCACTGATCGTAGAACTAATGCCGTTTCCTTCGTAAATCTTGCGGTCTTCCATACCAGCATCGAGAACCAGCTCCACCGTTTTCGGATCTGTCATATCCTTAAACCTGACAAGGCGTGGATATTGTTCCGGTGTTAGTTCCTTGGGACCTGCTTTTAGAAAGCGGTAATAATTAATACCTTTCCACGTGAGCGCGCCTTCTTTAGGAAACGCTTTGAACACAATGTTATAATCATCGGTATTCATCGGGGCGAATAATACGCCCCGCGCGCCAAGGTCCACTGCAACCGCTTCGCCCTCAAATCTTACCGATGAGCGGCTTGCTTCCGGAAGATAACTATACAAATGATCACTCACCGTTACTTTTCGCACGGCAAAACCGCTTTTCATCCCTTCCGGTGTTTCTACATTGACTGTTATTTTGTAATGCCAGCTTCCCGCTGTCAGGCAAGAAAGCGTTGCGATTAAAATCGCTATAACACCCACGATAATGCCGAGCTTTTTCATCAATTTCCCCCGACCAAGAGCCAACCATTTCCTATGTCACTATCTGAACCAACTAAATCATCTGTTCCCCGATAAGATATAACATCGGCTTTTCCATCGCCGTTTGTATCATAAGCTATGGCGTAGAAGCCTGCCTTACGCTCATCACTAGTCAGATCTGTATTGCTTTGCATAACAATTTTGGCGTTTCCTATGCGTTCCCCAACGCCACCAAGACTATTCATACTTTCATCATAACCATGATTATATGAATCGAGAGACAAAATAGCCTTCATTAAATCAGGATTCATTAATTACCTCTTCGATATGAAATGGCCTGTGTACAAGCTGTTTGCTAAAGGAGATTCTGAACCTAAATAATTGTAGCGCTCTCCACTTAGCGTTTTATTTTGATGCTCTACCAGCCATGGCAGAGATGTCTCTACCTTTACAGTCACTGGTTCCTTCGTGGTTTCTACAACGATTTCTTTCAACTTTACGCCGCTTCCAAATAGCTTAGAAAAATTATCGGCGTTGACCACTGCCTTGCGCTCTGACTCTGGAATATTGGTGTCATCTTGCATTTTAATGTCCATGACAGGTTCAATTGTTTTGGGATCCTTTGTATCTTTAAACGTGACCATCAACGGATAGAGATCTAACGGTAAAACTGAACGCTGATCTTTTAATGAAGGAAAAAGGCGCACCATGCCGGGAGAAGATATTTTTTGGGAATATTGCGGGAATGCAAGATACGCTATATAGCCCGCATAATCCTCACCGTAACGCCCTGCCCCTTTTAAGAGAGCAAACAAATTTCCCCTTTTTCCAAGATCGACGACAACCGCCTCACCTTCAACATCTATAAATAGTTTTTTATCAGCGCCAAGCATCGCAGGTTGAATGTAGGCATGCACCTCCCTCACCGCAGATCCGCTCTTTAGCCCTTCCGGTGTTTCCACCGTTACGGTCATCTTGTATCGCCAGGTGCCGGATGGATAGGCGATGTTCCAGGCGATCATAGCCCCCGCTACCGCAAGAACCAGAACAGCCACCGCGATGCCAAATTTTTTCATCAATTTCCCCTCATGGCGTATCCAATACCATAATTTTATAAAATTTAGAAGATTAATTATATTATTGATAGTATATTTATTAACAGCCGGTGGTGATCCGCCTGCTCCTCATGCTATAATCCAAGAGGTTTCAGACAGCGAAGGCAATAAGAAACTGTGCGATATCAAACGATATTGCGTTCAAATGCACAAGAGTATCGGAAGAGAAATGGTGGATGGGGCTGGATTCGAACCAGCGTACGCTCGCGCGGGCAGATTTACAGTCTGCTGCCATTAACCACTCGGCCACCCATCCACGGGTAGAATTGGCTGGTGCATAAAAAAAGGTTTTGCCGGTGAATGTCAAGTGTGCGATGACCTTATTTATGGCGAAACCACCAAAAAGACCCTTCCCCGGCAAAAAACCGCAGAATTCCAGCCCTCGGCGTGATGAGCGCGGCCAGCCCGATAAATCCTCCAAGCGGGGCAGCTTCCGCAAAAGCGAAGCCGAGCATAAGGGGAAGAAATACATCCCGGCTTCGGTCCGCGGACGTGACGAACGGCCATCCCCGCGCCGCGCAGATCCCCAGGCCCAGCCCAAACAGCGGATAAAGGCGGATCTTTTCGGCATGCATGCGGTGCGTGAAGCCTGGGGTAATCCCGCCCGCTTCGTGCATGCGCTTTACATCACCGAAGCCGCCATGAAGGAATTCGAACCGCACTTAAAAACCGCGGCAAAACGCCCCGCGCCCATTATTGTGACAAAAGAAGATATCGACCGCGCCTTACCGCCGGGCACGGTGCATCAGGGAATAGCGCTTTCCTGCCAGGCCCTGCCGGAGCTTTCCGTCATCGACATCATCATCAAGGCGGAAACCAAACCGAAATCCGTAATTGTGATGCTGGACCAGGTAACGGACCCGCACAATATCGGCGCGATCCTGCGGTCCGCTTGCGCGTTCGGGGCGGACGGCGTCGTCATGCAGTCCCGCCACACGCCGGACATGGATGGAATCCTCGCCAAAACCGCCTGCGGCGCGGTGGATCACATCCCGGTCGCATATGAAACGAATTTATCGCGCGCGCTTGAAAAGCTAAAAGAACATCACTACACGGTGATAGGCCTCGATGAGCATTCGCCGAAAACTTTTTCGGATTTATACAGCTATGATCGCGTGGTGATTGTACTGGGCGCGGAAGGCCCCGGCATACGCCGCCTGATCCGGGAGCATTGCGATGTGCTGGTGACGCTGCCCACAAAACCGCCCATCGCCTCGCTCAATGTCTCGAACGCGGCGGCGGTTGCGCTTTATGCCTTATGCAACAAGCTGTAATCCTGCTTCGGGCGCACGTCTTAATTCTATGGAGCATCCTTCAGCAATGCGCTCGATAGCCTTGGCGACGTGTCCTACATCTGCGTGATCTTTTGACGCCCCCATAGCCACTTTGTGGCAACGGGATAGCACACCTGCGAGAAACCGGGGGCGCTCATTGCCGTCGGATGAATGTGCGTAATTTTTTAATGTGGCAACAAAGTTGACCAGAACATCAATCTGACGAGGATCTTCTGTGACGCCCAGCGCCGCCTGCTCAAAAAAACGGGGTATTTGTTCTATTTGGTCTTTGGCTACTGATGTGTTTAAACTTACCGGCAATCCGCCGCCAAACGACAAAGCACGAAACGGATTTACCTGGGCCTCAAGAGCCCCGACATAAACTTTTGACATAGCATCACCCTCTTTTTATTTTTATGTATAATTTATTCCGGTACCCGTCAAGTTTTTTTATCCGGCCCTTTCCCCCCTCCGTTAAGTATGGTTAAAACATTGGCATGGCTTCCCAAAACGACGAACTTATCCTTATAGACGGCTCCGGCTATATTTTCCGGGCCTATTACGCCATGGCCTATGCATCCGCGAAATCCGGCGGTTTAACCAACCCGCAGGGCGTGCCGGTTGGCGCCGTTTACGGTTTTTGCAATATGCTTTTGAAAATGCTGGCGGGGCACGAAGGCGCGCGCGTAGCCGTCATCTTCGACGCCGCCCGCAAGAATTTCCGCTATGACATTTACGATCAATATAAGGCCAACCGCGCCGAAACGCCGGAAGATCTGATCCCGCAGTTCCCGCTCGTGCGCGAAGCGACCGCGGCGTTCGGTCTGCCTGCCATAGAACTCGAAGGATATGAAGCCGACGATCTGATCGCCACATACGCAAAACAGGCAAAGGCCAAGGGCGTGGCCGTGCGGATCGTATCGTCCGATAAAGACCTTATGCAGCTGGTGGAAGACGGCATCACGCTCTATGATCCGATGAAGGATAAACTCATCGACGAAGCCGGCGTGTTCGAAAAATTCGGCGTCGCTCCTTCTAAAGTCGTCGACGTGCAATCACTCATCGGCGACAGCAGCGACAACGTGCCCGGCGTGCCCGGCATCGGCCCCAAAACGGCGGCGCAACTGATCGAAGAATTCGGCACGCTGGAAAATCTCCTTGATAATCTCGATCAGATAAAACAGGAAAAACGCCGGCAGGTCTTGATGGATAATGCCGACATGGCGCGTATTTCAAAGAAGCTTGTGACACTGGAACAGAATGTTCCGGTGGTAACGCCGCTATCGGACATCGCGCCCTATAATTTTAAATCCGCGGGCCTCGTTCCGTTTTTCGCAACGCATGGGTTTAAATCGCTCCTGACGCGCCTTGGTGAAACAACGGCAATAACCGATCCCGCTCCCGCCCCACATGGGGGGAATAAATCCGGTGAAGAATCCCCCGCCGTAAACGGGGGGGCACGGGGGGAAGGACTTCCACCCATCGCGCAAAACCAATACACGCTCATTCAAGAAAAATCCGTTTTGGAAAAATGGATCGCTCGTGCATACGAAACAGGTTTTCTTGCCATCGATACGGAAACAACAAACTTAACGCCGTCTTCGGCTGATCTTGTCGGCATTTCCATCTGCGCCGAAGTCGGCAAGGCCGCCTACATCCCTGTGGGACATAAAGGCGAGCAGACGGATCTTCTGGGCGGAGGCGGGGGCGATATAAAGCAGATCCCGCTTAAAGATGCCATCGCCCTTTTAAAACCGCTTTTGGAAGATCCTTCCGTTTTAAAAATCGGCCACAACACCAAATACGACTGGCAAATGTTCAAACGCCAGGGCATTCACATGACGCCCTGCGCCTGCACCATGCTTATGTCCTACACCGTGGATGGCACCAGCCACGGCAACGGGATGGATGAACTTTCCAAACTGTTCCTGAACCATGAAACCATCAAATACGACGATGTGACGGGAACGGGCAAAAACCGCGTGACGTTTGATCGCGTTCCGCTTGATAAAGCGCTTGATTACGCCGCGGAAGACGCGGATATCACGGCGCGCCTCTATCATATTTTCGCCCCGCGCGTGCCGCGCGAACATATGGCATCCGTGTATGAAGACATCGAACGCCCGATGATCGAAACCATTGCCGAAATGGAACTTGCCGGAATCAAAGTCGATCCTGTCATCCTCAAAAGCATGAGCAACGATTTTGGTAAAAAACTTGTTGAACTCGAAACCGACATTCATAAGCTTGCCGGAACGCAGTTCAACGTCGGCTCGCCCAAACAGATCGGCGAAATACTATTCGATCAGATGGGACTTCCGGGCGGCGCCAAAACCAAAACAGGCCAATGGTCTACCGATGTCGATGTGCTGGAAAAACTCGCAAGCCAGGGACACGATATCGTCAAAAAAATCCTGGAGTGGCGCAGCCTTGCAAAACTAAAAAGCACATACACGGACGTGCTCCAGGAACAGATCAACCCTCGCACGGGCCGCGTGCATACGTCGTTCTCTCTTGCGGGCACCAGCACGGGCCGCCTCGCCTCCAGCGACCCGAACTTGCAAAACATCCCTATCCGCACCGAAGAAGGGCGCAAAATCCGTGAAGCCTTCGTTGCTGAAAAAGGCAATGTTCTGATCTCTGTCGACTATTCTCAGGTCGAACTCCGCCTCGCCGCGGAAATGGCGAATGTAAAAGCTTTGAAGCAGGCGTTCCGCGATGGCGTCGACATTCACGCGCTCACCGCTTCCCAGGTTTTCGGCATGCCGCTGGATCAGGTTACGCCGGAAATACGTCGGCAGGCAAAGGCCGTCAATTTCGGCATTATCTACGGCATTTCAGGATGGGGCCTTGCCGCACAGCTAGGCATCACGCCGGGCGAAGCAAGCGATTTCATCAAACGGTATTTGAACACGTTCAGTGAAATCCGCGATTATATGGAACGCACGAAGGAAGAAGCCCGCACATTCGGCTACGTCAAAACACTGCTGGGCCGCAAATGTTACATCCCGAATATCAACGCGTCGAACGCCGGATGGCGCGCGGGCGCGGAACGGCAGGCGATCAACGCGCCGCTGCAGGGCACGGCGGCGGACATCATGAAAAAGGCGATGGCAAAAATCCCGCGTGAACTCAACGCCGCAAACCTCAAAGCAAAAATGCTCCTGCAAGTGCATGACGAATTAATCTTCGAAGCGCCCGAAGACGAAGCCGAAAAAACGATTCAGCTCGTCAAATCCATCATGGAAAATGTTGTGAAACTGGATGTGCCCCTCGTCGCCGAAGCCGGCTCCGGCCACAGCTGGGGATCGGCACATTAGCGGTACGCAGACCCCGCCGCAATGATGCGGCCTGTCTTGGTATTCTGCGCGATAATCGCGACACCGGCATCCTGCTTTTGATATCCGGCATTGATGGATCTTGCCATCGCTGAACCGTCCCACGCGCCCAGCTCATCAATACGATCAACGACATTGTAATATTTTATCGTCTTGCCGAAATTGCTGCCTTCGGTGATGGAAACGGACTGCGGGCTTTCAAACACCGCCATCCATAGTGTCACCGGGCCGTCCGTCAGCTTCGCCGCCGGCAGCTTGAAACTGTACACCCCGTTTCCAGCCGCCGTCAGCGTGATGGGCATGATCTTTTCCGCGCGGGCCTTCAATACGGCGGCGCTGACTTTTCCTGCTTCATATCCGATCATGTCCATATGGCCGTTGACGACGAGCTGCGGCGTATAGCGCGGGCCGGTGCCGATGATGCGGTTGTAATCCGCCTGCCGCTTCGTACAAAAAGATTTACCAAGTGCGCGGCTCTTCACGCCGAAATAATCGACATGGCAGGAAAGACCGATAATCCCTCTTTGCTGAATCATCTGCCCCATCAGCTCATCCGCAGGCGGGCAAAAAGCGCATCCTTGTGATGTGAAAAGCTCCAGGACGACAGGCGGCGGTGCGGGAGCCGCTTCCACGCGCGGCGAAATAGCGGCGGGCGCATCGGTTTGCGCGAACGCCAGCGGTGAAAAACCTAATGCAATAAGCAAAACAAACAATTGGATCATGGTATGATATCCTAATGCCCCTTCCCTTTTTTGGAAAGGCGGGATATTCAAATTATAGAACACATGCACAATTTGGATTCGCCATGGCCGACCATTCGACATACAGAAAAGACTTCCCCGTTTCCTGGGACGAAATGCACCGGAATTCCAAGGCTCTGGCCTGGCAATTGCTCGGCAAAGGGCCGCTTCCGGGCGGCAAATGGAAGGGCGTTCTCGCCATCACGCGCGGCGGTCTCGTTCCCGCCTGCATCATGGCGCGCGAACTCGAAGTGCTGCTCGTGGAAACCTTCTGCATCTCCAGTTACGATCACAAAGAAATGGGAAAATCCAACATCATCAAAATGCCCGCGGGAGTCGATGCGAACGGTGAAGGCTGGATCGTGATAGATGATCTTGTCGATACGGGCGGCACTTTTAAATTGATCCGCGAACATTTCCCAAAGGCGCATTTCGCCTGCCTCTATGCAAAACCCAAAGGCAAACCTACCGTTGACACCTTCATTACCGAAGTTTCACAGGACACCTGGATCCATTTCCCCTGGGATTTGGAAATTCAATATGTCACGCCCATGGCCCGTCAGGATGAAACAAAAGAATGAGAACACAGGCCGTCAAAATTCAGAACGGTAACGATGCGGACGAATTATCGGCCGTTCTCAGCATGCCCGATGGCTATATCGCCAAGGAAAACCGGCAAACGCTTATTATCCTCGCGCATGATATTCCTTTCGGTCATTCACACGATCATGATAATCTTTACCCTTTCTTGCGCACCGTGTTCGATGATCGCGGCCTGCAAACATTGATGTTTGATTTTGAAAGCTGCGGCGGCAGTAACGGGGATAAAGAAAACTTCACGCTGGATGTCGCGCGGCGAAATTTACAGGCCGTCCTGACATGGGCCGGACAACACGGATTCAATCGCTTCATATTTGTGGGCGCCGGCATTACGGCGGCCATCTGCCTCGAACTGACCGATAAGACCACGAAATCCGTCTTTCTCTTTTGGCCTGTCGTGGATATTGCCGCCTACGCCAAACGGCTTACAGATAAAAACGTGAAAATCCATGACGCCATGTTCGCGCAGATGAACGCTTATAACCCCGAACAGGCGATGAAGAGCCTTAAAGTCCCTGTGCTCATTCAATATGGCGCAAACGATGATGTCGTGGGGATCGAGCAGATAGAAACGATCAAAACCCGCTTTAACGCCCTTAGAATCGACATCACCTCGTATATGGACGGCGGCCACGGGCTTCTGGACCCCAAACACCGGAAAATGATGGGCCACCATATCGGCCAGTTCTTGCATAAATATGCTTGATTTTTGAGGGTTTAAGGCGCTATAACCCCTCATTCTGTTGTGATCTGGCTAGAAATATCGGCTGCCTCGATCACATTTTATTGAACTCTTTCAAGGAGATAGAAATGCCGAAGATGAAAAGTAAAGGGAGCGCCAAGAAGCGCTTTCGCGTCACCGCCTCTGGCAAGGTGAAATTCAAGCCGGCCCAAAAAGGCCACCGCCTGATGCAAAAACCCAAATCCGCAAAACGTAAAGCCCGTGGTACCTTCACCATGGAAAAAGGCGATGCGCAAAAGGTTCTGCAAAGCTTCCTGCCCTATGCAGGCGCCAAAACCATCAGCACGAAGAAAAAAACCGGCCCTGCGAAAAAAGCAGCCGCCGCAAAAGCAAAGAAGGGAGCTGAATAATGGCACGCGTTAAAGGTGGCCCAAGAGCCCATGCAAGACACCGCAAAGTTTTAAAAGCCGTTAAAGGTCAATACGGCCGTCGCCGCACCTGTTTCCGCACAGCGAAACAGGCGATGGAAAAAGCCGGTCAGTACGCCTATATCGGCCGCAAGCAGAAGAAACGCAATTTCCGCGCTTTGTGGATACAGCGTATCAATGCTGCCGCCCGTTTGAACGGCGTGAACTACTCCACGTTCATGAACGGCATCATCAAATCCGGCGTCGGCCTGGACCGCAAGGTTCTGTCCGAAATCGCGATCCATGACCCGGAAGCCTTTGCGGCTCTGGCGAAACTTTCCGCCGACACGCTGAAAAAAGCGGCTTAATCGCCTTACAGCAATAAAATTACAAAACAGCCCTTCGGGGCTGTTTTCTTTTGCGCGAAATCTGGTTACAGATACAGTCATGACCCACCTCGCAGTCTTCGACTGGAATGGAACGCTGTTTAACGACACAGTGGCGACACTGATCGCGACTAACGCGTGTCTTCGTTCCTTTAACCGCCCGGAAATCGATCTGCACAGGATGCAGGAAACGGCCTGCTTCCCCCTCATCCATTTTTACGAGCGGCTCGGCGTCGGCGCCGATGAATATCTCGCCCGCGCCGAAGAAGAAGGTTCGAATTTTATCAAAGCCTATGAACAGGCGATGATGGATTGCACGCTCGCCGAAGGGGCCATCGAGCTTCTGGACTGGCTCGCGGGCCAAGACGTGCACACGATGATTTTAAGCAACCATTTGCAACCCCATCTGGATGCCGATGTGGAACGGCTCGGAGTCAAACCCTATATGAAACACGTCTCCGGCAACGCCGAAAAGGCCACCATCACGCAAGGCCTATCCAAACAGATCCGCCTCGAAGCCTATATGGAAGAGCATGGCTTCGCCCCGGAGCGCACCTTCATCATCGGGGATTCCCACGAAGAGGTGGAACTCGCCCACCGTCTTGGCCTTCTGGGGATAAGCATGGCCGGCGGCCTGCTTTCCGCCGCCAGGCTCAAAAAATACAATGCGGACCATATCGTCCACCACCTCACCGAAGTCCGCCCTATCCTGGAACGCCACTGGAATATTGCCTAGCGGCAGAATTTTTATAGCGCCCGGCGCCATCCTCTTTCACGAAATCAAGCATTTAAACCACATCAATTTAGGCACGAAAATTGCATCTTATATTCCCGTATTTAAAAGGAGCATAAGATGACAAGCATTTCCGGGCCTGGAAATTCCCCCATCGATTTATCGCAGGTTAAAAAACTGAATCTCGGTGCGGCACGCAAATTATCGGACAAGGAGATAGCCGAACTTCAGAAAATGAAGGAGACGTTTTATTCCACGCCCGTAAATCTTGATGAGCTGAAAAACCACGTCTCGCAAAAGACATATGCCGAAGTGCAGGTCAACGGCCAGACCGTCGCCAGGCTTTATAACAGCGGCGCCGCCGAAACATCGAATGCGACTTACGGCCGCGTAAAAGATTTACCCAGCATGGGCGAAGATGAAAAATCAACAGGCCCTGAACTTGCGCAAAAACGCGCCGAAGAAATTGCAAAAGCGCTCGGCGGAACGGTCGTCAAATCCTCCACCGCCGTAACACAGGCACAATATCTCGCAGCCCCGCCTTTCGAAGTAAAATATAAAATCGATTACGCGGCGATGGAACGTGACCGTGCCGCTGCGACAGGGCAGGTTGCCACGCCGAAAACGCAGGTGGAAACGCAGCAGCTTGGGACTGCAAAAGAAAAATCGGACGGTGAAAACGCTGTCGATGAATTCCTGGATTTTACCGGCAAATCCTGGGAAGAACGGATTCGCACCATGATCCTGCGCTCGCTTGGACTTAAGGAAGAGGATCTTGCCGCCATGTCCTCTGAAGACCGGGAGAAAATCGAAGCCAAAATCAAGGAAAAGATTGAGCAGGAAATCGAGAAAGAGACCGGCGTGCCCGTGGCTCTTGGCTAAAAAGGCCCGGGTTACAAAAATACTGGAAATTCCCCATATTTTCCCGTTATATAGCCCCCATGACACAGAATATCGCCCAGTTGAAAGACGAGCTGACGCAAGCGATTGCGGCCGCCAATGATTTGCAAAAACTTGAAGAAGCGCGCGTCGCCGCCCTCGGCAAGAAAGGCCGTATCACCGACCTCATGAAAACGCTGGGCAACTTGGCTCCTGAAGAGCGCAAGGATTTCGGCGCCGCCATCAACCTTCTGAAGGACGAAGTCACTGCGCTCATCGAAAAGCAGGAAGCCGGTTTGAAAAAACAGGCGATGGCGGAAAAACTCTCCCGCGAAACCCTCGATATCACACTGCCTATCCGCCCGGAAGCCAAAGGCACGATCCACCCTATTTCGCAGACGATGGATGAACTTATTTCCATCTTCGGCTCTATGGGCTTCCAGCTCGACGAAGGCCCGGATATCGAAGACGACTGGCACAATTTCACCGCATTGAATTTTCCGCCCGGCCACCCCGCGCGTGAAATGCACGACACATTCTACCTGCCCGACGACGCAGATGAAAAAGGCGAAGCCGCGAAGAAACTATTGCGCACGCACACTTCCACTGTGCAGATCCGCCACATGATGGGCAAAAAGCCGCCCTTTAAAATGATTTGCATGGGTCGCGTTTACCGCTCTGATTACGACATGACGCATACGCCTGTTTTTCATCAGATCGAAGGATTGGTGATCGATAAGAACATCAACATGGGCCACCTCAAAGGCTGCCTCATGGATTTCCTGCGCGCGTTTTTCGAAAATGACAAACTCGGTGTGCGCCTCCGCCCGTCTTTCTTCCCGTTCACAGAACCTTCCGCCGAAATGGATATCGGCTGTTCGCGCAAAAACGGCGAACTCAAAATAGGCGAAGGCGACGACTGGCTCGAAATCCTCGGCTGCGGCATGGTGCATGGAAACGTGCTGAAAAACTGCGGCATCGACCCCGATGAATATCAGGGCTTCGCCTTCGGCATGGGCATCGAACGCATCGCGATGTTAAAGTACGGGATTCCGGACCTTCGGACCTTCTTTGAATCCGACACGCGCTGGCTGGACCATTACGGCTTCAATCCACTCGACCGCCCGAACCGGGCGACCGGCGGGAAGTAATCACATATCGAAGTTAAAACCGCGCGTACGCGCCGCGGTCGCCGCTGCCGAAAAAAACTGTGCGTCTGGATTGGGTAAGCTTGCAGCACGGGCCATGTCTTGGGCCAGCTGGGACGGTATGCGGACCACATGCCCACCGTCCATTTTGAGAACCAATGTCCCGTCGGGCGTAATGCCCTCAAGGCCCTCATAGTTTGATTTTTTTTGATACATTTTGCACCCTCACTATTTTGGCTCTTCTAATATATTATTATGGATAATACAAGAAAAATCTTTAAACGTTAACAACGCGCCCTCTTTACGCCAACTCACCACCCCCCATCAAGCCCAGAATCTTCTTGCCTTTTTGCATCTTTAATTATACATAATGCAAAAAAACAATAGTTGGGTGTGTATGCTGAAATTCTTAAAGCGTGCGTTTCTGGCCGCCGGCCTTGGCCTGTCTTCCGCGCCCGCAGTGGCGGCGGACGATGCAGCGCCGCCCACCATTCGCGGCGCGCAGGAAAATCTGACAAGACTTTCCAGCGTACGGGACCACATGCTGCGCCTGGCCAATGACCGTGACATTATCATCCTTTCTGCTGAAGATATCCTGACGCCATTACAAGTGCTTCGTGCAAGGATTACCGGCGCGCACATGGAACGCCCCTCAAGCGTGATTACGGATCGCGAACGTGCCGTTGAAAATCTGCGTCAAGCTCTTGAAAAATATGGCCGCGGCATTCTGCCGGACAACATGGTCGATGATGAAACCGAAGAAAATCTTACCGATTATTTACAAAAAATAGCAGGCGGGCAGGCTTCAAGTAGCCCGATAGATACATTCAGAACCTGCATCATCAACACGCCGCATCGAAATGAAACCGCTCAGGTGGCATTGGCGGGCATTGCTGGGTTACCAGCGTCCATGTCCTCTTTTCTTGCCACAGACCTGAGAGCCGAAGCCATTTACATGCTCACGATGCTGCACGAAGCCGCACATTGCGATCAAACGCATATAGATACGGACGATGACGTTCAGGCCAGCATTGAATATCTGCAACGTGAGCTTGATGCAGATAACAAAGCGTTTGCAGCCTTTCGTCAGATTTACGCAAGCGATCCGGAATTTGCTGAACGCTCCATCACGATGTTCCAGCATGCGCGCGCCATCGCCAACGTTCGCAATGGCGGCAATATAACCGAAGGGGCGACTTCTTACCTCACGCACGGCCTCTCGCCCCATGTGGAAATAAATGGCGTATTGCAATCTTACACCCCTGCGGACGTCATTCTGGCGGCGGGCCAGATCGGCGCCCTGAACGATGTGATTGCAGGGCAATTCCTGACCACGCTGAGCGATCTCGAAAACCACGATGAAGCCTTTGCAAAATACGCGGAATCAAAAGGAGAAACATATTATTCTTTTAACTTAAGAGGCCAGGTTACAAATCAGAATTACCCGCTGATCCAATATGCCGGAATAAGGATTATTCGCGATATCATCCGTGGTCTGCCGCAAAATACTGTTTCACCGCAAAACCATCTGGTGCACAGCATGATGGATCGTTACCTAACGGCCTTCGAAACACTCGTCCCGTCGGCGGCAAACAACCCCGTTGTCCTGGATTATATCGCCCTAGTAAAACCCGTGATGCAAGGGGCCATCGCCAAAATGGACGGATCGCTCTCCAGCGTGGAAGAAACAATACCGCCAGCAAATAACCCCGCGCTCACTTCAAACAGTTATATAGGCAGGGAATACGGGAGATGCGCAGCCATTCATTCCTCACATTTTCCAGGGTCTTCAGAAGGAACCTTGCGCTACGCCCACGCGGTCCGGGTATGCCTTAGAGAGGCGAAAGAGAATGTTCGTACACAAATGGATCGCGAACTACCCCCTGTGGAGCAGGCAATCGGTGGGCGGCCTGAACCAAAGAACACCCCTTAATCGACCGCGGGCGGAGAATAACCCCCGATTTCTGCAAGCTGGACTTCGATTTTTATTGCACTGCACATGAACATTGCATATATTGCATGTCAAATATGTGTAATTGAGGGAAAATATAATGGGTGCACATTCAATTAGGTTTACCAGGATTGCGGATTATAAACCCGACACGGATCATCACGCTGATCTAGCAAAGGCGGGCTGGGTACTGGAACGTGTATTGGCGGTGCCCTGTTTTGCCGAAATCTGCAAACCACAAAACGGTGCGGTTATGCTGATCATCAGACCTCAATCACCTGACAAGCTGGATGCATTATATAGTGCTGTTATGGCACTGGATGATATGGAACTTAACTATAATCCTAATGAAGATGCAGTGGTGTTGAACATAGAGACAACAGATCCCACAATTCGTAGGTTTATGGCAGAAGCCGCCAAGGTAAGGACAACCCTTGCGGCAACCCCTCTGTTATTTAAAAATATGGCCTTGCTCGAATCCGACTGCATAGCGTTTACACCCGGCAAAAGCGCCCCGGCCCTGATCGCAAAACTTGGACAAAAATACCATCTTCCTGCCCCTGCCGCACCGACGAGAGTACCCACCCACGCATAACGCACAAAACCCTTGGAATCCGCCCCGCTTTCACGTTAGATAGGGGCCGGAAAAACAAGAGGTTATCATGAAATTCACGCTTTCCTGGCTGAAAGACCACCTGGATACGAACGCATCCTTAGAAGAGATTACGCTCAAGCTCACCGCGCTGGGCCTCGAACTCGAAGGTGTGGAAGACCGGGCCAAAGCGTTTGCGCCGTTCAAGGTCGCGCATGTCATCTCCGCCGAAAAACACCCGGACGCAGACCGCTTAAAAGTCCTCATCGTCGATACGGGCAAAGAAAAACTGCAGGTCGTCTGCGGCGCGCCGAACGCACGCGCCGGCATGAAAGGCATCTTCGCACCCGATGGTTCCTACATTCCCGGCACAGACACGACGCTTAAAAAAGGCATGATCCGCGGACAGGAATCAAACGGCATGATGGTGTCCGAACGCGAAATGGGTTTATCAGACGATCATGAAGGCATCATCGATCTGCCTGCAGACACACCTATCGGTACACCCTTCGCCGATATCTACGCGCTGAATGATCCCGTCATCGATGTCGCCGTCACACCCGACCGTGCGGACTGCGCGGGCATTCGCGGTATCGCGCGCGATTTGGCCGCCGCTGGCCTTGGCACATTAAAGCCGCTCAATGAAACACCGCTGAAAGGCGCGTTTAAAAACCCCATCTCCGTCAAACTCGACGACAAAGGCTGCCCGCTTTTCCTCGGCCGCTATATCAAGGGCGTGAAAAACGGACCCTCCCCGAAATGGATGCAGGACCGTTTAAAAGCCATCGGCCTTCGCTCCATTTCCGCGCTGGTCGATATCACCAACTATGTCTCGATGGATCTTTGCCGCCCGCTGCACGTCTTCGATGCCGATAAACTCAAAGGCAACATCACCGTGCGCGCCGCAAAACCAGGCGAAAAACTTGAAGCCCTGAACGACAAAACATACGAACTCACCGAAACCATGATCGCCGTGTGCGATGACTCCGGCGTTCTCGGCCTCGGCGGTATCATGGGGGGAAAATCCACGGGCTGCACGGACGCCACAACAAACGTCTATCTCGAATGCGCGTACTTCGATCCCTACCGCACGGCAAAAACGGGCCGCGCCCTCGAAATAATTTCCGACGCACGTTACCGTTTCGAACGCGGAGTCGATCCCGAATTCACCATACCCGGCGTTGAAATCGCCACACGGATGATTTTGGAACTCTGCGGCGGCGAAGCGTCCGAAGTCTGCAAAGCGGGCGATGTGCCGGACTGGAAACGCTCCTATGATTTCGATCCCGCTTACACTTTAAAACTCGCCGGCATTGATGTGCCCGAAAAACGCCAGATCGAAATCCTGAAAAACCTCGGCTTCGAGGTAAACGGCAAAAAAGCCTCCCCGCCATCCTGGCGCGCGGACATTCTCGGCAAGGCCGACCTCGTCGAAGAAGTCGCGCGTATCGAAGGCTTCGATAAAATCCCGGCCAACGAAGTGCGCAGCATCGGCTCCGTTCCCGGCAACGCCGAAACCGACAATTTCGCCCGCTCCCGCAAAGCCCGCGCCGCGCTCGCCTCCCGCGGTCTTTATGAATGCGTGACATGGTCCTTCATGAAAAAGGATTTGGCATCCCTCTTCGGCTCTAACGACAACCCTGCATTGGCGCTTACAAACCCGATCTCTTCTGAACTTTCGCAAATGCGCCCGAGCATCCTGCCGAACCTGATCGAAGCCGCACAGAAAAACGCGGACCGCGGTTACGCCAACACGGCGCTGTTCGAAGTCGGCCCCGCCTTCTCCAGCCCAAAAATTGACGGCCAGAAAACGGTCGCCGCGGGCGTTCGCCATGTCGCCATGGGCGCGCGCCACTGGTCCGGCGCAGAGGCCGCCCGCAACATCGACGCACTCGATGCAAAGGCCGATGCCATTGCGGCCTTGGAAGCCGCCGGTGTTCCCGTTGGCAATCTCCAAATCGCCCGCACAGCGCCTGATTATTATCACCCAGGCCGTTCCGGCGCGCTCAAGCTCGGCAACGTGGTCCTCGCTTACTTTGGTGAAATCCACCCCGCCGTGCTCGACACCATGGATGTCAAAGGCCCCGTCGCGGCCTTCGAAGCCTTCATCAACAACGGCCCCGCGATGAAAAAACGGGGGAGCGCAAAACCGCTCCTGACTCTTTCGCCGTTCCAGCCGGTGCAGCGTGATTTCGCGTTCTTGGTTGATGATAAAACGGAAGCCGAGGCCATTATCAAAGCCGCCCGCAGCGCCGATAAAATTATCGACCGCGTCGAAGTCTTCGATATCTACAAAGGCAAAGGCGTGGAAGATGGCAAAAAATCGGTGGCAATCAACGTCATCATGCAGCCTAAAGACCACACGATGAGCGATGCGGAGCTGGAATCCATCTCCAAACGCATCGTCGAAACCGTCATCGGCAAATGCGGAGCGACGTTGAGAGGTTAACACACACCGTCATTGCGAGGCGCAGCCGAAGCAATCCAGACAAAGGCTCTTCTTACTGGATTGCCGCGTCGGCCTTTGGCCTCCTCGCAATGACGATAAGAACTACTTATTGGCCTTTTCTTCGGCCAGAATATCTTTGCGCGACAATTTCCCGATCATCGTCTTCGGCAAAGGCTTATCGCGGAATTCAATCTGGCGCGGCATTTCCATCGGCGAAATGCGGCTCGATAAAAATTCTTTCAACTGCTCCGCCGTCAGACTCTCACCGGATTTCAGCTTGATCCACGCCTTCACGATCTCCCCGCGCGCCTGATCGGGAAGCCCCGCCACGATGCATTCTTCCACCGCGTCATGCGCGTAAATCGCCTCTTCCACGTTGCGCGGATAAACATTGTATCCGTTGGTGATGATCATGTCCTTCAGGCGGTCGACGATGAAGATATATCCCTCTTCGTCCATGATCGCGACATCGCCCGTATGCAGTCGGCCGTTCTTTAATACCGCCGCTGTGTCTTCCGGCTTGTTCCAATAGCCTTTCATCACCTGCGGCCCGCGCACGCAAAGCTCTCCACGCTCGCCAATGGGCAAAACCGTCGTCTTGTCATCCGGATTGATAATTTCAACGATAGTCCCCGGCACCGGCAATCCAATCGATCCCGGCTTGTTCGTGCCGCGCAAAGGATTTGCGCTGACTACAGGCGAACTTTCGGTCAAACCATAGCCTTCCACCACCGTACACCCTGTAATACGCTCGAATGTCTTCTTCACTTCCACGGGCAAAGGCGCGCCGCCGGAAATACAGGATTTAAGCGATTTCAGATCAAATTTTTTCAGCTTTTTGTAATTGTTCACCGCGTTGTAAATCGCGGGCACGGCCGGAAAATAATGCGGTTTTTTCTTATGAATCAGCTTGAGTGTCGCCTCTAATTCGAACCTGGGCAGTGCTATAATCTCCAGCGCGTTCCGCACCGAAAAATTCATCACCGCGGTCATGGCAAACACATGGAAAAACGGCAAGACGCCGAGCATCTTTTCCTCCCCCGGCTTCACCCCGTCCAGCCACATCACGGATTGCTCGGCGTTCGCAACGACATTCTGATGCGTTAGCATAGCGCCCTTGGGCGTGCCGGTGGTGCCACCGGTATATTGCAGCAGCACGATGTCATTCACAGGATCAATGTCGACGGATTTTGGAACCCCGTCATGGTTGATCAAATCGTGATACCAGGCCAGCGTGCCATCGTATTCAATGTCGGCAAGGTCCTGCTTTTTCAGGATGGGGAAAAGAATATTTTTGGGAAATGGCAGAATATCGGTGAATTTACACAAGATAAGATGCTCCAGGCAGGTCGTCCCGAACATCTTTTTTATCTTGTCATAGAGCATGGATAGGTCGGAAGTAATAATTGTATCCGTCGCGGAATCGTTAATTTGATGGGCCAGTTCTTTTTCCGAATAAAGCGGATTGTAATTGACGATGGTTGCGCCGGTGCGGGCAATCGCATAGTAAGCGATCAGGTAATACGGGCAGTTGGGTAGGAACAGACCGACTTTCCGCCCTTTTCCTATGCCGCGCTGCTGCAATGAATGGGCGAGACGTTGGGCCTCGTCGTACACCTCGCCCCACGTCATTTTAAAGCCGAGGAAATCGAACGCGGGCCTGTGCCCATGCGCTTTTGCCGTGTTTTCCAGCATATCGAACAGCGGGTAGGATGGGATAATGGCGTCCCATTTGATCCCTGGCGGATATGATCTCCTGTATAAATCGGGAGAGGGAAAAGCGGTCATTCCAGTGTCCTTCCTGCGCCGCAAAACTTTAAAGGCGGCTGGTTCTACAGATGTTTCAATTTTACATCCTCCCACCCCTTTCGGCCAAACCAAAAACGCGCCTATTCTTTTTACATTACAGCAAATGTGTATTTGCTCTGGATCAGTCCTCAACTTTAATGATATATTTTTGTGAAACGTCTAAGTTTTGCTTTTTTCAATTTGTACCTGAACCATTTCTGCCTTTTTTGCACGGATTATTTCTTGTCTCTGGTTATGAAACCATACATATCCCCCAATGAACCGGAATCCCTTCCGGTGCGCTCGCGCCTGAAATGGTTTAACAGCACAAAAGGGTTCGGCTTTGTCGTTCCCGAAGAAGACCCCTGTGACGCTTTCATCCACATCACCACGCTGCAGGATGCCGGGGTCCATGAACTCGGAGAAGAAGCTCTGTTGATGTGCTCGATCGTCAAGGGTCCTAAAGGGGCGCTTGTCACTTCAGTATCGGAACTTATCCATCCCGGCACGGCGCCGGAAGCCATTTCGCACCGCCTTCCCGGAGAGGAAGGGGAAGATCTTTCCATCATGGAAGGGACGGTCAAATGGTACAAACCCGACAAGGGATTTGGCTTTATTATCCCCGAAGACGGGCAAAAAGACGTCTTTGTCCACAAAACCTGCCTTGATAAGCACGGGCTGGCCATCCTCATTCCCGGCCAGAAGGTTCGCATGACGGTCCGCACTGTGGCCAAGGGCCGCGAAGTCGCTGAATTCGATCTGGTTTAATCACGCTCTTCCTTCTTAAAAAAAGCACAAAAAAACCGCCCCTGTTCTGGGGGCGGATTTAAGTTTTTGGCCGGCCTCAAAAAGGAGAAAAAGACCGGTGCCGTCAAAAATTAACCGTTAGACGCCGCCTTTATATCGAAATCGGCTGGAGCGCCTGCATCGGAATCGAAATCCTCGGCCTGCAAAGTGCGGGTGCGCGTTGGAACCTGATAGGCGGCCCGGCAATGGGCTTCGCAATACGGTAAACCGGCCACGGTTTCACAACCGCAGAAATTGAATGTTTCCTTGTCCTGGGGATCGCCATTGGGCCAGCGGCACATACGCTCTTTCAAATCGACGAGCGGCAGACCCAATCCCTTGAATTCGGGAAGCTTGACCGCAGGGCGCACGATACGCGGCACCTGGATTTCGCTCTTTGGCTTTTTGGATGTGTTTTGCTGAATGGGGGAAAGGCGTGAAGAAAGTTTCAAGCGGTGCGCTTTGCCTATCACTGCGTTGCGCGTAATGCCATCGCCCAGCACCTTGGCGATTTCTGCCGCCGTTTTACCTTCACCCCAGAGTTGCTTTAAAAGGGTAACGCGTTCGTCAGTCCAGCTCATATCCCTACTTCTCTCCGGCGCAGGATGAAAAAAATTTCACCGCCGTGCCATAATTTTTCCTTGAAAGTAAAAAGACGATAACGCGGGGGCGAATCACGCGCCAGAAATTCCGCGAATCGCGATTCCTTTATCCACATAAAATCTGAAATGAAAAATAAGGTCTTGATTTGACTCTTTAAAATTTATCGGAAGTCGGGTCTTCTGCGTGCGAAAGTCCCCATAATTTGTAATGCTCTGAATCTTCGCTCCAGTTTTCGCGCACTTTCACGAACAATTTTAAATGCACGCGACGGCCCATGATTTCTTCCAGCTCGACGCGGGATTGCGCGCCGATTTTTCCGATCATCTCTCCACCCTTGCCAAGAATGATTTTCTTCTGCCCTTCGCGGGCGACGAAAACAACCTGATCGATCTTTGCGCTGCCGTCTTCGAACTCTTCCCATTTTTCCGTTTCGACCGTGATATCGTAAGGGATTTCGTCATGCACGGCGCGGAACAGTTTTTCACGCGTGATTTCCGCCGCGAGCAGGCGCATCGGCATATCGCTCATCTGGTCTTCGGGATAGTGGAACGCGCCTTCCGGCATCATTTTCGCGACATGTCTGACCACATCGTTCACGCCGTCGTTATTGCGCGCGGAAATCATGAAGGTCGCCTCGAAATCCATCGCCTGGTTCAGGACCGTTGCCAGCTCCAGCAGTTTCGGCCGCGCCACTTCATCGATCTTGTTCAGGATTAAAATGTATTTTTTTCCTGTGACGTTTTTCAACCGGTCTATGATCGTGCGCACAGGGCGTGAAAAACCCTTCGCGGCGTCAACAACGAACAGGACGAGATCCGAATCTGAAAGTCCGTTCCATGCCGCCGCGACAATCGCTTTCTCCATGCGGTCGTTGCCCGGTTTGAACAGGCCCGGCGTATCGACGAAAATAATCTGGCTATTGCCTTCGACAACAATCCCAAGAACCCGCGTTCTGGTTGTCTGGACCTTGCTTGAAACAATGGAAATCTTTTCACCGACGGCCGCGTTGATAAATGTCGACTTTCCGGCGTTCGGCGCGCCGATGATGATCGCAAAACCACAACGTTGGACATCACCGCTGCTCATGCGCTCCCCTTCAACTGACGCAGCATCAAAGAAGCCGCCGCCTTTTCCGCCTGCCGGCGCGATGATCCTTCCGCGCTGACGGGATCGCGGCCTTTTACGCGCACTTCGATCTCAAACAAAGGGGCGTGGTCCGGGCCGGAACGGTTGACGATCTCATAGTCCGGCAAAGGTAAGCCTCTCGCCTGCACCCATTCCTGCAATTCTGTTTTCGGATCCTGCTGCGCTTCGGATACGGTCAGAAGATAATCCGCCCAGAGCCGTAAAATAAGCTCCCGCGCCGCGTCCAGCCCGCCATCGAGGAATATGGCGCCGAGCACAGCTTCCATGGCGTCGGATAAAATATTTTCATTCGCCGCGCCGCCGGACATTCTCTCCGCTTCAGACAGGATGATGTAGTCCCCAAGCGTCACGCCTGCGCCAATCACGGCCAGCATGCGGCCTTGCACCAGGGCGGAATGTCTTTTCGCGAGGTTGCCTTCATTTTCATCGGGGAATTTTTTGAACAGAGCTTCGGCCATCACCAGGTTTAAAACCCTGTCGCCCAGGAATTCAATGCGCTCGTTATTGGACGCCCCTTTGCTGGAATGGGTAAGCGCCTGTTCCAGATAGGCGCGCATCTTAAAGCGGTAGCCAAGCTTTGCTTCAAGCTCGGCAAAGTCTGGAAGACCGCTCACTGCGCCGACTCCGGCGGACGAACGGGCCCGATAGTATTCAGGATGCGGCCGTAGCGTACGGCTGAAAACCACGTCCATGGCTTGTAAAAATTGGCTGTCTCATCAATGGAAAAGAACAGTATGTCCGCGCGCCCAACCAGATTTTCCGCCGGCACGAACCCCACAGTTTCCGGCACGCGGCTATCCAGCGAATTATCACGATTGTCGCCCATCATGAAATAATGGCCTTCGGGCACGACATATTCTTTGGTGTTGTCCAGATCTTCAGAATCCGATTCTTCATAAATTTTATGCATCACCCCGCCCGGCAGGGTTTCGATGTATTCCATCATCGTTTCGTTCCCGCCTTCCGGCGCGCCGATACGCTCCATCCCGACAGGTTCGCGATCGACCATCTTCCCGTTGATATACAGGCGACCTTCCTTCACTTGAATCCGGTCGCCGGGGAGTCCTATTAACCTTTTTATGTAATCGATGGAAGGGTTCGGGGGCTGGCGGAATACAATGACATCGCCGCGCTTTGGTTCTTTGGCAAACACGCGGCCTTTGAAATCGGCCACGCCGAACGGAAAGGAATATTTGCTGTACCCATAGGATGTCTTGGAAACGAACAGGTAGTCGCCGATCTGCAACGTCGGTAACATGGAGCCCGAAGGGATGTTAAACGGCTCGAAAAAGAATGTACGGATGAAGAGCGCCAAAAGAATGGCCAGCACGGCTGTTTTGAAAAATTCGCCGGCGCCCTCTTCTTTTTCGGGGATCGTCTCTTCTTTGGGAAGTGTGTTATCGGTGTTCTGCAAAGCGCTATCCTCTTGTCCGACCATCCTTTTAACGAATATCGGGATGAATTACCAGAGGACTAAGCCCCCGGCACGGCTTCTATCACCACATGCGCTTGAACGGTCGGCGGCTCGTCGGTCAGGGTCAGATGAAGCTGGGCAACCATGCCGGCCGGGGTCAGCGCCCTCAGCCGTTCCAGCGCCCCGCCCGTCAGGACCAGCGTAGGCTTGCCCGCATAGTCATTCACAACCCCAATGTCTTTTATGAAAACACCGTGCGAAAAGCCGGTGCCGAGCGCCTTCGAACAGGCCTCCTTAGCGGCAAACCGTTTGGCATAGGTGGCGATATGCGTGCCCGCGCCTCGGCGGCGTTCCGCTTTTGCGCGCTCCTCTTCGGTAAAACAGCGTTTGATAAACCGTTCGCCGAAACGCTCCATCACCTTGCCCAGCCTGCCAACGTCCAAAATATCAGAACCGATGCCGATAATCATTCTGTCTGCCCCGTCACTTCGACAACTTCCTGATGCAGATTTCTTTCTATGCGCAAACGTCTGGCTGCGCGCGCGCCTTTCACCATGTAGTAGAAAGGATAATAAAACAGCGGAAAAGTGGCGAGGCCCATCGTATATCCGCCGATCAGCGTCGGCAGAAGGTATTTTTTAAAATTCGCGGACAGAAGGTCCATCGTCACATTTCCATGCAGGATACTTTTCAAAAAGGCGCTGAAAGTCGCGTGCGTGCCTTCTACGGCCTGCAGCATATCCGTATGTCCCGTGGCTATGAACAACGCCTTGCCTACATGGTATGAAATCACCATCAGCATGGGTGTCGTCCATGGATTGCCAAGGGCCGAACCGATGAACGCTGCAATCCAGTTGGTGCGCGTAACCCAGCAAAAAATAGCGCATTGAAGCAAGTGCGTGCCGAACGTCGGCGTCCAGGAGACAAGACAGCCAAAAGCCAGTCCCGCGGCGATGGAATGTTCGCTGGCGGGTATGCGCACGGTTCTGTGCTTGTAATAATTCGCAAGGCGCTTAAAGCCCATCTCCGGCCAGAGCAGGTTCTTGACTTTTTTCCAACTGGATTGCTTGTCGCGGCGTTTAAATAACATGCGGCTTCGTTCTAGCAAATGAGGGGGGACCTGTCCATCCGGACTACCGGCCTCTTGCCCGCTCTACGGACGATATTTGCGGCGTGGCGCGCAAGGCCGCGATAATGTTGCTTAAATGGCGCGTATCATGGACATAGACGTCCAGCAGCATGTCCCAGAAATCCATGGTTCGGTTGACGATTTTCAGGTTCGTAATATTGCCGCCGTTCTTTCCGATCACAGTGGTAAGGGCCGCGAGCGCGCCGGATTCATTCGTGATCGTTACTTCCAGGCGGCCGACATGAGCCTCGGGAGAATCCGGCCCTTCGCCCCAGGAAACGTCGATCCAGCGTTCTGGCGTGTCCGCGAAAGTCTCCAGCGTTTCGCAATCGATCGTATGAATGGTGACGCCCTTGCCCGTTGTGACAATGCCGACTATGCGGTCACCCGGCAGAGGGTGGCAGCATCTTGCGAAATGCACGGCCATGCCCGGAATAAGACCCTTGATAGGCATGGGCTTGCCGTCGTCGGGGCGTTTGGCATAGGTAACCTTGTCAGGGTCGTTTTCCTTTGCGGCGACGGCCGCCTCCGTCTTGTGCGCGGGGAAAATCGTCCGGAATACGTCTTTCGCGATGAAATGCCCCGACCCGATATTGGCGAAAATATCGTCTACGTCGTCGACCCGCATTTGTGCAACGATCCCGGCCACCGCCTTATCCGTATAATCATATCCTTCCTGCTGGAAGATTTTCTTCAGCATCGCCTGCCCCAGCGTGATGTATTCATTGCGCTGCTGCTGACGTATGAAACGGCGGATATGCGATCTTGCTTTACCCGTGACGACGAAACGCTCCCATGTCGGCGAAGGCGTCTGCGTTTTCGACGTGATGATTTCTACCTGATCGCCGTTTTGCAATTTCGTATTAAGCGGCGCGATACGCCCGTTTATTTTGGATCCGACGCATTTATCGCCCACGCCCGAATGCACGGCATAAGCGAAGTCGACCGGCGTCGCGCCGTTTGGAAGCTCAACCAGATCGCCCTTTGGTGAAAAAACATAGACCTGATCGGCGAAGAGTTCGAGTTTCGTGTTCTCTAGAAAATCCTCTGGCTTGGATTCCTGCTCCATGATTTCGAGAAGCTCCCGCAGCCAGCGGAATTTCTTCATGTCTTTTAAATCCGCGCCCGACGCGCCCTGCTTGTAGGACCAGTGCGCGGCCACGCCCAGATCGGCTTCATAGTGCATGTCCGCCGTTCTTATCTGAATTTCGATGCGATGGTTTTCAGGGCCCAGAACCGTTGTGTGAATGGAGCGATAGCCGTTTGGTTTCGGCGTCGAAATAAAGTCCTTGAAGCGTCCCGGCACGACGGGAAAATTGGAGTGGATGACGCCAAGCACATGATAGCATTCTTCAACGCTGTCCACGACGATGCGGAACGCCATAATGTCGGACAATTGTTCAAAGGCAACGTTCTTACGCTGCATCTTTTTCCAAATGGAATACCGCGTCTTTTCCCGTCCCGTGACTTCGGCATCGATCTTGGAATCCTTCATAAGCTTTTCAAGATGGCCGATGACCTTCTTAACGACGTCGTTGCCTTCCTTGCGCAGGAAGTTCTGACGCGCGTTGATGCTTTCCCGCGCTTCGGGATTGAGGAAGGAAAACGCAAGATCTTCCAGCTCCTCCTTCACCTTGTGCATGCCGATGCGTTCTGCAAGGGGGGCATAAATATCCAGTGTTTCGCGCGCGATGCGGCGCTGCTTGTCGGGATTCTTGAAGGCGCCGAGCGTCCTCATATTATGCAGCCTGTCGGCCAGCTTGACCAGAAGGACGCGAATATCTTCAGACATCGCCAGTACAAGCTTCCTGAAATTCTCCGCCTGCTTGCCCTCAACCGTCTGGCTTTCGATTTTGGTCAGCTTGGAAACGCCGTTGACGAGGTCCGCGACCTCCTTCCCGAATTTTGTGGACAGTTCTTTATAGGTCGCGGGCGTATCTTCCAGCGTATCGTGCAGGATGGCGGTCAAAATCGTTGCCTGATCCATTTTCATGTCGGCAAGAATGCCTGCGACTTCCAACGGGTGGGTATAATAAGGCTCCCCGCTTGCCCGCGTCTGGCCTTCATGCATCGTTTTTGCGAATGCGGCGGCGCTTTCGATGATTTCGCCATCGAAGTCGGGATTATAGGTTTTCACCTGATCGAGGAGCTGCTCTGCGACGGCCATCTATACGCGCTTGTCTTTCCTAAACGATTGATTCTTATCTTAAAAATTTAGCATGCCTTGCCCCTGAACGCACGGCTTTTAAAATCCATGCAAGGGGACTGCAGCATAGCTTTGGGAATAATAACAAACCCTTAACAAAATATGGATCCATGGTTGAGATTGACAATGAAAAAGGCCGAATTTTCATCGGCCTTTTCAATATATCCTGATCTGATGGAGATGGCTTACTCTTCGTCCGCCACGTCCGCTCCGGCCATATCTTCCAGGCCTGGCTCAGCGTCTTCTTCTTCGTCATCGTCAGCATCCATGCTGAAGGAGCCCGCGCCGCGCGCCATGGCTTTCCATTCTTCTTCGCCTTCCATGGAATCGACAACGTCTTCGCCGTCGTCATCCATAGCGATGATGCGCTGCTTACCGCGGATGATTTCTTCCTTCAATTCTTCGATATTCACGGTTTCGTCGGCGATTTCGCGAAGCGCCACGACCGGGTTCTTGTCATTGTCGCGATCCAGCGTTAAAGCCGCGCCGGAACCGATTTTACGGGCGCGCTGCGCCGCAACCATAACGAGTTCGAAGCGGTTTGGGATTTTTTCGATGCAGTCTTCAACGGTAACGCGGGCCATGAAACATCCTTTTTCGGTGAAATTCCAGCAAGGTATAGGGGGATTTCGTATGGCTTGCAACTTTTTTGTAACGAAGCGGAACTAAATGAAATTGGTGTCGTTGGAGGATGGACTTTATAGATATTTCATATATAAGTTATATCTAATATTATCATGACACGATTCTAAAAAACCCAGGAAAATATTATGGTAAAAAAAATTGAGGGAGAGGGTGTTCTTCCGTTTTACGCTGAAGACAAGGTCGCGCTGTTCATCGACGGCTCAAATCTCTATGCCGCCGCCAAAAGCCTTGATTTCGACATTGATTACCGCAAGCTTTTGAGCTGGGGCGCTTCCTGCGGGCGTCTCGTCCGGGCTTTTTACTATACCGCGCTCATCGAAGATACGGATTATTCGCCTATCCGGCCGCTGGTCGACTGGCTGGATTATAACGGCTATACGATGGTCACGAAGCCGACCAAGGAATTCGTGGACTCCCAGGGCCGCCGAAAAATCAAAGGCAACATGGATATTGAACTTGCCATCGATGTCATGGAAATGGCGGAGCGCGTAGATCACATCATCCTGTTTTCCGGTGACGGCGATTTTCGCCGCCTGCTGGAAGCCGTGCAAAGAAAAGGCGTCCGCGTGACGGTTGTCAGCACAATTCAATCCAACCCACCGATGGTTGCCGACGAACTTCGCCGTCAGGCCGACTTCTTTTTGGATTTGGAGAACTTGCGCGGTGCGATCGCACGGGACGCTTCCTCAGGCCGCGCCAACCCTATTGAGGGAGAAGGCGGCATAAGCAATCAGGCCCACTGATATTATTCCGCAGCCATAGGCAAATCAGCTCTGACTTTCGGAGATTGTTCCGCATCCCCGCGGATATCGCCAAGGAAACGGCTTACCTGCTCGCGCAGGTCGCGAGAAAGATGCGAAAGCTCATTCGCAGCCTGCAATACGGTTTTTGAAGCTTCGCCTGTTTCATAGGCGTTCTCCTGGACCGTTACGATATTCTGCGAAACCTGCTGCGTGCCTGTGGACGCTTCCGTAACGTTACGGCCGATCTCCCTTGTTGCAGCATTTTGTTCTTCAACGGCGGCCGTTACAGAATTTGTGGCTTCGTCGATGTTCTGAACATTGCGTATGATCTTGTCCATCGCGTGGACGCTGCTGTTGATCGCATTTTGAATTTTGGACACGCGATCCCCGATTTCTTCGGTTTTTTGGGCCGTCTCATTGGCAAGCTTCTTAACTTCGTCGGCGACGACGGCAAATCCTTTTCCGGCTTCACCGGCGCGCGCGGCCTCGATCGTCGCATTCAGTGCCAGAAGATTGGTCTGTTCCGCAATTTCCTTGATGGCGCCGACCACTTCACCGACGGAAACCGCCATTTCCTGAAGATTTTTAACTTCCTTGCTCGTAATTTGTGCTTCCGTGGCAGCGGTATTCGCCATCGTCGCGACCGTATTTATCTGCTGCGAAATCTCCGCGGCGGATGCGGCCAGTTCTTCGGTTGCCGCGGCTACGGTCTGCACGTTGGCATCGGCCTCGGTCGCGGCTGCGGCCACGGCGCTGCTGATCTCGGATGTACGCTCGGACGCCCCGGTCATTTTGGCCGCCATCTGTTGCATTTGCTGTGAGGAAGAACTTAAAGACAGGATGATATTGGAGGTTCTCTGATCGAAATCGTCCGCCAGACGGTGCATCGCTTCTCTCTTTTCCTGCTCGGTCCGTGCTTTTTGCTTTTCCTGCTCGGCGGACAAGCGCTCCATCTCTATGGCGTTTTCCTTGAACACTTGGACTGCTTTGGCCATATCGCCAAGCTCGTCATGACGCTCTAGGCCAGGAATGACAACAGCGTTGTCTCCATCTGCCAGCTTTTTCATGGTTTCAACCATACGCTTGATCGCTTTTGTCAAGGCGCCTGCATACAACGCGGAAATCAGCGCAACAACAAGAAGAATAGCAAGAGAACATATAATTGAAAACTTCTGTACTTCTTTGAACGGTATGATCACTTCATCGAGAAGCTTTTCCGTTACCATGGCCCATTTGACCCCCTCAAATTCAAAAGGGCGGTAAGTCGTAACGGCTTCTTCCTTTGTATGTTCATCAATATCGACGAATACGCCTGTTTCACCGTTGAGTGCGCGTATAACAGCATCTTCCTCTATTTTCATTTTGAGCGTCGTGGGCTCCTTCTCAAACGCATAATCTGTGCGCATCAAATGATCCATTCCCACGAGATACGAAGCCGCAGTCTTGCCGAGGTCGCTCATATCCTTGAACATGTCGTTTATTTTCCCCGCAGGCATCTGAAACGCCAGAACACCTAGGAATTGACCGTTTTCATCCATCACCGGCGTGGAAATAAAACTCGCAGGCACATTATTGCTGGGCGCATATTCGCGAAAATCGTACAAATGCACATTGCCGTCCTTGGGATCGGCCTTTGCGTCCGCAAAGGCTTTCGCAATATCCGAATCTTTCCAGGGACCGTTCAGCACGTTGGTCGCAAAATCACGCTCCTTGAACACGGTATAAACGATGTCCCCGTCTTTGTTGAACAGGAAGACATCGTAATATTCACGGAACTGTTGCAGCTTATGGAACCAGGGATGGTATTTCGCGTGCGCGGCCGAATAGGCGGACCCGTCCTGCGCGGCGTCTAGCTTGTCTTTCTCGCCGACTTTATTGGAATTGTCGTCTATATAAAGTTTTTGCAGCTGTTGGTCCGGCGCATATCCCAAAGCTTTGTAGCCTGCATCGAAATCGCGGATGGCATCGCGGACATAACCGTTATCGGAAAGCACGACCAGTTCTTCCTTGATACTGGTGAGGTAATTTCGCAGCGCTTCCTCTTGCATAATCTGATCGGAGGCGAGGGCTGTTTGACTTGCCTGGAGACTATCTTTGTACATAAGATATTCTTGCAGCGCCGTTACAGCGGCAACATTGATCACCGTTAAGCCGATCATGATCAAAGGAAGTTTTTTGGAAATTTTCACGCGCGAAAGTGTGATAGACATAGTATAGATGCCCCGATGAGAAATTGTTAAAAGCTATAAAGAAAAACTTAAACGAAATTATTTAATTCTACTTTAAGAGTTTGACTCATACACATAATGGAAAACGGCGAAGAACGCAGGAAGTAGACAATAGTACAACAGGATTTTAAAATCACAAGCCGGGTTACAAAATTTAATATTGGCTTTTATGAAATAAAAAAAACCGGCTTCTTATGAAAGCCGGCTTTTTATTAGCATAAGCGCAATTAGTTTTTGCGAGGCAGTCGCATTTCTTCGCGCATTGTTTTTCCCTGATTTTGCGTTGTCGTTTCCGCAGGAGTCTGATCACCGGCGGCGGGGGCGATTTTGGAAACATCTTCCGCAGATTGCGTATTGGTATTTGCCGCTTCAGCCGCCGGCATTTCTTCTGGCTGACCGGAACGTCCGGCTTGGTAGGATTTTGTGCCTTTGATCAGGCCTTGTGCAGCCATGGCAGGCGCCGCGATAACAAGAGCGATAGCAATCATAAGTGTATGTTTTATAACGGATTTCATAGATAGTCCTTTCAATGAGGAATGAAGTATGGAGGGTTTATAGAGCAAACCCTCCATAAAATCAATAATTATGGCAATGCCTTGGTGAGCGAGACGATCACGCGCTCGGCACATCCATCAGCGCAATCTTCCGTCTCATCAAGGCTGGTGTCGATGTATTTCACCCCAATATCAAACCCTTCAATGTTGGAAGAGAGGCCAATGCCCCAGTCCGTGTAATCATCGACGCCATAGGTGTCGTTTTCGTCGATCCACTGATGACCGACGCTGCCGCTGACTTTTGTATCAAACGGCATGAAAGGAAGCGGCACATCTACATAACCTGCAACATAAGTTGCATCGCCGGAGTCGGCAAAAAAGTCTGGCGAATAATTGACCGATGCAGAAACCGCCGCGACGTCAAAATCATACCCGACAGCAAGAGCGCCTTCGAAGAAGTTGTAATCCAGATCGGAATCCGCGCCGGGATACGCGTAATACAGGGCGCCGATATCATAGGTGAACCCGTTCACTTCGCCGCTGTAACCGGCATAAATATCGGTTTCGACATGGGCTTCGTCCCCGTCGTTGAAATTGACGTTGGAACCCCAGACCCCGGCATAGAAACCTGAATCATGCGTCCAGTCGATCCCGCCCTGAACGGCTGGCCCTTCGTTGCTTTGTGAAAGACCGCGCCAGGAATATTCGGAAACAAAACCTATATTCGTGGAAAACTCACCGGGAATGCTGTCTTCCGCAGCGAAGGCGGGCACAGACATCGATAAAAAAGCGGCACTCATAAGAAGAAAATTTTTCATAGTTGGCTCTCTGGCATAGATTAATGACGCACAACCATAATTGACGATTGCGCCGCACAAAAGCCTCTGCATACAGACTGTGGGAAATTATCAACAGGCCGGTCAGGCCGCTGCGTCCGCAGGCTTGGTTTTTGCCCGCTTGGTGACCAGCTTGTTGAGCGCATGTACATACGCGCGCGCGCTCGCCACCAGCGTGTCGGCATCCGCCCCCTGTCCGTTGACCGTCTTGCCGTTCTCTTCCAGGCGCACGGTGACTTCCGCCTGCGCATCCGTCCCGCCCGTCACGGCATGGACCTGATACAGCTGCAGCGCGGCGTCGTCATGCGGGATAATCGCGCGGATCGCCTTGAAGATCGCATCGACAGGCCCGTTGCCTTCCACTTTTGCGGATTTTGTCTCACCATTAACAGTCAGTTCCAGCGCTGCCGTTTGCGGGCCGCTCGTTCCGGCCACGACTTGAAGGGACAAGAACCGGATCGCGTCGTCCTGCGCCCCGACTTCGTCTTCGATGAGCGCGATGATATCGTCATCGAACACCTGCTTCTTCTTATCGGCCAGGTCTTTGAAGCGCTTGAACAGATCGTTCAGCGCATTGTCGCCAAGCTCATATCCCAGTTCCGCCACGCGGGACTTCAGCGCATGCCGTCCCGAATGTTTGCCCAGAACAAGTTCGGATCTTGTAAGGCCCACGGATTCCGGCGTCATGATTTCGTATGTGGACGCATTCTTCAGAACCCCGTCCTGATGGATGCCGCTTTCATGCGCGAAGGCATTCGCGCCGACGATGGCCTTGTTCGGCTGAACGCTGAACCCAATCGTGTTGGCCAGCGTGCGGGACGCCTTCATGATCATCGTGGAATCGACATTGCAATCATACGGCATTTTATCGGCACGGGTTTTCAGCGCCATGACGATTTCTTCCAGCGCGGCATTACCCGCGCGCTCACCAATCCCGTTGATCGTGCATTCGATCTGCCGCGCGCCCGCCGCGACACCGGCCAGGGAGTTCGCGACGGCAAGCCCCAGATCATTGTGGCAATGCGTGGAAATAACGCATTTGTCTATGTCGGTGACTTTGTTGCGGATATAGGAAATGAGCTCGCCGAATTCTGTCGGAATGGCGTATCCCACCGTGTCTGGAATATTGATCGTTGTGGCGCCGGATCGGATTGCCGTTTCAATCGCGCGGCACAGGAAATCCCAATCGGATCTTGTTGCATCCATCGCGGACCATTCGACATTGTCTGTATATTTGCGCGCACGCGTGACGGATGCTGCAACGGATTCCAGAACCTGCCCCTCATCCATCTGCAACTGATACCGCATATGCTGCGGGGACGTGGAAATGAAGGTATGGATGCGGCGGTTTGCTGCAGGCTTCAACGCTTCGCCCGCAACATCGATATCGCGCTCTATCGCGCGGGATAATCCGCACACGGTCGCGCGCTTGATGACTTTCGCGATCTCGTTCACCGCCTCGAAATCGCCGGGGCTCGCAATCGGAAATCCCGCCTCTATAATATCGACGCCCATATCGTCGAGAAGGCGCGCCATGCGCAGCTTTTCTTCCAGATTCATGGAACAGCCGGGGGATTGTTCCCCGTCACGCAAGGTTGTGTCGAAAATTAATACGCGGTCTTTCTGGCTCATGTGATCTCCTCTTACGTGTCATTCTGAGCGCCAGCGAAGAATCTCTATCTTGAGATCCTTCACCCCTTTGGGGTTCAGGATGACAGGCTTATATCTGTGAATTCTTGAAAGTTCAATTTCCCCTGAAGGTGGGCGCGGTTCGCGGCCCCATACCCCGTCAGGGGGTGATAAGGAGGAGATCTAGGAGCAGGTTTGCAGGGTTCAAAGCCATGAAAGACTTATAAAAGTATCGTTCGCTAGGAGTCAATGAATTCCTACCCACCGGCAAACCAAGAAATTGCTTGCCCAAATGTTATTTTTTCATTATGTGAAATATTTACTATGTACATTGAAACCAAAATAGAATCCCGCGAAGAGTTGCTTAGTCTTGCCAACAAGGTTGGTGAAGTCCTCCGGGGCATGCCTAGAAGAGATGGGCCATGGATTATCACATTAGGAGCAAGTGCCAGCAGCGGTAAATCTCTTCTTGCCCTTGGTATCGACGAAATATTCAATCCATCGCATTATCCTGATGGCGTCACGCGAAATGCTTCTGCAGACCATATTTTTAATCGAAAAGTTGTTTTTAACAATTTTCGCTGGCTGACACGAAGCAATCATGATGATTTTGATCAGGCACTTCACGACTTTGAACATGGGCACCCGGCTGCAAAGGTGCTTATTGCCTCTAATCTTGATCGCACGCTATCAGGAAACTTTAATTACGAAACTTTGGGAATGTGCTCCAAAAGGCTCGATCTTAATATCGATGTTCATATGGAACCCGGATCTTTTAGAAGAAGGATTTGCCTGGCGACGGAAAACGAACGGCTCGCAGCCGCTTTAAGCAGAATTATATCTTCCGCGCCTCTTCCACCAGCATGATGGGAATACCATCGCGGATCGGATAGGCGAGCCCCGCCTGATCGGAAATCAACTCCTGTTTCGCCGCGTCATACCGCAACGGCACCTTGGTCAAAGGGCAGACGAGAATTTCAAGAAGTTTCGGATCAATGGCTGGCATGGCAACTATATAACCTATCCCTTTTTATCTGTCATGCCCGCTTTATGCGGGCATCCGGATTTCCGCGCAAGACGGGGATGACACGTCCCCAAAGCCGCGCGCAGCGCTTAAAAACATGTTTAACGCCAAGGCGCCAAGTTAGCCAAGGCCCTTGCAATAAACTTGGCGGTCTTGGCGTCTTGGCGTTTGAATTTTAATGCCTGCAACCGCAGCCGCCCTTGCATTCCATTTCTAAAAGCGTCATGAAAAGCTTCGCCCGCTCCTTGCAGCACGGTGCCTCCAGCAACGCCTGTTTTTCTTTCGCCTCGAAAGGGCATATCATGGCGAGCGAGGTCATTAGTTTTTCATCGCTGGCCTTGTCCACCGCATCCCAGCTGCAGGTCAGCCCATGTCTTTCAAAGTAACTCTTCAAAAGCCCGATCAGGCGCGCCCGGTCTATATCCAGGCATGTCATGGGCTGCATGTCTTCTTTGTAATCCGCCCAGTCGGCCGCCGCGCGGCGGAATCCGTTTTTCTGCGGCAGTTCTTCCGTGGTTTTAAAACGGCAAATACCGTGCAGCACGATTTCATAGCGCCCATCAAACGTTTCGTTATAACTGATGATCCGCCCGGCGCAGCCAATATCATAAAGACCGCCGTCGTCCTTTGTCTGGATCATGCCGATCAGGCGGTGCGTCGAAATCGCCTCATCGACCATCGCGACATAGCGCGGCTCGAATATGTTCAGCGGCAACTGCCCCCGCGGCAAAAGCAAAACACCCTGCAGCGGAAACAACGGAATTTCCTCTGGAAGCTGCTGGTATTTTGGTGTCCCCGGCGTGTGCATGATGAAATAATATAAGCCGTCTTTTTTAAGAAAACAGGATGCGGGAAAGTTTTTTCCGCCCCTCTATGGCCAGGGGATCGGCAAAGCCCAGCGCCTCGAAATACCTTAACAGTTCCTTACGGGCCGCTTCATCGTTCCACGTCCGGTCCTTTTGCAAAATCATCACCAGATTGTCGATCGCTTCCTTACGGTCGCCCGCCGAAAACTGCGCGGCCGCAAGATCGAACCGCGCCTGGTGGTCGTCGGGCGCTGCCTGTACTTTCTGCAGCAAAGGTTTCAGCTTTTTCAAAGCCTCCCCGGCCCCCGCCGCGAGTTCAAGCGCCGTCTTCACCGCCGCCATCGCCGGATTTTTTGCGATGGTTTCGGGCGCATTCTCGATCATCAGTCCCGCCTGCTCCAGCGCCCCGGCATCGATCATCACGCGGATCAGCCCCGTATAAGCCTCAACGTTATTTTCATCCTGCTGCAATATCTGGATATAGATTTCCTGCGCCGGGCCGTGCTGCCCTTCGGCCAGAAACTGCGCCGCCTGTTTCAGCGCCGCCGGAATATCGATCGCATCCGGCTTTGCGGATTTTGCGAGCTTTATAAGCTGCACCACCAGGTTTCTGATTTCGGATGCGGGGCGCGCGCCCGTGAAACCCGTCACCGGCTGCCCTTGAAAAAACGCCATCACGGTTGGGACCGATTGAATGCGCAGCGCCTGCGCCAATTCGGGATTGTCGTCTATATTGATTTTTGCGAGCAGGACATCCCCCTTTGCCGCATTCACTTCGCCTTCCAGAATTGGCATCAACTGCTTGCACGGCCCGCACCACGGCGCCCAGAAATCGACGAGGATGGGCTTTTCCATCGAGGCCTTCAGCACACGCTCTTCAAAATCCTGCGTGCTCACGTCGAAAATCGCACCTGTCTGCGGCGCGGCGCTTTTTTTATCTTCCTTGGATGGAATACCGAACAATCCCATTATTATTCCTTTTCTGGCGCGGCTGCGCTTAAATCAACGATATGGGCCTCATGCCCGGTGCTTTCAATGAAACGGACCAAATCGGCAGGTTTGACACTAATGGTCATCGTGTTGAGAAGCGGGTGATAATTCACCTTTTCAGTTTCCATCATGCCTTTTTCCAGCAGGATTTTTACGTTCTGCCCCTTATCATTGTAAATCGCATACGGACAGACGGACCCCGGCCGCACGCCGAGATATTCCATCAACCGGTCCGGCGATCCGAACGACAATTTATCCGCACCGATAAGGGGCGCGAGCTTTTTCATGTCCACTTCGGTTTCATGGCGCAGGACGACCAGGAAATTATTTTTCTTCCTATCGCGCAGGAACAGATTGCGGCACGCGGTACCCGGAATCTTGTCGTCAATCGCCTGACTTTCCGCGACGGTGAACACCGCCTTGTGGTGGTGCAGGGTAAACTCAATGCCAAGCCCCTTCAAATACGCCATCAATTCTTCCGGCGATGTTGGCATATCGGACGAATCCATAACTTCCGCGCTTTGTGTCATGCCCATAGCTATGTCCAAAAATTCAAGGATTTGCAAGGGGTAAGCTGTTTACGCGCCCCTCTGATTTGAAAACGGGGAAAGCTTTGTGGCATGATGGCCTTAATTATAAAAAAAATTAAACAGGGTAAAAGAGATGCAAATAGATATTGCGGGTATCGGTCAGATAAAAACCCTCCAGCCTTTGGAGTGGAGCCCACCGCCGGGCGATCCTTTTGATAATTTGGAAAGACGACTAGGCTCATTCTTTGTTCAAAAGGGAAGCTGCACAAGCGCTTACAATGGAACGACCGATCCGCGTGTCCGGTGGGGCCTTGACCATTACTGGGAGCCTGCATCGCCATGATTACGCTGGGTCAGGCCATGGATGGCAGGCTGATTCTGGGCACAAACCGCCCTTTTCCGGCCAATGTAAAATATGTCGAATACTATCGGGAACAACGCCTTTTCTCGCTCGTCTTTGATAACGAAGAAGAAGAAACCGCCCTGATGCCGGGGGAATTAACCCCGCAAAATGCCGCCATCGTTCAGGCCAGCCCCAATATCATGATCATCGCTCTGGCAGAGCCCGGAACGAAACCTTACGGCTATATGGTCCCCCTGATCCAGATAGGAGTGTAGAACCCCTTGAAAGGCTTAGAAGAATTCGCTCTTGATTTTTAAAGCCGATCCCTTATAACTACGCCCTGTTCGTTAAGGACGCGGGTGTAGCTCAGGGGTAGAGCATTACCTTGCCAAGGTAAGGGTCGCGAGTTCGAATCTCGTCACCCGCTCCAAACGAAGAAAATCAAGCGGCCTTTTTAAGGGCCGTTTTTTTATGCCTTCGCGCAAAGATAGATATATCCGTTGGCGGGCTGCTCCCCATCCATCCGCAGGGCCGTCGGCCTGCATTCCAGAATCCGCAAACCCGCATCCTGCGCGCATCGTTCGACATACGCAACGCCATGCGAATAGCGATGATCTTCTCCCAAAGTCATTCCATCGCCTGCCGCCTTTTGAACACTGAAGACAAACAGCGCATCCGGCGTCATGCCATCCCGCAGGGCTTTAAAAATATTCTCCATCGCCCCCAGATAAATAAACAGGTCAGCCGCGATGATCAGATCATATTGATGCGGCGGGTTTTGCAGGAAACGCGCAATCTCCGCCTGATGCAATTCATCGAAGATCTTCTTTTCACGTGCGATTTCGATCATGACGGGAGAAAGATCGATCCCTTCCGCCGCATCCACATACGCACGGAAAGGCTCCGTGGAAAGTCCCGTTCCGCAGCCAAGATCCAGCAGGCGGTGAAATTTGTTTTTCCTTCCCAGAACGCATTCTGCCATCAATTCCGGTACGCAATACCGTAAACGGGTAATAAGATTTTCTTCAAAATGCGGCGCAAACTGATCGAAGAGGGATTTTATAAACGCAGGCGGCAGCGTGCCCGGCATTTCCCCTTTTCCCATCAGATGAAGTTTTATCGCCGCGCCAAGCGCATCTTCCGGCTCCATCGTGAGGTACTTGGTAAAAAACACCGCCGCTTCATTTTGCTGTCCGTTCCGCCTGTAAATATCTGCTAAATGAAAATGCAGCGCCGCCACATGCGGCGCCTGTTCAACACATCCCGACAACAGCTTTATCGCCGCTTCGAAATCTCCCCACTCCACCAGTCGCAGGGTCGTGTCAAAATGCTTCTGAATAGAATGATTGCCCCACTTCGAAAAAAACTTCTTTTTAAAAAAATTCATGGTCAGGATTATACGCCATCCTTTCGACGGCGTAAAAAAAGATCCAGATTTCTCTGGATCTTTTGACTTAATTTACAGTTGATAACTCTCCAAAACCATTGGAGCTGGATTTCCGGGAGCATCCTTTAGCTTCACAGGATCAAATCCGCACTTTCCAACAGGAACACAGGCAGGGAAGCATTTATCGGCCATTGGCACAATCGCATCTCTATAGTCCTCCGCAAAGGAAACTGTAGTGGTTAGTGGGGCATTAAGCGCATTAGGATTAATAATAGACATATAGCTATTCCTTTCTATTGGTTGAAGTTTTAGTCAATTAAAATTATAGTTGATATTATAATTTTAATATTTTATAGATATACACTATATAATTTATTATACAAATAGGATTTAATATATGACTCTCTCTCACAGAATGGTCTATGACCCCAATAGAAGGAAACTGCACGTTTACGGACTCCGGCAAGGGCAAACGACAGGCGCGTTAAATGAGAGCGCCGCACGCATTCTCATGAATTTGGAACAGCTTCATGAGAATGGTGGCGACTTAAGAGCTTACTACGAGGCTAACAAATCTTTTCTCGATGAATGTTTCATAAAAGGATGGATCGACGATAACTTGAATGTACGGGGGCGCATTGGAATAGCCGCCGGAAAACATCATTTGAAATCTGTTCAATTCGAACTTCTCTTAAAATGCAATCTTTCCTGCAGCTACTGTTATTGCAGCGCCGGAAATGACCGAAAAGAAATTCTACAAAAGGAACAAATACTAAGCGCTCTCGATGATTGCGAAAGGCTGGGCGTATTGAGAGTTGACTTTACAGGCGGAGAATTTTTCCTTCATCCTGACTGGAAAGAACTTCTTATACATGCGCGAAAACTTGGCCTTGCCATTTCCATTCACACGAACGGCATGGCTTTGACGGAAAGAAACGTAGCCTTTCTTGACGAAATCGGCCTTGTCGAAATTATGGTTTCTGCTGATGGTCATACTGCGGAAACCCATAATGGAACCAGAGGGCATGGGAAAGCCTTTCAATTAATGGAAGAAGGGCTAGCAAGGCTCAAGGCCCACAACATTATGCCCAAAGTTAATATTATGGTGCACAATGGCACAAGTGATACGATTGTCTATACCGTAGTATATTTTTACAGACAAGGGCTTCGTGTAAATTACGACTGGATCTCACCCTTCGGATCGGCACAGTCGAGCGAACTGGGTCTTACCCC
>CAUJHN010000159.1 GCA_963204825.1 Pseudomonadota bacterium
CTCGATCTTCACTTTTCGGAAATCGAGCAGCAGGACGGGATTATCTTCGTCGTCCGGCATCTGAACGCCGATTATCAGAAGCCCGCGAAACTGGACCAGCTTTTGCGGGTCGAAACATCTATAAAAGAGATGAAAAACAGTTCTTTTATTATGAATCAGTCTATTTTTTGCCAAGATTCTATGCTTTTCTCCATGACGGTCACGATTGTCTGCGTAGACAAAAACGGCCGCCCGGTGCGCGTGCCGGAGAGAATTAGAACCATTTTATCAAAGGATCAGGAGTAACCCATGACCGCAGCCCCAGCCCCCGCCGTTGACGCCATGGCCGCAGGCCAGTCTTTCGACGGAAATTTGAGCATCATTGCGCTGTTCATGCATGCCGACATCATCGTAAAGGCGGTGGCCATCATTCTGGTCTTTGCCTCTGTATGGTGCTGGGCGATCATTTTCGAAAAAAAAGCGACGATCGGCAAGCTCAACCGCCGCGCCAACAAATTCGAAGACGCTTTTTGGTCCGGCGAACCTCTGGATAAGCTGTATCAACGTATCAAGAAAAGCCCGCACGACCCGCTGCTGAAAGTTTTCTCTGCGGGAATGGAAGAATGGCAGAACACGGTTTCGGGTGGGGTTCCGGATAAAGAACAATTGCAGGCATCCTTGCGCCAGCGCGTAGAGCGCGCCATGTCGGTCGCTATTTCCCGCGAAATGGTCCGGCTGGAACGCGGAATGACGTTCCTTGCAACGGTTGGATCCACGGCCCCGTTTATCGGATTGTTCGGAACGGTGTGGGGGATCATGAATTCGTTTAATTCCATCGCGCATACGAACAACACATCGCTGGCCGTCGTCGCGCCGGGGATTTCAGAGGCCCTGTTCGTAACAGCGCTCGGCCTTGTCGCCGCTATCCCGTCGGTCATTGCCTATAACGGCTATTCCAGCAAGCTTCAGCGCTATGCGGGGCGCCTTGATGCGTTCGTCAACGAATTCTCCGCCATTCTGTCGCGCCATCTGGAATCGCATGACAGCAACGGCAAAACATCCGCTTCGAAGAAGGTTGCATAATCATGGGCATGTCAACGGGCGGAGGCGGTTATAACAAAGGCAGGGGCGGCGGTTATCGCCCCATGGCGGAAATTAACGTTACGCCGATGGTGGACGTCATGCTCGTCCTTCTCATCATCTTCATGGTCGCGGCTCCACTGCTCACCGCCGGCGTGCCTATCGACCTGCCCAATTCAAAGGCAAAGGCCATCAGCGACGAAGACAACAAACCATTGGAAGTCACGATAGCCAAGGACGGCAAAATCTTTGTCGGCGAAACCGAAGTCACGGAAGACCGCATTGTAACCATCTTAACATCGATGACCGAAGATAACCCGGACCGCCGTATCTACATCCGCGCGGACAAGTCGCTGGATTACGGCAAGGTCATGAAAATTCTCGGCACTGTTTCCGGCGCGGGGTTTAGCAAAGTGGCGTTGATTTCAGAATCTTCTTCATAAATTGGCCATAAAATCTAAGTAGACAATTTCCATGTCACCAGCAGCAACAGCAGCACCGGAACGTACGATAGAAGAGCCTCAGGCGCTGAAAACCCCTCTGCTTGTATCCGGGGCTGTGCATCTTGTCCTGGTCATTATCGCCATTGTCGGACTGCCGTATTTTAAAAAAGATCCGGACCCGCTCAGCGCAGCGATTCCCATCGAAATTCTGCCCATTGCGGAAATGACGACCACGAATAAAATTCCAGTAAAGGCCGCGCCTGCGCCGGAACCCGAAAAACTGGAAAAGCCGCCGGAAAAGAAGCCCATGCCACCGAAGGTGGAAGAGGTGAAGCCGCCGCAACCTGAGCCGCCAAAACCGAAAAAGGCGGAAGAAGTTAAGCCCAAACCAAAGCCGGTGACCCCGCCGCCGCCGGATGAAGCCGCGCTGGAAAAGACGGAAGAAAAGCCAAAGCCGGAGGAAAAGAAGCCGCCGGAACCGGTAGAGGCAGAGAAGAAAGAACCTGAAAAAGACACCGCGCAGGATTTCAACAAGCTCTTGAAGAATCTGCAGGACAGCAAGCCGCAGGTGGATGAAACTTTGCCTGAGGCGAAAGACGCCGCACCACCGACGCCCGCGCCTGTGGCTTCCTTCTCTCAGCAGATGACGATGAGCGAGCTTGACGCCCTGCGTCAGCAGCTTTCCCGTTGCTGGAGCATTCAGGCCGGCGCACGTTATGCCGAAGATTTGGTTGTGGAAGTGCGCCTGATTGTTTCACCGGATCGCCATGTCATGAGCGCAACCGTTGTGGATCAGTGGCGTTATGGCCAGGACAGCTATTTCCGCGCGGCGGCGGATTCTGCTATTCGTGCGGTGAATTCTCCGCAATGCGAAACGTTGGAATTAAATCCGGACAAATACGATCAATGGAAAGATATGATCGTAAAGTTTGATCCAAGAGAGATGCTGTAAAAGATATTGGAAGGAATGAAACGATGAGATTTTTATCATTACTGATGATTATGCTGGCCCTGTCCGTTCCTGCCCACGCGCAGCTTCGCGTCGATGTGAACAAGGGCAAGATCGAACCTGTGCCGATCGCCATCAGCCCGTTTTATCCGGAACGCCCTGAATTCGCGCAATTCGCGAAGGACATTCCCGATATCATCACGAATAACTTGCGTGGGTCAGGACTCTTTAAACCCGTCAGCCCCGGCGCGTTTATTCAGGACGCCGCCAGCATTCAAAAAGAAGGCCCGCGCTTTGCCGAATGGAAAGCCATCAATTCACAGGCACTGGTCACCGGTTCAGTGACGCAGGCACCCGACGGCCGCACACGTGTTGAATTCCGCCTGTGGGATGTGTTTTCCCAAAAACAGATTTCCGGCATGGCCTACATGACGACACCGCAAAACTGGCGCCGTATCGCGCACATCATTTCTGATGAAGTGTATAAGCGCGTGACGGGTGAGGACGGATATTTTGATTCCCGCATCGTTTATATTTCTGAAACGGGCAGCGCGACAAACCGCATCAAGCGTCTCGCCATCATGGATCAGGACGGCGCAAACCACCGTTATTTGACGGATGAGGGCACTCTGGTTCTGACGCCGCGCTTTTCGCCGACGGCGCAGGAAATCACCTATATGTCCTACAAAGGTGGCAAGCCGCGCGTTTATCTATACAACATCGACACGGGCCGTCAGGAAGTTTTGGGCGACTTTCCCGGTATGACCTTCGCGCCGCGCTTTTCGCCGGACGGAAACAAGGTCGTGATGTCCATGTCCCAAAACGGCAATACGGATCTGTATGAAATGGACCTGCGTTCCAGAAGATCGCGCAAATTGACGGATACGACCGGAATCGATACCGCGCCGTGCTATTCGCCCGATGGACGCCAGATTGTGTTTGAATCCGACCGCGGCGGCACACAGCAGCTCTATGTGATGGACGCCAACGGCGGCGGCGCGCGCCGGATTTCCTTTGGGGATGGCCGCTACGCCAACCCTGTCTGGTCCCCTCGTGGAGATTTGATCGCGTTTATTAAAATGAGCGGCGGGCAGTTTTATCTCGGCGTGATCCGTCCGGATGGCTCCGGTGAGCGCCTGATTACGCAGGCCTATCACGTCGAAGGGCCGACATGGTCGCCGAATGGCCGCGTCATCGGCTACTTTAAACAGAACGGCAATTCATCAAAGATCTACACGATCGACATCACAGGCTATAATGAACGGCAACTGCCATTGCCGCGAGATGGGTCCGACCCCGCCTGGTCGCCGATAAACCAATAAAGAAAAACCCCGCTTCGGCGGGGTTTATTTTATGTCCTTAAAGGCTTCTACGACCTGCTCATACGTCGCCACCTTGAAGGGGACAATCAATTTTGGAACATCGGCAAGAACGACCCATTGGAAGCGCCCGAATTCTGGATGATCCCACGCATCAAGCTTAATATCCGCATCCTGCCCTGTAAAACGCAGGGCGACCCATGTCTGCTCCTGTCCCTGATATTTATCGCCCCATGGCAAACGTGCGCGGACATCCGCGGGGATATCGTATCTGAAAGTTTCATTGTGAATGCGGATAATATCGGCCTTGTCCGTACCGATTTCCTCGGACAGCTCGCGCATCGCCGCGGCGCGAATATCTTCGCCTTCATCGATCCCGCCCTGCGGCATCTGCCACGCGCCCGGCCCGTCCAGCCGTTCACCGACAAAAACCTTTCCATCCCAATTAAAGAGGCAAAGCCCGACACAGGGGCGATAAGGCAGAGCGGCCATAATCACTGCACCATCGCGGAAAGTGGGGCAACCTGAATGCCTTTCCGCTCTGCACCTTTAATCCATTCCTGAACCTTATGAAGAACGGCGGGATAAGGATGTAGGAACGCTATCGCTTTACCTTTCTGCGTGGCCTGAAGTTCAAAGTCCCTCAAAGCCTGATCGATCGCTTCCGGTCGCAGATTGTCATCCAGCCAGAAATTATTCTGAACATACGGGTAACCAAATTCCATGGCCATGGAAAGCCCATAGGCGCGAATGCCGGGATTGCTTTCCGCAAAGGCAAGACCGCGGCCAAAAATCTGTTTCATGACAGGGGATGGATCTGTGTCTCCCGCCGTAAAAATATGGTCTCTTTGCGAAATAAGGCCGACATATCCCACGGAAGACGCCATTACATTAAAGAGGCGTTTTTCATTTTCCGCCGCAGGCACATTCAATAGCAACGTATTAGGCCCGCTATCGTCTTTGCCGAAGCTGGCCGTCTGCATGGGAAGGTCGATCCAGAATTCATGTCCGTAGGCCCGGGCTGATTCCGCCCACTTCGAAGGCTCTACGGCATAGGAGCTCAGCGCCAGCGTAATTTCCGGCGGCATCGTTTCAAGTACGGATGCGGAAATCATGGAAGACAACCCGAAATCCACGACGACGAAACTGACCATCGGCCGGCCTGCGACGGGTTGGAACGGACGCTTATAGGCCTGAAAAGGCGTCATATCATCCTGAATGCGGGAAACGGGCAGTTTGTGCCCTTGAAAATTCTCATACAATCCTTCTACAGGTGCGGGCGGAAGGGCAGAAATGACCTTTGCGTCTTCCAGCCCGCCTTGCGCCGGCGCGTTCGGATCAGGCGCGGGGATGACAGTCTTTTCAGGGGCGGCGATGGACGCCGTCTTGAATGGAATTATATCCTGCAGCTTTTCCGCCGTATCGTCTGCGCGAAGCCACATCCACGCCGCAAGCAATAGCAACAGAATGCCTCCCATAAGAAGGCCTTCTTTAAAGGCGTGGGAAAAGGGGGCGGGGGCGATAACAGGACCGGCGGAAACGTCCCCCTCCGCCGCTGCACCGTTATCAAGAGGCGATTTTGTAAACCTGCTTTTGATAGAGGTAAAGCTTATCAAATTTCCCCCGCGGGCTTTACGTTAATCCTGTTTAAGGCGGCCCTCATACATGGATACGCCACGTATAAGATCAACAGCGCGTGAAAGCTGATAGTCTTGCTTTTCGGCATCTTCCTGCTTTGCAACCTTGCCTGCTTCGTCCTTGTTGGATTTTTCCGGCGGCGGCTCTGTAATAACCTTCTTCACTTCCGGAGCCGGCGCGGTTTTTGCGTCAGGATTTTTTAATGCGCCTGGCAGATCGCCTTCATGAATTTCGTCCGCCGAAGAGATCTTTTCAATCTTTGCCTGCTCGACGACTATATCCGGATCAATGCCTTTTGCCTGAATGGAGCGGCCCGACGGCGTGTAATAACGCGCCGTGGTCAGGCGCATGGCCCCATTGCCAGGAAGAGGAATAACCGTTTGCACTGACCCTTTACCGAAGGATTTTGTCCCAAGCAGAATAGCGCGGCGATGGTCTTGCAGAGCGCCCGACACAATTTCCGAAGCCGATGCCGATCCGCCGTTTATCAGGACGACAATAGGCTTGCCTTCGGCGAGATCTCCGGGCGTTGCGTTATCCCGTTTTGTATCTTCTTCATTGCGTCCGCGGGTGGATACGATTTCCCCTTTATCCAGGAAAAGATCGGACAGTCCGATGGCCTGATCCAGAAGACCGCCCGGGTTGTTGCGAAGATCCAGAATGTAACCTAGAAGTTTTTCCTGCCCGACCTGCTTTTTGATGTCGGCAATCGCGGATTCAACGCCTTCGACAGTGTTCTGGTTGAAGGTCGTAACGCGTATATAGCCCACGTTTCCTTGTTCAACACGTGAACGCACGGATTTTATGCGTATAACATCACGCTTAAGCGTAAAATCAAGCGCGCCGTCCACGCCTTCGCGGCGAATTTTCAATTTTACACTGGTGCCGACTTTACCGCGCATTTTATCAACGGCATCATTCAATGTCATGCCCATGACGGCCGTATCGTCGATATGGGTGATGTAATCACCCGCAAGAATGCCGGCCTTGAAAGCGGGCGTATCGTCTATAGGGGAAACAACTTTGACAAAACCGTTATCCATGGAAACTTCGATGCCAAGCCCGCCAAATTCCCCTTTTGTTTGCACTTGCATATCACCGAAATCTTTTTCGTTCAGATAGCTTGAATGCGGATCAAGGTTAGACAGCATGCCGTTTAAGGCATATTCGATCAGCTGTTTGTCCGTCACGGGGTCGACATAGTTTGCGCGCACGCGTTCAAAAACTTCGCCGAACAGATTGAGCTGTTTATAGGTGTCGTTTGCATCCGGATCCTTGGCCGCTGCCTTTGCCGCTTCCGTTGCGGTCCTCTGTTCATCTTGCGCCATCGCGGGCATCGCGAGAATGGAGAAGAGGCCGAGGGCAAGTACAAGGTAGGATACTGGGCGCATAGAAAAATCCTTTTAAGCTTAAAGACCGGCAAACTTGCGGGCAGGGTTTACGGGCTCGCCATTAAGACGAAGTTCGTAGTAAAGGGTCGGCTTTCCCCCGTCAGGTGATGATTTGGCCAGAGTGCCGACCGGCTCTCCTGCTGCAACGGATTGCCCGACTACTGTATCAATTCTGGCCAATCCTGCAATAAGGCTATGATAATCTTTTTGATGTTCTACAATGATTATCTGTCCGTAATTCTTGAAATATCCGGCATACCGGACAATACCCCCCATGGGCGCGACGACAAGGGCGCGGGGCCGGCCTTCTATGGTTAGCCCCTGGCTTTCAGCGCCAATATCGTCCATCTGCTTATATCCGACGCGGATCATGCCTGAAATGGGCAGTTGCGCATCCCCCGTCTTGGGAATCGGGGTTGGGCGCAGGGCTGCGGCGCGCGCTGGTTCGTTCGCGGCTTCCGCGGCGGCCAGAGCCTTGGTCCTGTTTTCTTCTTCGCGCTGTTCGATGCGTGAAACCAGATCCTGCAGGTTTCTGGCGCGCGCCGATATTTCCCGTAACGCCTGATCCTGCGCCCTCAAGTCGGTCTGCGTTTTTGCATAAAGATTTTTGCGGGTTTTAAGCAGCTTGCCTATTTCGTCCTGCTTGGCGGATAAGGATAGCGCGGTCGCCTTCACCTCCGCCTGGTCCGATTCCATTTCTTTCAACAGGGCATCCAGCCTGTTCAGATCCTTTTTAAGGCTTTCTGCCCGCCCGTAAATGTTGGGCAGGATGCTTTGAAGCAGCATCGCGCTCTGCGCCGTTTCCAAAGGAGCGCCGGGGCGGGCAAGGATCGCTTCCGGCGGTGTGCGCTCCAGACGTTCCAATGCGAGGACCAGATTGCCAATCGAATTTTTATCCTTTTTTAAACGGGTTTGGATTGCATCCTGCTCTATGCGGTTTTCGGCCATACGCTTTTCAAGCCCGCTCAACCGCGTCTCATTTTTTTTAACATCTGACGCTATGCCAACAAGCTGGTCCTGCGTTTTCGCCATGTCTTCGTGCAGTTTTTCGGACTGGGCTTCCAGGGCGGCCTTCCTGGCCTCTGTCTGCTTTTTTTCAGTCTCTATCTGCGCCGATGGATGCCGGGCGGGCGTAATTTCATTTTCCGCATACGCAAAAGAGGCAGAAAAAATTAAAACGGCGAAGGCTTGTAAAAAGTGGCGTAAAAAATTCATGATCAATCCCTGTGATACGGATGCCCCGCAGATATCTGTTGCGCCCTGTATAATTGTTCCATGAGCATAATCCGCGCAAGCATATGCGGCCATGTCTGCGCCCCAAAGGATAACAGCATCGTGGCCTTTTTGCGGATATCATCAGACAACCCGTCCGCGCCGCCGATAACAAATTGCACATATCCGTGCGAAATGGCCATTTGTTCCATGCGCCCGGCGAAATCACGGCTGCCCATGCTTTTCCCGCGCTCGTCCATGACAACAAGCGCCGCTTTGGGGTTCAGTTTTTCTGTGATTTGCGCAAGCTGCTCGCTTTGCGACTTTCCATCCAGTTCATGGAACGTGAATTTCCAGGTCAAGCGTTTCCTGTAATCCTCGAACACGTCGAGCAGGGGATCGTTTTTGAGTTTTCCAACCGCGATAAGATCAATCGAAAGCATGCCTGATTGATGCCCGAAACGGCCGCAAAAAGATAGGAGGAGAGTAGTTTAAACGCGGTTCAATCCGCCGCTTTTTGTTGTGCTCGCGGATACGCCTTGCGGGGGCACGCTCCACATTTTTTCAATATTGTAGAACTCGCGTACTTCCGGGCGGAACAGATGGACGATCACATCGCCGGCATCGCATACGACCCAGTTCGCCTGTCCCATACCTTCGGTGCGCATGTGCTTATGGCCGCGAGCCTCGAGGCGTTCGCGGAGTTTTTCGGCCATGCGGATGATTTGTCTGGAAGATGTCCCCGAAGCGACGACGATATAATCTGCAAGGGCGGACTGGCCGGTGAGATTGATCACTTCGATGTCTGTTGCCTTATCGTCGTCCAACGACTTTACAATAAGGTTTTTCAAGGTCTCTGTGTCATAGGGACCGCTGCTATCGCTGCTTAGAATTTTGGTAACTCCTCTTCTGTTCCAGATGCATTAACATATAGACAAAAGCATGCGGTCCCGCAAGGCGGGCGAACCAGATTGGTGGTATGTCCGGAGGGGGCTTTAGCGAAAAAAACGTCTGCTTTTCTCATTCCCTACCATTATACGCCGGATTCGGGAGCACAACAATAACCATGCATGCTGCGCTGTAAGAAAAACATTA
>CAUJHN010000160.1 GCA_963204825.1 Pseudomonadota bacterium
GCGCCCATTCAAAATGCCCTTCGGTATCCTTCTTCCTGTCCTGGGGATGCTGTCCTGCGGGGCGTTGATTGCCTTCCTGCCCTGGGAAACCCATCTTCGCTTTGTCATATGGCTTGTTGTTGGAATGGTCATTTACTTTACCTATGGTGTGCGGCACAGCAAGTTGGAACAGTAAACAGCGAAAAGTTGTTTTATCTTCAGGTCCGCTTCATTGACGGGGCTATAATGGCAAGCATGATATTGGATTACCTGACAGCCCTGTTTCTCGGCTTTATTGAAGGATTGACCGAATTCATCCCGGTTTCCTCAACGGGGCACTTAATCCTCCTGGTGGAAGGCCTTCACTTCCCTACCCCGCCCGGGGGCGTGTTCGAAGTGTTTATCCAGATCGGCGCCATTCTTGCCGTCATGGTCTTATACCGGCAGAAAATCATTCAAACGGTGTGCGGCATTCCGCGTGACAGAACGGCGCAACGCTTCGCCCTGAATGTTATAATCGGAACGCTTCCGGCACTTTTGCTTGGCGCCCTGTTACATGATTTCATTAAGCACGGCCTTTACAATCCTACGGTGATCGCCGGCGCTTTGATCGGGGGCGGTGTCTTCATTCTGCTTTTCGAAAAGAAACTGGGACCTGCCGTTACTGTCCGCATTGATGACATTACCGCCAAACAGGCCCTGCTTATTGGCGTGGCCCAGTCCGTCGCCCTTGTTCCCGGCATATCGCGCTCCGGCGCCACCATTATGGGATCTCTGGGTTTGGGATTATCGAGAGCCGCCGCAACGGAATTCTCTTTTTTCCTTGCCATGCCGGTTATGTTCTGTGCCGTTGCCTATGACCTGTACAAGAACTGGGACGCCCTAATTTCCTCTTCGGATTATATCGGCCTGATGCTCGCCGGACTTCTGGCCGCCTTTGTCACGGCCATGATCGTGGTCAAAACCGTGGTCGGGTTTATTGCAAAGCACGGTTTCTGGGCTTTTGCATGGTACCGCATAGTCCTGGGCGTTATTGTTTTGTTCATATTTTCCGCCTAGGGTGCTGGACAAGGGGCAGTCCCGCCCTTATCCTTTATATGTCATTATTGATACCCATAAAAAGTTATGAGCAGCAGCGAGTCCTTTTCTTCCACCGACAACACCCATCACGATCATTCAAAGTCCCATTTCCGGACTCTGTTGATTGGCTGCATAGGCGTGGTTTATGGAGATATCGGTACCAGCCCGCTGTACGCATTTCGTGAAGCCGCGCACCACCTAGGTGAAGGCGGTTTTCGGGTCGAAGAACTTCTTGGGATTCTCTCTCTTGTTCTCTGGTCGCTGACCATCACGGTAACCATTAAATATATCCTCTTCCTTCTGCGCGTCGATAACCGCGGCGAAGGCGGAATTCTCTCCCTCATGGCCCTGACCCAGAAATCCATCGGCCGCGGCATGGGGGTTGTCTTTTTTGCCGGGATTGCAGGCGCCGCAATGTTCTTCGGTGACGCGTCCATTACGCCCGCCATTTCCGTTATGTCGGCCGTGGAAGGGGTAAAACTTCTTACGCCTGCCTTCGACAGTTACGTGCTGCCCGTTTCACTGCTTATTATAATTGCGCTTTTCAGCGTGCAGCGCCATGGCACGGGCAAAGTCTCAAACTTTTTTGGGCCCATCACCATTATATGGTTTCTGGCCATGGGGGTGGGAGGGTTTCTTTATATCCTTAAACAGCCTATGGTATTACAGGCTTTTAACCCCATCTATGCGGTGCACTTCTTAGCAGATCACGGATTTATCAGTTTCACAGTTCTGGGATCTGTCTTCTTGGCCGTTACGGGTGCCGAAGCGCTTTATTCAGACCTTGGGCATTTTGGGCGTAGACCGATACAGATTGCCTGGTTTTACCTTATCTTTCCGTCATTGGCTTTAAACTACCTCGGACAAGGCGCGCTTCTCATAACACTGCCCGCCGCGATCGAAAACCCCTTCTTTCTTTTGTATCCGCAATGGGCCCTCATTCCCATGCTGGTGCTGGCGACGCTGGCGACCATCATTGCTTCACAGGCGGTTATCACAGGCGCCTATTCCGTCGCCCGTCAGGCTATGCAACTGGGATTCCTGCCACGTATGGAAATCCGCCATACATCCGAAAAACAGGAAGGGCAAATTTACATGCCCAAAATAAATACGCTGCTGTTATACAGCGTGCTGTTCTTATGCCTTGTGTTTGGAAGTTCCAGCGCGCTCGCTTCAGCGTATGGCATAGCTGTAACGGGCACGTTCGTCGCCTCCAGCATCATTGCCGTTTACTATATCGCGCGTGTGCGCAAAAAAGGAATGGCTTTCGCACTTGCTGTTATGTCTCCCTTCCTTGTGATTGAATGCGTATTCCTTGCTTCTAATCTTATGAAAGTATTTGATGGCGGCTTCGTTCCTTTGATCTTTGGTCTTTATTTTATATTGTTGATAGTGACCTGGGTGAAAGGCACCCAGTATTTGATTGGGAAGTCACGGGCAATGGCTATTTCGACAATTGATTTGGCGGAAATGCTTGAAAGAGATCCGCCGCACATTGTCGAAGGCACGGCAATATTCCTGACCAGCGACCCAGAGCACGCGCCAGAAACAATGATGCAAAATCTCAAGCACAATCAGATTATGCATGAAAAGAATATTATTCTGACTATTACAACGGCGCCCGTACCGCGCGTACCGATTGAAAACAGAATAAGCGTAGAAGAAATCAGTTCACGCCTTATGTGTATTGTCATTAATTTTGGCTTCATGGAAACACCGAACGTTCCCGCCGCGCTCTACCGCGCCCGTGCCCTGGGCCACGATATCGATGTGGAAAACGCCTCCTTCTTCCTCGGTCACCGCAAGATGATAGCAGATAGCCGTATCGGCCTTCCGGGCTGGCAGGACGATATCTATGTCGCCATGACCAAAATGGCCGTGGACGCCACTGATTTCTACCGTATCCCCCCATCGCAGGTGGTGGAAATTGGCACGCGTCAGGTCATATAGCCACTCACCATAATCGTACTGTCTGGAAATCCCATATATTGATTTTTATCAATTCTAGCCCGTGGTTTTAATGCCATTCTCCTGATGCCAATTACATTAGGAGGGTTCAGAATATGAAAAAATTTCTTTATACAGCGGCAGTTATAGCTGCTTTTACAGGGATCGCAGATACGGCGCACGCCCAGGACGCAAGCGGCATCTTCTCAAAAGACCGGTTTCAACTGCGTATGCGCGCAATTGGGATTGTTCCCGATGACGATAGCTCTGTAAACATCGGCGGTGATGTCGATGTAGGCAATGCGGTAACGCCGGAAGTGGATTTGACCTACTTCTTTACAGAAAACATCGCTGCCTAGCTTATCGCCGCGACCGCGCAGCATAGCCTTGGTTACACGGGCGATACCGATCTGGGTGATACCTGGATATTACCTCCCACTCTTACTCTGCAATACCACTTCACGCCGAAAGAAAAATTCAGCCCGTATGTCGGCGCCGGTTTGAACTATTCAATCTTTTACGGAGAAAAAGCAGGAGAAGGATTCAGCGACCTTAACGTCGATAACAGTGTCGGCTTTGCTGCGCAGGCTGGTTTTGACTATTGGGTTAGCGACAATTGGGGCCTTAACCTTGACGTTAAAAAACTCTGGCTCGATGTTGATGCCTCTTTGAATAACGGCGCTATTAAAGCCGATGTAGATATTGATCCCTGGGTGGTTGGAGCGGGCGTATCTTACCGCTTCTAACCATAAAACTTACGAGGCCGGAAATTTTCCGGCCTCTTTTTATTTAGAAGCTTTCAAACAGCCTGCGCGTGTCTTTGAAAACTCATCTCTTTCATTGCATGGCGATCAAAGACCTCGCAGACAACTCTGGCTAGAACACGGTATGCGGGATTAACCTCGATCACGCTTCCGCGCACATAGGCAACGCCATCCTGTTCCAATGCTTTAATACGCTCCATCTCTTCTTCAAAATAGCTTTCTGGAAGAGAGAAGTTTTTACAAATATCTTTTAAGTCCACTTTCAGGTAGCACATGATTTCTTCGATAATTCTTTTAACAGGGAGATCGTCCTGTTTTAAGGTAAGGCTCTTATGAACGGGAAGACGATTGTCTTTTAAAGCTTCTGCATATTGCCGAATATCCACTTTATTTTGTATGTACCCTTTCGGAAAGGCACCGATCGACGACGAACCGAGGCCGATCAAGTATTCCGCCGAGTCTGTCGTATATCCCTGAAAATTACGGTGCAGTGTTTTATTGTTCAAGGCAGCGACCATGGAATCTTCCGGCAAAGCAAAATGATCTATGCCAATTGGAATATACCCTTTTCTTTCAATGAAAGATGCACCCGATTCCTGCAGAATATATCTATCGCTCGGCCCGGGTATTCTTTCCTGCGGCATCAAATTCATATGGCGCTTTACCCAGGGGACATGGGCATAGCCGAAATAGGAAATGCGGGAAGGCTTAAGCGCCAGCGCCAGGTCGATTGTCTGCAGTATGGATTCTTCTGTTTGACCGGGAAGACCATACATAAGATCAAAATTTATATTTTCAATGCCGTACGCCCGGCACAGCGCAACGGCCCGATATGTCACATGAAACGGCTGGGGCCTATTGATAAGCTTTAAAACCTCTTCGTCGAAGTCCTGCACCCCAAGGCTTATTCTGTTGACGCCGCTACTTGCATAAGCGGCGATTTTTGTTTCGCTTATGTTACGGGGATCTGCCTCTACGCCGATTTCTATTGCAGAATCGAAGGGAAAGGTTTCGGAAATAAATTCCACCAGCGACCTGAAATCTTCCGGCTTTACAATTGTCGGGGATCCGCCGCCAAAGTGAAGATGAGATATAATCGTACCCGCAGGAATATAAGTGCGAAGCAGAGATACTTCTGATTTTAATATTTGAAGATAGTCTTTTACAGGGTCGTAGTTATTCACCACGCGCATGTTGCATCCGCAATAGTGGCATAAGCGCGCGCAGAACGGGATATGAACATAAAGAGATACTTTACCGGAAGTATTTGACAGCCAGCCTATATAGGCTTCTTCGTCTTTTTCTTCTTTAAACTGGGTCGCAGGAGGATAGCTGGTATAGCGGGGAACCTGGAAATTATACTTTTCCAGGATCTTGTAACGCGGACTCATGTTTTATGCACCCATACATACAAAAGAGGAAACCAGATAAAAGTTGTCGTTAAAGTGCCTTTTACCGTTTGATACGCAATCCATGCCCAGAACATATTCTTTCCTGGCTTTTTCAACTTTTCCAATAAAGGAAAACGGGCTTTAAGCGCTTGCAGCATGGGAAGGTCCTTTCCATGCATTTTTGGCGGCATATGGCCGGACAATCCTTGATAAAAATCAAAAAAAGTCACACAGACCTCGCGCACTTATAGAAAGGAAAGTCACCCACTTAATTACTGATATGAAAAATATCGCGCAAAAATTTAAAAAAAATCATTTAATTTCCCACTCAGACAGTTTTAAATTTGATATTCGTCAAGGTGTGTTGTCCTTTCCGCGCCTAAAAACCTAAACAGTCAATGAGAGGGCGTGTGTTTCCCGAGTGCGTTCATAATGTCATGTTCCAACATGGTCTAGCGGTCAGCCTGCTTTTGGGCGGGCTGGTGGGAAGCGTTACCCATTGCGCGGGAATGTGCTCCCCTTTCGTGCTGGCACAGGTAGAGGACGGCCCTCTCCTTCAAAAACCTTCCGGCTCCCTGCTTATCCCCTATCATCTGGGAAGAATGACCACTTATGTGGCTCTTGGCGCCCTGTTCCACAGCGTCATAAACATTGCCTATCTGTTTTCGGCGGCAAAAGTCTTTATAACGGCGCCCCTTCTTATGATTGCGGGCGTATTGTTTTTGGTAAGCGCATTTCCGCCTTTATCCACTCTATTCCCCTGGACGGCAAGGATAGGAATTCCGGTCAATCTCCGCTTAATAGACCGTATGGCATCTCCCCTTTTCCGGCAGAAGGGCTTTCTCTCCCGTTACATGCTGGGCGTGCTTTTGGGTTTTATGCCTTGCGGACTCGTGTTGGCGGCTCTGATGGCTTCTTCCACGGCGCCATCGCTCGCGCAAGCCGTCGCCGCCATGGCCGCATTTTCCATCGGAACAATACCCTCTCTGATGGCAATCGGCTTTTTCGGCAGAAGTTTTAAACATAAATTTCCAACCTTGTCCCGCCGCGTTTCTCAAACGGCCATGCTGGTAAGCAGTATCTGGCTGTTTGTGCTTGCGGGAAATATGCTTTTTTAAAAGGAAGAAACAATGACCACATCAACCCTCTCAAAGACAGATTATAATTACGATATAGTCAGGCTTTTTACCCTTGCCACAATCTTTTGGGGTATCGTGGGCTTCGCCGCCGGCATTTTTATCGCCCTGCAAATGGCTTTCCCGGACTTGAATATAGAACCTTACCTGAATTTTGGACGGTTGCGCCCGGTCCATACGTCTGCCGTAATTTTTGCTTTCGGCGGGAACGCATTGTTTGCGACCAGCTATTATGTGGTTCAAAGAACGTGTGGCGTACGGCTTTGGAACGATGCTCTTGCCAAGTTTACCTTCTGGGGATACCAGTTCTTTATCATCATCGCGGCCCTGGGCTACGTTCTGGGTGCCAACCAGGCCAAAGAATACGCTGAACCAGAATGGTATGCGGACCTGTGGCTGACAATTGTCTGGGTCGCATATCTTTTAGTTTACCTGATGACGATTATCAAACGTAAAGAACCGCATCTTTATGTTGCGAACTGGTTTTACCTGGCCTTCATCATTACCGTCGCAGTCCTTCACTTAGGAAACGCACTCACGCTGCCGGTCAGTCTCATGGGTGCGAAAAGCTACCCGATATTTGCCGGCGTGCAGAGCGCGATGGTGCAATGGTGGTACGGACACAATGCCGTGGGATTCTTTCTGACGGCGGGCTTCCTCGGCATGATGTATTACTTCATACCGAAACAGGCCAACCGCCCCATATATTCCTATCGTCTCTCTATTGTTCACTTCTGGTCTTTGATATTCATCTACATCTGGGCTGGCCCCCACCATCTGCACTATACGGCTCTTCCTGATTGGGCGCAGACGCTCGGCATGACATTTTCGATTATGCTCTGGATGCCTTCCTGGGGCGGAATGATCAACGGCGTTATGACCCTCTCCGGCGCGTGGCACAAGCTGCGCGAAGACCCGATCCTTCAGTTCATGATTATCGCGCTTGCCTTTTACGGCATGGCAACATTCGAAGGACCTCTGATGTCCATACGCGCCGTAAACTCCTTATCGCACTACACTGACTGGACCATTGGACATGTTCATTCAGGCGCGCTTGGGTGGAATGGCTTCATCACATTCGGAACGCTTTATTACCTTGTACCGAAATTGTGGAACCGCGAACGGCTGTATTCCATGAAACTGGTCAGCCTGCATCTGTGGATAGCCACACTCGGCATCGTCTTCTACATCGCCGCCATGTGGGTATCGGGAATAATGCAAGGTTTGATGTGGAGGTCCTATGACTCCATGGGCTTCTTGCAATACTCCTTCGTCGAAAGCGTCATGGCGATGCATCCTTTCTACCTGATCCGCGTGCTCGGCGGCGTGCTTTACCTCACGGGCGCCCTGATCATGGTCTATAACTTCTGGAGAACCATACGCGGCGATGTCTGCCAAAAGGAAATCAACCTGCAAGTTCAAGGAGCAGCAGCATGAGCTGGATGAACAAACACGAAAAACTGGAAAAAAACTCATTCCTGCTTCTCGCTTTCATTATCGTAACGGTTTTGATCGGCGGGATTATAGAGATAATTCCCCTTTTCCGGATGGAAACGGTGATAGAGCCAGTGCAGGGCGTGCGTCCTTATACCCCCCTCGAACTGATAGGGCAGAATGTCTATGTGCGGGAAAACTGCGCCGTATGCCATTCACAACAGATACGCCCTTTACGCGATGAGGTCGTT
>CAUJHN010000161.1 GCA_963204825.1 Pseudomonadota bacterium
GGCCCAGGGTTTTCCGGCGGCCTTACGACCAGTCATGAAATATATGATCCGGCTTCTTTTTCCGCGGCGCATCCCAGCCTTCCTTTCGGAACCCTTGTCAAAGTCACCAATATGCGCAATGCGCGTTCGGTCACGGTTCGCATTAATGATCGCGGGGCTTTCGGCAAAAACCGCGTCATCGACTTGAGCGCGGCGGCGGCGGCGCAGCTTGGCATGATATCCGACGGCGTCGCGCCGGTTGCCATCTATCAGTGCGAGCAGAAAATGGCCGCTACGAAATAAAATCGTCAACGCGAAGGGATGTTCCTTCCACGGCGATCACTTTGACTTTGTTGCCTGCGGAAATATCGTGGTTGCAGACAATTTTCCATCTTGTGTCATCCACGTGCAATTCACCCGATCCGTTTACGATATCCTTCGCCAGCGTGAAATGACGACCAACATATTGTTCGCCGCGGCGATTGATGGATGTCTGGGATTGCGGCGCCGGATGCTTTTTCCTGTACGCTACCCATCCAACGACGAGTATTATCGAAGATATGCCCCAAACGAGCAGCAAGAATGAATTGCTCATCCCCGGCGCTATAAAATCAATTATGCCTACAACGATGGCGGCGAGGGCGGGCCACAAAAAGACACCGCCGGGCGCAAATATTTCAACCACGATCAACACCGCGCCAAAAGCTATCCAGTGCCAGTATTCAACGCTGTTCATGAATTCCATGGCTTAGCCTTTCTTTTTGATGACGTCCTGCACCAGATCCGTAATCCCGGCGATGGAGCCCATGACGCCGGTGGTTTCAAGCGGCATGAAGACCGTTTTCTGGTTGGGCGATTTGGCGAATTCCTTCAGGGCTTCGACATACTTCTGCGCCACAAAGTAATTGATGGCCTGAATATTGCCGCCCTGAATGGATTGGGACACCATTTGCGTTGCGGCGGCTTCGGCCTGTGCCGCGCGTTCACGGGCTTCAGCATCGCGGAAGGCGGCTTCCTTGCGTCCTTCAGCTTCAAGCATCACGGCCTGCTTTTCGCCGTCTGCGCGAAGGATCGCTGCTTCTTTTGCGCCCTGCGCTTCCAGAACCGTTGCGCGCTTATCCCGTTCCGCCTTCATCTGGCGGGCCATGGAGTCAACGAGATCACGGGGAGGCGCGATATCTTTGATTTCAATACGCGTGGCCTTGATACCCCAAGGCGCGGTCGCATCATCGACAATGGTTAGCAGGCGGGAATTGATATGGTCACGTTCGGAAAGCAGTTCATCGAGTGTCATGGAACCCATGACCGTCCGAAGGTTGGTCATCGTAAGGTTAAGAATCGCAAGTTCGAGATTGCGTACTTCATACGCGGCCTTCGCGGAATCTAATACCTGATAGAAAACAACCCCGTCCACGCGGACCAGGGCGTTGTCTTTCGTGATGACTTCCTGCGATGGAACGTCCAGAACCGTTTCCATCATGTTGATCTTCGCGCCGATGGAATCAAAAATCGGAACGATAAAATTCAAGCCGGGATGAAGCGTGTGGGTATAACGGCCAAACCGTTCAACCGTGTATTCCATCCCTTGCGGAACGGTTTTGACGCCTTTGAATACTATGACGATGGCCACGACAGCCAGAAAGATAGGCAGTACTGCGAATTCCATATAAAATTCCCCCGAACGGTTTTTGTTCGGGGGAATGATATCTTAGATTTATTATGCCGCCAAGGATTTACCGGCGGAGCGGAGGTCGGCGAAAGCCTCATCCATACGTTTGACTATGCCTTTTTCGCCTTCGCGGAGCCAGACGCGGGGATCATACTGCTTTTTGTAGGGCTTGCCGTCTTCGGGGTCTATCTGGTAGGCGAAGGCGCGTTCGTTGTTCCAGACATATTTGCCGATGGATTCCGCGAACGCGAACTGCGTGTCCGTGTCGATGTTCATTTTGAACACGCCATAGCCGAGGGATTCCGCGATCTTGTCTTTTTCCGAACCTGAACCGCCATGGAAGACGAGGTCGAGCGGATTCTTGCCGAGGCCTTTTGCTTTCGCGACCAGGTCTTGCGAGTTTTTCAGGATGTCGGGACGCAGCTTCACGTTGCCCGGTGAATATACACCGTGCACGTTGCCGAACGATGCCGCCGTGGAGAAATGACCGATAGGGGCAAGAACCTCATAGGCACGCAGAACGTCTTCGGGCTGCGTGTACAGCTTCGCATTGTCGATATCGTCTGAACCGACGCCATCTTCTTCGCCGCCCGTAACGCCGAGTTCGATTTCAATGGACATGCCAAGCGGTACCATACGTTTCAGGATTCGTGCGCATTCATGCAGGTTTTCTTCGATCGGTTCTTCGGACAAATCCACCATGTGCGAAGAAAAGAGCGGGAAGCCGCGTTTCTTAAAAAATTCTTCGCCGTAGTCGATCATCGCATCGACCCACGGGATCAGTTTCTTGTTCGCGTGGTCCGTGTGCAGGATGACGCAGACGCCGTAATGTTCGGCGAGGGCGTGAACATGAAGTGCCGCCGAAACGGCGCCCAGCGTTTTGG
>CAUJHN010000162.1 GCA_963204825.1 Pseudomonadota bacterium
TTGAAATAGGGCGGCAGGAATGCGCTGCGGATCCGCAGGGACAAAGGCGATTGATCCTCATCTACAATGGCGATTGATGCATTGTGAAGGTCGTGGGAAATCGATGTTCCAGCGATATAGATAGATGCACTGAACGCCCAGAGTATCATAAACAGCATCACCGGATCGCGGTAGAGGCTGCGCAGTTCTTTAATGCCAAGACGGTATATATTTTTTACACTCAGCCGCATTGCTTACGCCTCCTGCTTTTTTAAAAAGAATATTCCGGCGGTCAGAATGATCGGCCAGGAGATCAGCAAAGCGCGCAAGCTGGGCCATAATTCAGCAAAATCCAGATCCTTGGCGAAGGCGCCTTTGGCCACTGTAATAAAATGTGTGGTCGGGTAAATGCGCCCGATAAAGGCACCCACGCCTTCCAACGTTGACACAGGCTGCATCAAGCCGGAAAACTGTACGGCAGGCAGCAAGGTCATAATGGCCGTCACCGCGAGCGCCGCGATCTGCGTCCCTGTAAAGGCAGAAAAGAACAGTCCCAAAGCCGTTGTACAACCTGCATAAAGGAACGCACCGATAAACAGGGCAATAAAGGATCCCTTCACGGGAACGCCAAAAACCAGCCAGGCCGTTAAAACCAGCAAAAGGAAGTTCATCATCGTAATGGCGACATACGGAATTTGCTTGCCCAGTAAAAACTCAAACTTTGAGGTCGGCGTGACATACAGATTGGTGATTGATCCCAGCTCCTTTTCCCGTACGACGCTTAAAGCCGCCAGAATCGAGGGAATAAACAGCAGCATCAGGGCAATCACGGACGGTACAATCGCATAGGCGCTTTTAAAACCCTGATTATAGAGAAAACGCGGTTCAATCGAGACGGGAGAAAGTGCAACCTGTTCACCGTAATAATCTTCATAGAGCCTGCCGATAAAATCATAATGCAGCCCCTGCATGTAACCACCCGCCGTCTCCGCCCGGAACGGCATGGCGCCATCCACCCAGACCGCGACTTCCGGCGATTTTTGCCGCAGCAGGTTTTTGCCAAAACCGGGCGGAATATCAAGCGCCAGCGTAATTTGCCCGCTCTTCAGGCGGTGATCCATATCGGCATGATCGATAAGCGGCGCTTTTTCCGTGAAATAACGTGAGCCTTCGAGAGCTTGTGTATATAGGCGACTTTCCGGCGTCTTATCCTGATCTAGAACGGCAAAGGTAATATTTTCAACATCGAACGTAATGCCAAAACCAAAGACCAGCATAAGGATCATCGTGCCGAAGAAAGCGAAAGCTTCGCGGATGCGGTCGCGTGATAATTCCTTGGCTTCGCGCATCGCATAGGCGGCAATGCGGCGGATGCCCTGAACAAGAGCAAGTGAAGCGCCGGTCTTTTTATCATCTGCAACGCTTGCCGTTATGTCGCTGGCAGCGCTGCTGTCAGGTTTTCCGCCCTTTTCTGCATTGGCTTCCTCCATATAGGCGATAAAGGCCTCTTCCAGCGTGTCCTTGCCTTTATCCTCGATCAGTTTGTCCGGCGCGTCGCACGCCAGAATATTTCCCGCATGCATGAGCGTAATCCGGTCGCAGCGCATCCCCTCATTCATAAAATGGGTCGAGATAAAAATCGTGGTTTTTTTATTGCGGGACAGATCGATCAGCAGCTTCCAGAATTCATCACGCGCCACCGGATCAACACCGGAGGTAGGTTCGTCCAGAATAAGCATTTCCGGCTCATGCACAACCGCCACGGCAAGAGAAAGGCGCTGGCGCACGCCCAAAGGCAAGGAAGATGGCAATGTGTCTTTATGCGTCTCCAGGCCAAAACGTCTCAGCAATTCATCAATGCGCGGTTTGATTGTATCGTCCGGCACATGAAAAAGCCGGGCATGCAGCTCCAGATTCTGCCACACAGTCAATTCTGAATAGAGCGAAAAGGCCTGGGACATATAGCCGACACGGTGGCGAAATTCCATGTCGTCGTTGCTTGGTGTTTTACCGAAAATTTTGGCCTCGCCCTCGCTTGCGGGCAACAGGCCGGTCAGCATTTTCATGGTTGTCGTTTTTCCGCAGCCGTTCGAGCCTAAAAAGCCGAAAATCTCCCCCGGCATGATCTCAACTGAAACATCATTGACAGCCGTGAAATCGCCAAATTTTTTAGTCAGGTTTTTCGTCACAATAACCGGATCTTCTCCATGACCATCTTCGTAAGGCGGTAGAACCAGTTTTTCATGCTCGACCTGTTTCCCATCATCGACCAGAGCGATAAATGCTTCTTCCAGCGTTCCGCCACCCGTCTTGTCTTTCAATTCTTCCGCCGTACCCGTATCCAGAATTTTCCCGTCATTCATGGCCGCCAGCCAGTCAAAGCCTTCCGCCTCTTCCATATAGGCAGTGGCGATCAGAACACTCATCTGCGGGCGATCTTTACGGATAGAGCGGATCAAATCCCAGAACTGACGGCGGGAGAGCGGATCAACGCCCGTTGTCGGCTCATCAAGAATCAGAAGGTCAGGATCATGAATCAGGGAACAGCACAGCCCCAGCTTTTGTTTCATGCCGCCCGAAAGTTTCCCAGCGGGTCTATCGGGGAACGGATCAAGCCCTGTGGCTTTGAGCAATGTTTTAATCCGCGCCTCCCGCTCAGCCTTGCCTTGACCGAACAGGCGGGCGAAAAAATCCAGATTTTCGAATACAGTCAAATCCATATAGAGGTTCTTGCCTAATCCCTGCGGCATATAGGCAATACGGGGAAGAAGGTCTTTGCGTTTTTTATCGTTGCCGATATCCTGCCCTAAAACCTTTATTTCGCCGCTCTGAATTTTTCGCGCGCCCGCGACAAGGCCGAATAAGGTCGATTTTCCGACACCGTCAGGGCCGATAAAACCGATCATTTTTCCAGCAGGGATCTCCAGAGAAACATCATCAAGCGCCTGCGCTTTACCGTAGACATGTGTCACATGCGAAAGGGTGATAACGCTGCGCTCTTGCATGTTCACACCTTACTCCTGTGATTGTCCGATATTTACCTTTAAATGCTCCGGCCAGTCATTTGTGTCCCCCAGCATGACATAGCCGATGCCCGGCAATCCGGTACGGACTTTCTCAATATGTTTGGAAAGCAAAGATTTAGGGATACGGATTTTTACGCGGAACATGAGCTTCTCACGCTCTTCTCTTGTTTCCACTTCGCGCGGCGTGAATTGCGCCTCAGAGGAAATAAAGGAGACTTTGGCAGGAATGACTGCATCTGGCAGGGCGTCCAGCACGATCCGCGCCTCGCTGCCAACAATGATTTTGCCGATATCTTTGGCGGGCAGAAAAATGGTCATGTAGACGTTTTCAAGATCAAGGATGGTGATAACACGTGATCCGGCGCTTAAAACCTCAC
>CAUJHN010000163.1 GCA_963204825.1 Pseudomonadota bacterium
AACCTCTTTGTCGTTTTCGAGGCCAGCGGCTTCCGCTTTGTTCTGAACGAGGCGCGTATTTACTACCTGTTCCAGTGCCACTGGATAAACGGCTTGTGGCGGCAACTGCTGCATGTTCTGCGGCATCATTTTTATATAGCGGAAAACATCGACGCGGGTGATATCCTGGCCGTCCACTTTTGCGACGACAGGATTGCCAGGCTTAACCTGAACACCGTTAAAGCCTTCCGTTGCGGCTTTCGTCACTTCCTGTTCTTCTTCAGGGGTAGCGGCTGGCTCACCCGTGTTGTTCGGCGAGCCGGCGGCGGGCGCAGCCTGATCTTCCGTTGTGGCCGCAACTTCGGTCGCAGCGCCATCTTTTTTCATATTCTTGGAGAAATAAACCATTCCCGCCGCTGCCACGATCACAAGCGCGACCACGAACAGAATGACAGGCATATTCTTTTTGGATTGGGGCATTGTTTTTATCCTTAATAAGGCATTTTCAGATGGGGACATTGTGCATAGAAGGCCCTAAAGGGCAACTGAAAAAATTGACGCATGCCGCAAGGCGGCTTATATCTTTCCAGCATTTTCGCAGAACACCCTGTCATTCTGAGCGCAGCGAAGAAGCCCGGGATATCCCTCAGCCTTGCGGCCTCAGGATGACACAATAGGATTTTTACATGCTTTTAAACCTCGCCCTGAAACTATTCGGCTCTTCCAACGAGCGCATCTTGAAGCGCCTGTCTATGAAGATAGGGCCTATCAACGCGCTCGAGCCAAAGTTCGAGGCGATGTCGGATGCAGAATTGCAAGGCATGACCGCGCAGTTCAAGGCACGGATCGCAAACGGCGAGGATCTGGACAAGCTGCTCCCCGAGGCGTTCGCGACCGTGCGCGAAGCGGCCAAGCGGGTTTTGGGCATGCGCCCTTTCGATGTGCAGCTGATCGGCGGGATGGTATTGCATGAAGGCCGCATTGCAGAGATGCGGACCGGGGAAGGCAAGACGCTGGTTGCAACCATGCCGACGTATCTTAATGCCCTGTCCGGCAAGGGCGTGCATGTCGTTACGGTGAACGACTATCTGGCCAAGCGCGACAGCGCATGGATGGGCCAGATCTATAATTATCTGGGCCTTACGGTTGGCGTGATAACGGCCAACCTTTCCGACATCGAACGCCAAAACGCCTACAACGCCGACATTACATACGGCACCAACAACGAGTTCGGGTTCGACTATCTTCGCGATAATATGAAGTTCCGTCTGGAGCAGATGGTGCAGCGCCCCTTTAATTTCGCGATCGTAGACGAGGTCGACTCCATTTTGATCGACGAAGCCAGAACGCCGTTGATTATTTCCGGTCCGTCCGAAGGATCCACGGAAATGTACACGAAAGTGGACCAGATTATTCCGAAGCTCAATTCCACGGATTATGACCTGGATGAAAAGACGCGCGCGGTGTCGCTGAATGAGAACGGAAACGAGCATGCAGAAGAACTGTTGCGCGAATACGGCATCATGGAGAGCGGCAACCTGTATGACGCCGCGAATATTTCCCTGGTCCACCACGTAAACCAGGCGCTGCGCGCGCACAAAATATTCGCCCGGGATACGGATTACATCGTCAAAGACGGCAAGGTTATCATCATCGACGAATTCACGGGCCGCATGATGGAAGGACGCCGGTATTCCGAAGGGTTGCACCAGGCGCTGGAAGCAAAGGAAAAGGTCAAGATCCAGAACGAAAATCAGACGCTGGCATCCATCACCTTCCAGAATTATTTCCGGATGTACCCGAAACTGGCCGGGATGACAGGCACCGCCTTGACCGAAGCGCAGGAATTCAGCGAAATCTACAATCTGGGCGTTGTCGATATACCGACCAACGTCGCCGTCGCCAGAAACGACCGCGACGACCAGATATATAAATCCATTCAGGACAAATACGAAGCGATCGTGAATTTGATCAACGAATGCCAGCTTCGCAACCAGCCGGTTCTGGTGGGCACGGTTTCGATCGAAAAATCAGAACTGCTTTCGGAGCTTTTGAAGAAGCGGAAGATCAAGCACAATGTTCTTAATGCGCGATACCACGAGCAGGAAGCGCAGATCGTAGCGCAGGCGGGACGCCCCGGCGCGGTCACCATCGCCACAAACATGGCGGGACGCGGTACGGACATCAAGCTGGGCGGTAACGCGGACATGCTGATCGAACAAGAAATCGACCCCGGCATGCCCGAAAACAAGCAACATGAAATCGCTGAACGCATTCGTGCCGAAGTGGTGCGCGATCAGCAAATCGTGAAAGATGCCGGAGGGCTGTATGTAATTGGCACAGAACGGCACGAATCCCGCCGTATCGACAACCAGTTGCGCGGCCGTTCAGGACGTCAGGGCGACCCGGGCGCTTCTATTTTCTTCTTGTCCGTCGAAGACGACCTGATGCGGATATTCGCAAGCGACAAGATGGAGGGCCTGCTCAAATCCCAGATCGGCCTGCGCGATGGCGAAGCGCTTACCCATCCGTGGCTGTCAAAAGCTTTGGAGCGCGCGCAAGCCCGCGTTGAACAGCAAAACTTTGAAATCCGGAAAAATCTTCTGAAGTTCGACAACGTCATGAACGATCAGCGCAAGGTTATTTATGAACAGCGCCGCGAGATCATGGGCGCAAATGAAGAGCTGGACGAGCTGATTTCCGAGATGCGGTACGATGTGATTGCCGACGCGGTTTCACGCGCCTGCCCGCCCGGAGCCTATGCAGAGCAATGGGACGTCGACGCATTGCATCATGAGTGCCAGCGCCTGTTGAACCTGAACCTGCCGATTGCGGACTGGGCGAAGGAAGAGGATATCGATGCGGGCATCGTTCAGCAGCGCATCGAAGAGAGAGCCGCCCAGACAATGGACGCCAAAACGGCGATTGCGGGCAAGGAAGCGTTCCGCAGACTTGCAAAGAACCTGCTTCTTCAACAGTTAGACCAGCACTGGAAGGAACATCTGCTCAACCTCGACCATCTGCGCCAGGGCATTAACCTGCGCGCATTCGCGCAGCGGGATCCTTTGAATGAATACAAGGCGGAAGCATTCGCCCTGTTCGAAGGCATGATGAATAATCTGCGTGAGAGCGTGACGCAGACGATCAGCCTTGTTGAAATCAATATCAGCCCCGAGGTGATGGCGGCGCTGCAAAAGCAGCAGCAACAGCAGATGGAATCCCAGCAAAAGAAATTGCAGGAGACAAGACTGGATCCGGCCATTACAGGCGGCGAGGACGATAAAAAAAAAGTGAGTAACGTAACGCCTATTCGCCGCGCCGCGTTCGATCAAGGCGATCCGGAGACATGGAGCGGCACGCAACGCAACGCCCCCTGCCCTTGCGGATCAGGCAAGAAGTATAAGCATTGCCATGGCGCGGTCTGAATCCGCCATCCTATTTAATGCAATAGCAAAGGAAGCGAAGAATCCGATGCTTATCCCGCGCGCGCTCGCCATAACCGCCTGTCGTATTTTATTGTTCTGGGCTGCGGCGGCGGGAACGTTGGCAGGAATCCCTCTGACCAAGCCGTTAACGTCATCCATCAAAAGCTTTCAGACTTTTGTTCTCTACGGGCCGTAGACGGATCAGTCGTATTTCCTGCGCAGCTTTTCCTGTTCGCGGATGGCTTCGCCGATGCATTTGTTTCTATCGTTGATATTGGTGATCTGGCCGCACACATTGGCCGTGGCACCGGGCAATGCGCGGTTTTTAACGTAAAGATCATCGGGACGGAGCGGCGCAGTGATGGCGCGATACCATATGCTGTCACGGTTGCGAATGATGATGCCTCGCGGCGTATTATCATCGTCATTGGTGATAATATGGGCGTTGCCAGGCAGATCGATCATACCCGTGTTGGGGTTCACCGTGAGGGTGTTTTCCGCCAATGCAGGCAAGGAAACCGAAAGCAGTAGAGCGGCCGCCAGAAGCAAGGATTTCATAGCACTCCTTATCCCGCGCCTATAAAAGATCAGCGCGTGTTGTTGTTATAGTCCGTCTGGGACATTCTATTTTTGCGCATCATGTCCGTCATGCAGATGCTGTTCTTCGTAGAGCGATATTCGGCACCGCAGGCATTTTCGACGTAATCCCAGGTCTTTGTATTAGGAATATAGGTTTCATTTGATTCAATGAAAGGCTTTTCCAGGGCGCCGTAGATAAACGTATCTTTGTAGAGCATTATGCCAGGGCCAAGATGGCGGGCGCTGACCGGCGTTTCGAATTTTTCAGGCGTTGCGGGGCTTTCAGCCAGCGCGGGGGCACTTATAGCCATAATCAAAGCCAGAAACAGGATGAAATTTTTCATGAAAGAGCCCTCCAAAGCTGCACCTGAATCATCGCAGCGATGGATGGATTTTTCAAGTGAATCCTTACAGATTAGAGTATTCGGGTAAAAACCTTTTTCCTGCTTTATAATACAGGGTATCGCTTATCACTCCCATGGCAGCACTCGCCGTCGCCCCAATTTTTGTATTATAGGCTGGATCCGTGGCACCCGCTGCATAGTTGGTTTGTGCAACCGTTCTTGCTGCCCGCGCTATAAAGTTGCCACACAAGCCAGCAGATTCTTTCTCGCTTTTGACAGTAGCGAGAATGCCATCCATTGTCTCGTTCATTGCCTTGTTATCAAGCGGATATGCGTTTGTACCGGATACGCCGCCGGGAGATACGGCCATAGCCAGACGGCCCCCTGTTCTAACACTGTAAACACCGCGGATAGGCACCATGTTGGAATCAAGGCCAAGAGAAACCACAATAACGGGTTCAACAGCATTGCCGCGCGCCGCGCCGCTAAACGTGGAGGCCGCTACATTTTTCAAGGCTACGCTGACATGGCGGTTTGATCGGGAATGATAATCACCCGAGATTGCCGGAGATCCGGATATCGGCGCCGTGACGAAAGGCAGCATATCGATAAGGTCTGTCGCACCCGCAGCTTTCAGGTCCTCGGCCAGCTTTGATTTGGATAGATCAATCGGTCTTGTTGAAATGGGACGCATCACACACTCTCTTTTATGTTTAAATTAATGAGAGTAGATTACTCCTGTGTATTTAATATGTAAAATAAAATCTTATTAACCAGTTTAGATGGCAGATTTCAGTGTGGTTTCGACCAGAGCCATATCGACATCCGAGGACTGGAACGCCTGCCCTATACCTTTCACTAATATAAAGCCGATTTTGCCCGCTGAAGCCTTTTTGTCGTGGGACATAAGAGCGACGAGGTCCGCCGGGGATTGGGATAAGGCGGGAGAGATCTGGGAAATTTCGGTTTTCAGGCCGCAGGATTTTAGGTGGTTTTCCATGCGGGTGGCATCCTGGCCGCTGCAGATCCCCATTTTCACACAGAGACGGAACGCGAGCACCATGCCGATACTGACCGCTTCGCCATGCAGGAGGCGGCCATCATACCCGGCGGCGGCTTCGAGCGCGTGGCCAAATGTGTGACCGAGGTTAAGAAGCGCGCGATTGCCGCCCGCCTGTTCGCGTTCATCATCGCCTACAATTTCAGCCTTCATTTTACAGGAGGTTTCTATGGCGTGCTTCAAGGACGCAGGTTTTAGTGAAAGCACATCCTTACCATTCGCTTCGAGCCATTCGTAAAATTCGCGGCTGCCAAGGAGGCCGTATTTCACGATTTCGGCGTAGCCCGCTTTCAGTTCACGATCAGGCAGCGTTTTCAGCGTGTCCGTATCGCAAAGCACGGCCTGCGGTTGATAGAAGGCCCCGATAAGATTTTTACCCTGGGACGTGTTGATTCCGGTTTTGCCGCCAACGGAGGAATCCACCTGCGCCAGCAATGTCGTTGGCACTTGTATAAAGGGGATGCCGCGCAAAACCACTGACGCCGCAAAGCCGCCAAGATCCCCTATCACGCCGCCGCCGACGACAAAAAGAATGGATTTGCGGTCCACGTGATTGGAAAGCAACCAGTCTGTAACCTGTGTCAGATGTGCGTAGGATTTGGTTTTTTCGCCGCCTTCCAGCGCGAGCGACGGGGCATCGCCGATGGATTTTTTTAACCGCGCCACATGCGGTTCGACATTCCGGTCATAAACGATGAAGAGCTTTTTACCTTTGATGGACGGGATAATATCTGCGGCGCGTTCCAGAAGGCCTTCGCCGATATGAATGGGGTATGAGCGTTCTGCAAGATCTACGGTCACGGTGATGGGGGCGGTCATAAGGGATTATCCTGTCTTTTGCAGATGATCCGCAAGCGCGGCGAGAAGGTTGTCCAGCGTGTGTTCCGGTTCGGCGGGCGTTGATTCAACTACAATATTCGCCTTGCCGTAGACGGGGTAACGCTTATCCATCAGGGTTTGAAGAATTTCCGCAGGATTGCCGTTTTGCAGCAACGGCCGCTTATTGTTCCGGGACGTGCGATCAACCAGAATATCCAGATCCGCTTTCAACCAGACGGATATCGACGAGCTCCAGATAAGAGCCGCCGTATGTTCATTCATCACGGCACCGCCGCCTGTGGCGATGACCTTCACATCATCGGATAGAAGCCGCGCGATAATCCTGCGCTCCATATCGCGAAAAGTCGTTTCGCCATCGCGTTCAAAAATTTCCGGGATAGTGCATCCCGCCGCGCGTTCGATTTCATGGTCCGCGTCGACGAAGGGCAAATCCAGCGATTTGGCCAGAAGCCCGCCGATTTTCGTCTTCCCCGCACCCATCAAGCCGATCATGACGATAGGTTTTTTCAAAACGGCGCGTATATTTTCCACATTCGTTTCCATCTGCCCCGTTTATGCCATGATTTTTTGAAAATGTTCAATTGCAATCAGTTGTTTCGTTCATTAAGGTCTACCCCAAGTATACAAAACCCCCAAAATCCACCCGGAAAAGCAGAACATGAAATTCGGCATACTCCCATATTTATTCCTGGCAACCATCGTCCTTATTGTCGGCGCGGTTGCATGGCTGGCCTTTACGGACGTCCCTGTGCAGCAGCAGGAAATCATCGTAAACGTCCCGATTGGCGGCGCGTCATGATTCTGCGCCTTATCCTGATCGCCCTTGTCACGCTCGGATTCATGCAGAGCGCGAATGCCGCGAAGGCTTATAAAGAAGAGCCGGCCCCGGCCACAGAGGAAGAAAAGCCGGCGGACACCCAAAAATCCAAGATCGACTGGGTTTCAGTGGAGTCCACGGGAACAATCAGCACGGGCAAGGAAGGCGCGCTGGAAAGAACCGTCTGGAAAGACCAGAAGCGCACAGAAATAGAATTCCTGATACAAAAAGCGCCAACCAGTTTCGCGCTGCGGTCCGCGCTGGGATTACAGCGGAGATTGCTGCTATCAAAAGTCGATGCCTCCCTGTTAAACAATGACGTCGGGCCTTTACGCGGAAATGACCTTCTGATCCAGCGCATCAATAAGCTAATGGATATGGGGCTGTATGACGACGCATGGGAGCTTTACACGCAAAAGGCGGAAGATCCGTATGACGTTTCCATCGCGCAGATGGGCATGCAGCTGCTGGTGATGAAAAACGATCTGGCGACGGCCTGTCTGGAAGAAAAGGTCTTTTCATCGAAATACCCCAAAGACAAATTCTTTGGAATTATGGATCGCGCCTGCTCCCAAACACTGGGCGGGACGGCCGCGCCGAAATTCGACGACAGCACAGTTTTGCAAGCCGTCTATAACGACAAATCCTATAGCGTTCCCGCAAAAACGCCCGATGTCCTGATGAAAATGTCGGATATGGAGCGCGCGCTCGTGCTCGCCAACGGCAAGATCAAATATGACGGCCTCACGAAGGAAATCCTGGAGAATACGCCATCAACCCTCGTTTCCCTGTATTTGATGGACAAAACACTGCCGGATGCGGCCAAGGCCCTGGTCAAGGCGGAAATCGACCGCCGGGGCCTTACCTGGTATATTTCATCCGTATCCCGCGATGAACAATGGGCCAAGACAAAGGCGATACATGATATCCCTTCCCGCTGGCCGTACATCGAATCAGCCTTGAACAGCGGCGCCAACCCCGCGGACATCGGAATTTATTATGGCGATATGCTGGAAGAATCCGAACCGCCAAAGTTATCCACAGAGACGACGATAAAAGCCTTGAGCGTTTTACTGGCATCCGGAAAAGGGCTGACAGGATTCTGGCTGGATGCAGCGCAAAAAGCTGCGGCTGAAAAACCCATAGTTTACATATACTTGCAGGCATTCCAGTCTCTTACCCCCACGCCGAAAGCGAAGGTAAGTTCAGAAAATCTTAAAAAGGCTTTGCAGATGCTGAAACCGGCCGATGTAGACCAAATCCTTGCAATCATTGAATCTCTTGACAAAGATTCGGGTTTATTAAATAATCCGTTAACAATTTATGACAAACATTCAGGCTTGACATTGTCTGGTGATTATGTAATGCCTTCCATTGGCTTGAATGTTTTGCTGGAAACGGCCCCGGAAAAAAAACAAATCGGGATAACCGTACTGGCAGTCTTGAACAGCCTTGCCGCAAAGCCGGATAATATGTATTCCGGTTCTGTCCGTAAGGCGCTGTACAGTATGTTAAGTGTGGGACTTATAGAAGACGCGAAGCTGATCGGTTCTGAAACCGTCGCCAGCGTTTTGAGCAAATATTAAGGAGAGAATTATCATGGCACGTCCAGGTCGTCCAAAGTTACCTAAACCGAACCTTCATGGTTCGATTGACGCGTTCCTCGATATGCTGACCGCAGAACGCGGCGCTGCGATGAACACACGTCACGCCTACTGGCGCGACCTTGCCGATGTTTCGCTTTACCTGCGCGAACAGCGCAAGAGCGATGTCGACACGGCAACGACAGCCGATATCAAAGCGTATCTTGATTTCCTCGCGAACAAGACGCATGTCAAAGGCAAGAACAAATCACAGATCGCCGTGCGCACGGTTGCGCGCCGCCTGTCCGCTTTGCGTCAGTTCTACCGTTACCTCGTTTCTGAAAACATCCGCAAGGATGACCCGACGACAACGATCGAAAGCCCGAAACAAGGACGCACCCTGCCAAAGACGCTTTCCGAAGCTGAAGTTTCAACGCTGATCAAGACAGCGACGGCACAGGGCGGAGCGGATTCCGTTCGCCTCGTCTGCCTGCTGGAAATGCTGTATGCAACCGGCCTTCGCGTTTCTGAACTCGTCGGCCTGCCGCTTTCCGCCGTTGGCGAAGATGCGCAGTTTCTGATGGTTGACGGCAAAGGCGGCCGTGAGCGCATGGTTCCGTTATCCGATCCTGCGCAAAAGGCCATGAAAGAATATATGGCGGTTCGCGCGCAATTCATCGGTTCCGAAAACCGCGCAGAACAGGAAAAATGGATGTTCCCTTCCCGCACGTCGGAAAGCGGACACCTGACGCGCCAACGTTTCGCACAGCTTCTGAAAGACCTTGCCCGCGCGGCGGATCTGGATGAAGAGCGCGTTAGCCCGCACATTCTGCGTCACGCTTTCGCAACGCATCTTCTGTCCCGCGGTGCGGACCTCCGCTCCGTTCAGAAAATGCTGGGCCACGCGGATATCGCGACAACGCAAATCTATACCCATATTGTTGGCGGCGGTCTGAAAAAGACGGTTGAGGAAAAACATCCTCTCGCCAAGAAAACGGGTTCCCGCTAATCAGGAAAAAGATATGACAAAGGCAGGCCAATATTGCGCCTGCCTTTATCATTTGATACGAATACGCGCTTGAACAACCAAGACATTCATCATGAGCCAGCTGGAATTTGAAAAGCCGATCCTCGAACTTGAGGGCAAGATCGCCGAACTCAAAAACATGGGCAGCGACGCATCGCTGAGCGTGACCGAAGAAATTACGCGCATGCAGGCGAAAGTTTCCAAACTTTTGACCGGAGCGTACAGCAAACTGACGCCCGCGCAAAAAGTACAAGTCGCGCGGCATCAGAACCGCCCGCACTTTCTCGATTATGTCGGCGGAATGATTCAGGATTTCACGCCGCTTGCGGGCGATCGCAATTTCGGCGAAGACCAGGCGCTGATCGGCGGGCTTGGACGTTTCAACGGACAGTCCGTCGTCATCATGGGACATGAGCGCGGGCATGACACCGAAACGCGTCTCAAACATAATTTCGGCATGGCACGCCCTGAAGGATACAGAAAGGCGCAGCGTCTGATGGAAATGGCGGATCATTTCCAGATGCCAATCATTACACTCGTCGACACAGCCGGCGCCTACCCCGGACGCGGCGCGGAAGAACGCGGCCAGGCACAAGCCATCGCGAAATCCATCGAAGTTTGCCTGAACGTGAAAGTGCCGATCGTTTCCGTCGTCATCGGCGAAGGCGGATCAGGCGGCGCGATTGCCATTGCGACGGCGGACCGCGTGTTCATGCTGGAACACTCTATTTATTCCGTCATCTCTCCGGAAGGTTGCGCGTCGATCCTGTGGCGCTCCGCCGCGAATGCACCGGAGGCAGCCGCCGCGCTGAAGCTCACGGCGCAGGATATGAAGGAATTGAAACTGATCGACGGCATCATCGCCGAACCCATCGGCGGCGCGCACCGTCACAAGGAAGAAATGATCGAAAGCGTCGCCGCGCAGCTGCGCTCTTCCTTAAAAGATCTCACCCCATGGGACGGCAACGCCCTCAAAAAGGCCCGCGCGAAGAAATTCCTGGCTATGGGGCGTTAAGCTAAAATACTCTCAATGAGGTGCTTCTTCCGCACGAGAAGAGTCAGCCCAAGAGGTGGCCTCGCCGCATATGTCCTTTCTTCAAATGACACAAAAACGCCGCGTGGTAGTTGCGGTAGAATCTGTTCTAGCTCTGGATCAGTTCGTCCTGTTAAGGTGGCGTGGCTTTTCTTGTTTTCTTCAACGCCAAACCCGCCTGCACTCCTTCTAAAATGCACAGAAATCGATTTTTTCCGACGTCCATCAGGATATACATTGTCACTGACATAATCTGCCATCGGGCGGTAAATTCTAAACAACAGGCCCGGCAGCTAGAGGCCTTAGGGCCTTGGCGATTGAAGCGGCCCGCGCTCCGTTCCTGATATTATGCGCCGCGCTAACTTCACCGCGGAGCTTCCCCACCTGAATGGCGGCGTTCGTGAGGTCGTGGAAGTTTATAACCACTGGCATATGCACTCCCTCTATTATGCATCGTGCCCGATAGCGTTCCGCATCAATTCGTGAAAAATCGTGCGCTCTAGCATATATGCTGCCATTTGTGCCTTCCAGGCCTACAAGCCCAGCATATTTCGCGGAATATTCCATACTACGGTTGGGTTGATGTCCGGATGGCACACCATTGAAGTAATCTGCGACGCTTCTTTTTCTTATTGGCGCAGGATCTTCATACCCTATTATTTCATGGCCGCTATCCGTTCTTAAAAAGAATGTGGTCGCTCCTTTTGTATAAGACGCAGATAAACTGATAGATCGTAGTTTATCACTCCTGACAAAAATCAGGTCCCCTTTAGACAAGGG
>CAUJHN010000164.1 GCA_963204825.1 Pseudomonadota bacterium
CGGACGAACCGACCGGAAACCTGGATACGCATTCCTCTGCCACGGTGCAGCAAATCCTGCGGGACATTGCCCACAGCGAAGGCCGAGCCGTAGTCGCCGTCACACACGACGAAGCCTTCGCCAAGGTCGCGGACAAACGCATTCACATTGTGGATGGGAAGATAAAAATTTAGATTTTCTGCCAATCAATCGGCACTCTGCCTTTTGCTTCCAAATAATCGTTCGCCGCTTTGAAATGCCCGTTGCCCAAAAACCCGCGATGGGCCGACAACGGCGATGGATGCACGGATTGCAGAACATGGTGTTTCTTCCGGTCGATATGCGCGCCCTTCTTTTGCGCGTAAGACCCCCAGAGCATAAACACGACATGCTCGCACCGTTCATTCACCGCGCGGATGATGGCATCCGTAAACTCCTCCCATCCGCGTTTCTGATGCGATCCTGCGTTCGCCGCCTCCACGGTGAGCGTCGCATTGAGAAGCAAAACCCCCTGCTCAGCCCATCCGGTCAAATCCCCCGTGCGCGGCATTTTATAGCCGTACTCGGCTTCAATCTCTTTATAGATATTCTGCAACGACGGTGGCAGACGAACATCCTTCGGCACGGAAAAAGATAACCCGTGCGCCTGCCCCGGCCCGTGATAAGGATCCTGCCCGATAATCACGACCTTCACATTTTGAAGCCGCGTCATGTTCATCGCATTGAAAATATCCGCGCCCTTTGGATAAATCGTTTTGCCGGCGTCCTTTTGTTCCTGCAAAAATTGCTTCAGCGCCTTCATATAAGGCTGCTCAAATTCCGGCTGCAAAATATCGAGCCAGTCTTTTTCGAGTTTTATGGATGACATAGCAGGAATATGGCTTAGAGCAATTCCCGTTGCAAGGCCCATTTGATCTGCAGCATATCGGTATCCATGTCCGTGGTGATGACGAGCTGCTTTGTTTTACGCGGGCGGATGCCTTCGCCGAGATAAATGGAATCTTCCAGTCCGAGCGTTGCGCCTTCCGCCGTAAAGCGCCATCCCGTACCGCCAGGCAGCGCCAGAATCGCCTCCTGATCTTCCTTAATAAGGGAAACATTGACTTTGGGATGCAGATGGAAACGCACGGTTATGCTGTGCGGCTTCGTCAATCCCGTTGTGCAGGTCAACGTATCTTCTCCGCGCAAATCGTTTCCCTGGTCCGCATAATACAACCGCCGGCGGTGTGTGATGCCGTTGACCGGCACATAACCGTCATGGCTGGCATCCACCAGAACCGCGCCGATCCAGTCTTCGCGATTTAATGAAACCTTCTTCGCCTTGCGTGAAAAAGAGCCGTCTTTATGAATTTCACACGCGTTGCGATCATCAATAGTGAGCGCCGTGTGCGCGGCAGTAAAACGCAGCATATCCTGCCATTCAGGATTGGTGGGGTGCGATCCGCAGTTGACGATAATCCGCTCCCGCCCATAAGACATTTCAAAAGAAAGAGGCGCTGCATGGGCCGTCGTATCATACGGCCATTTCGGCGGCTTGCCCGTATCCATGATGATAAGACCGCGGCCAACGGTCATTCTTTCATAACCCGTATGCGGCAGAGAGTTGAGAGTCTTTGCACGACTGCCTGATTGCATCAAAACCTGTTTTACGATTTCTTCGACGCCTTCCTGGCAACCATTGAACAAGGCAAAATTCCGGTCGCCATGACGGAAGAAACGCAGCGCCGGCACGGCACGGTCCAACGCATGTATGATTTTTTCCGGGCAGGGATAGCCGCCCTGCCTTAGCGCCGCACGAATATCAATCAGAATAACGATCGCTTCCAGCAATTGCTGCGGGGAGCGTGATACATGTCCTCCATCACTCAATATCTGCCGTCCGATTTCCCGGTGCAGCAAATTCAGCGCCTGCTCCAGCAACTGCTCCCGCCCTTCCATGGCAAGGCCGGCATAGGCCAGCCCCTTGATCGCCTGTAGTAAATCAATGCCGGAAAGATTGCCGGGGACGCTCTTGCTCAAATGTCTGATCTGGCGCGCGAGTGAGATGTAAAATTGCTCCTGAAACTCGCTTGTCGCGCTTTCACCAAAGAATGTGAAGGAAGACAGCCAGTTCGCAAGACGGGCGCCCATAATATCCGGCTGCCACGTCACCGCATCCCAGTGCGGATGTGAACACATCCAGTTTTCAATCATCGCCCGCGCGGCCAAACGCCCTTTATCTCCGCCGAGCGTGCGCAAATCGCGCAGCCATTCGAAGCTATTGATATATTTAACCCACGCATTATCCACGCCCTGCGGCGTCCAATTGGCGTTGTGAAGTTCTAATTGATCACCATCCAGCGTGAATATCCCGCCATGGATGAGCCAGCGCGCGCGATCAGCGGAGCCTTTCCACACATCGGTCGGCGACAAGATCAGTTTTTCCGGGATCGTTCCGGCCAGCTTCCATTTATCGACGATTTTACTGCAGGCAATCGTATGAATGCTGCGATGAATATTTTTGCGAACTGCCTCAAAAAATCCCGCCTGCATTATCCCCTCAATGCCTTGATAGAGGATGCATAAGCGGAAGGGCCGTTTTTAAAAACGGATGTGCCGGCCACCAGAACATTCGCGCCTGCCTTGATAACCTCTTTCGCCGTTTCCGGTGTAATGCCGCCATCGACTTCCAGATCGATATCGCGGCCCGTTGCGTCTATCCGCGCCCGCACATCGGCAATCTTATCGGCCAGCGGGATATACGCCTGCCCCCCAAACCCCGGATTGACCGTCATCACCAGGATCAGATCGACAAGATCCATGACGTGATCGAGCACTTCCGTCGGTGTGGCGGGATTAATCGCCAGCCCCGCCTTTTTCCCCATGCTCCGAATAGCCTGTAAAGTCCTGTGCCAGTGCGGGCCCGCTTCCGGGTGAATGGTGATTATGTCCGCCCCCGCATCGGCGAATGCCTGAATGAACGGATCAACCGGCGAAATCATTAAATGCACATCGAACGGTTTCTTGCTGGCCCCACGCACACATTTGATAACCGGAGGGCCGAACGTTAAATTCGGCACGAAATGCCCGTCCATCACATCAATATGGATATAATCGGCGCCCGCCGCATCTATGGCGCTTATTTCCTCACCGAGCTTGGAAAAATCGGAGGAAAGAATCGATGGGGCTATCCGGACGGGGCGGGTCATTACGGTTAAATCTGTCAGGGCGAAAAATTAAAGAAGGGGCCTTCGAATCAATAGTTTACCCTTCTCTTATCCACAGGGCAAACATTCATCGAATCGTTTTGATAATTTTTTAGCTATCCACCCGTCATTGCGAGCGTAGCGAAGCAACCCAGTTTACGATATATGTCAACCTCTGGGGGCTATAATTACTTTACGAAACCCGCTGCAACCTCGACACGAAAAACCCATCCATGCCGCCATGATCCTTCAAGGTTTGGGGCAGTATACGCAGGTCCCCATCGGAATTGACCATGCCGTCGATATTCCCAAATTCCTCCCGCCGGATCGGCACACGGCGGAAATCCTCATGCGTTTCCAGGAATTTATCGATCTGTTCTTCCCCTTCCGCCTTTTGCAGGGAGCAGGTGCAGTAAATTATGATCCCGCCCTTCTCCAGCATCTGCGCGGCGTTGGCGAGCAATCGTTCCTGAATGGACATAAGCCCTGCCTGATCTTTTTCATTTTTCAGGGCGAGCAGATCAGGATGCCGGCGGATGGTTCCCGTCGCCGTGCACGGCGCATCGAGCAGGATATATTTGAATTTTTCGCGCGGCTTCCAGAGACTGCCGTCCTCAATAATCGTCTGCACGCTGCCTTCAAGGCCAATTCGCTTGAGGTTTTCTGACAATGTCTTCATCCGAGCGGCGGACCGGTCGACCGCTATAACCTTTGCCCCGGCGGCGGCCAGTTGCGCCGTTTTCCCACCCGGCGCCGCGCATAAATCCAGAACCGTCTTTCCCGCCACATCGCCGAAAAACCGTGCGGGCATGGCGCTGGAAGCATCCTGAACCCACCACGCGCCTTCGTTGAACCCCGGAAATTCCGTGACATTCCCGCCCGTCATCCGGCGCAGGGATCCGTTGGGCAGAAGCTTAGCATCAAGCTTCACGCGCCACTCTTCCCGCTCCGCCGCATTCTTCACCGTGATGTCGATCGCGGCTTCGGCAAGCGAGGTCAGCGCAATTTCTTTCGCCCGCACAGCGCCGTAGTCATTGATCCACGGCTCATAGAGCCATGCGGGAATATTAAGCGCCGCCGCATCCTGCTGCGCGGCCCATTCGCGCCCTTCCGCCGTCATGCGGCGAAGGACGGCATTCACAAATCCCTTCTTCCCTTCCATGTTGTGGCGGGCGGTCAATGTCACGGATGTATCCACGGCTGCGTGATCCGGTACATCCATAAATAAAATCTGCGTGATACCGAGATACAGAATCCATTTCAGAATTTCTGGCCGTGGCTCTTCCCCTTTATTGAGGCTCCGCGCGATCAAATCGTCTAACTGGCCGCGACGGCGTAGAACGGTCGCCGCCAGCATCCGCACAAACGCGCGGTCGCGTACATCGAGCGCCGCCAACGCCGCGTCCCGCTCCAGAACGGAATCGAGCATTTTCTTTTGCCCCAGCACCTGTTCGACGATGGACAACGCGCATTGGCGTGCAGCCATGCCGCCTCCGTCTTGTGACAATCCTTCAAGCAGGTCGGGTTGGGCGGGCGTCATGATTTTTGGATGATCTCTTCTTCGATATCGCAGGCATGGGTAATGAGGAGCGTATAAAGCCTGCGAACGAGCTCTTCATCAAGTCCTTTTTCAGCCCCATGACGCGCGCAGCGTTCCCGCACGGCCTCGATCCGGTCTTCCAGCACGGCCGGAATACCATGTTCTGCCTTCAACGCTGCAACCTCGCGGACGACCTGCATGCGTTCAGCCAGCAGATCGACGATAGCGTCGTCCAGCGTGTCGATCTTGGCGCGATACGGTTTTAACAATTCCATAGGGTCTTCCTCGGAAACAGCAAAGGCTTTATAGTCCCTTTCATGAACAAGCCTACCCCTACACAAGAAAAGCCTAAAAAGGAAGCCCCCATACCGCCGCCGCCTGAAAAACCGCAGGAAATCGGCGGTCGCGGCGGGCTGGACCCTGCGCGCTACGGCGACTGGGAAATCGGCGGCAAGTGCGTGGATTTTTAATGCGCCTACCCGCGAAATTCCCCAAAGAAATCCTCTCGCTCCCCGTGCTGGTGGCGGCGCTCGGCTATTTCATCGATGTCTATGATATCTGGATTTTCGGCGCGAACCGCGTGGCCTCCCTCACCGACATAGGCGTGCCCGAAGACAAAATTTTCGACACGGGCGTTTTGCTTCTCAACATGCAAATGGCGGGACTCTTCCTTGGCGGTATCGTCTTTGGCATATTGGGCGATAAATACGGCCGCACGAAAATGATGTTCGTATCGATCCTCACGTATTCCATGGCCACACTGCTCAACGGCCTCGTTACTTCTGTCGAAGCCTACGCAACCTTCCGCTTTGTTGCGGGTTTTGGTCTCGCGGGGGAACTGGGACTGGCTGTCACCCTCATTTCCGAGATGTTGCCAAAGGAAAAACGCGGCTATGGCACGGGCATTATCGTCGGCTTCGGCGTGTTCGGCGCTCTGGCCGCCGCAGGCCTCGCCCATTTCATTCCATGGCGGGCCAGTTACATCCTTGGCGGCCTTGCAGGCATCGCGCTTCTGATCTTCCGCATCAAAGTTTCGGAATCCAGAATGTTCGAAGGGATGAAGGAAATTGAAAACAAGGGCCGCGTCTCCATGCTTTTTACTTCTCCTGCGCGGATAAAAAAATTCCTCTGCTGCGTGTGCCTCGTGCTGCCCGTCTGGTACACGGCAGGCGTGCTCGTCACTTTCGGCCCCGAAATCATCAAATCGGAATACGGCCTTACCATCGCAGCGGCAAGCCTGATGGTCTGGTTTAACCTCTTCCTGGCCTTGAGCGATTTCGCCTCCGCCTGGATCAGCCAGTGGGTAAAGAGCCGCAAAAAAGTCCTCGCCGGCTTTATCGCGCTCGGTTTTGCGATGACGGCGGCCCTGCTGCTTTCGCCCGCGCCGCTTTCGATGCCCGTTATCATCGCGCTCTATATCGGCATTGCGATTGGCGGGGGTTGCTGGGTGCTCGGCGTCACGGCGGCGGCGGAAAGCTTCGGCACGAATTTACGCGCAACTATCACCACCGTCGTCCCTAATTTCTCCCGCGCAGCGACCATTCCCATGACCCTGGGCGTCGCGTATCTAAAAGACTATATGTCCCTCGGCCACGCCGCGATGGTCGTGGGCGGGGTTACCTTCACCCTCGCCCTCCTCGGTGCCTTCCTGATCCCCGAAAGCTTCGGCAAGGATCTGGAGTATTTAGAAGATTAATTTCATTCGATTTTTCTGGTATTCCAAGCCCCTTTCCTGTACAAGCCGCGCCATGGGAAAGACCTTTAAATACTTCCTGCGCCAGTTTCGCATAGAGCCACCGGACCTCGTGTAGCTCTATCGCCTTCCCGCGTCTAGCCGCGGACATCCCTTAACATATTGATACAACATAGAAAGAACAGATCATGGGCGCCACAGACCCGAATAAAATCCGCAATATCGCGATCATCGCGCACGTCGACCATGGGAAAACCACCCTGATCGACAATATCTTAAAACAATCCGGCACCTTCCGCGAAAACCAGAATGTGGAAGAACGCGTGATGGATTCCAACGACCTCGAAAAAGAGCGCGGAATCACCATCCTTGCCAAATGCACGGCCATCGACTGGGACGGATCCCGCATCAATATCATCGACACGCCGGGCCACGCCGATTTTGGCGGCGAAGTTGAGCGCGTCCTGAACATGTGCGATGGCGTTATCCTTCTGACCGACTCCGCCGAAGGACCGCTGCCACAAACAAAATTCGTTCTGGGCAAAGCCCTCAAGCTCGGCATCAAGCCGATCGTCATGATCAACAAGATCGATAGATCCGATGCACGTCCCGATGAAGTCCTCGATGAAATTTTCGATCTGTTCGTGTCTTTGGATGCAACAGACGAACAACTGGACTTCCCTGTTCTTTACGCATCCGGCCGCGACGGATGGTGCGCACAGAGCCTGGAAGCGCCGCGCGAAAACCTCCACCCGCTGCTCGACCTTGTGATGAAACACGTGCCAGCGCCGAAAGTGGATGTCGATGCGCCCTTCACCATGCTGGCAACGCTACTGTCTGCCGACCCGTTCCTTGGCCGCATCCTGACGGGCAAGGTTTATTCTGGCCGCCCGAAGGTCAATATGATGGTCAAATCCATCTCGCTCGACGGCAAAAAAGTCGAAGATTTCCGCATGACCAAACTCTTCGCCTATCGCGGCATTGAAAAAGTGCCTGTCGACCAGGCCGTCGCGGGCGATATTATCGTCGTCGCCGGGATGAGCAAAACATCCGTTGCCGACACGATCTGCGATCCAGCCGTTGCAAACCCTGTGGCAACACAACCGATCGACCCGCCGACGATGGCCGTTACGATCACGGTCAATGACTCGCCATATGCCGGCACGGAAGGCAAGAAACTGACCTCCACCATGATCCGCGAGCGCCTGATGGCAGAAGCCGAAACCAACGTCGCGATCCGCGTGACGGAATCCGCAGGCCGCGATGCGTTCGACCTTGCTGGCCGCGGCGAACTCCAGCTCGGCGTTCTGATCGAAACCATGCGCCGAGAAGGCTTCGAACTTTCCGTTTCCCGCCCACGCGTACACTTGAAAAAAGACGAAACCGGTGCGTAGAATAAAACAAACA
>CAUJHN010000165.1 GCA_963204825.1 Pseudomonadota bacterium
AAAGGCGAAATTTTATGGGCTTATGCGGTATTACGGTCATTATTCCAATCAATATGCCTTTTTTCCGTTTTCCTTACATCTAAAGACGGTTGGCGTGGCTCGAAACATATTCTCTTTGTATGTGCGGAATTGGTTCGTAGAAAATAAATTTCCCCTTCCCCAATCATTACGAACAGCCATGCGGCTTGATAATGATGGCCAATAACTGGATTGAAATCGTCGGATTGCCAGGAGTGGGCAAAACCACGCTCATTGAAAAGCATTTGGCATACATAAAATCGCGAAGACAGGTCGTTGAATCGCGGCGTCCATCGTTTATACAGCGCGTGGTTGCCAAGCTGTACTTCCTGCTATGGGCAAAGCAGGTTTTTTTGCGCGAGGTAGTGGCACGGAGCGTGGCCTATCGCCTGTCTTTCCGCTCGCTTTTAAAGGACAGCGCCCCTGTTCTGTTTTACGATTCCGGTGTAATTCAACTGGTTCTGGAGACAATGATTGAATATGGGCAGGATGAGGGGCTTGTTCGCGTCCTTAATTCCATGAAGCTTCCTTCCACCCTTCTCTATCTTACGGACGATTTGGACCGCATTATTGAGCGTGAATTGGCACGGCAGGCCCGCAGATACCCTGATTTGACCGGGGAAGAGCTGAGGGCGCGGTATAAAGCGGCCGAAGAGATGCTGAAGACAAAAGTATTTGCCTTGATACCCCATGTTCATGTAGTGGATATTCACAACGAAACTGATTTTATAGAAAAGATAAGCCTATGAAAAATCATCTTAAATCCGCCTATAATCTGGCTGCTGGCCTGTGCGCGCATCTTCTGTATCAGATTTTGAAATGGGCGCCGGTTGAATATTATCAGCCGTTGTACGGAGCCGACCGCCAAAAGATTGTGCGGGCGTGCGAAGACCGTTGGGCGGTCATTTCAAAGCACATGGACGATAGCGCGGGCTCCGTTCTGGATATCGGGTGTAATCTTGGATATTTCACGTTTAAGGCCTCTGAAATGAACAAGATGGCCATGGGCGTGGATGCCGATCCTTTCTATATCATCGCCTGCAACACGGTGAAGTCGGTGAAGGATGTGGAGGGCGCGTTTTTCCTGAAATCACTGGTTACGCGGACCTTCCTGGAAAAAATGCCGTCCTATGATGTGGTGTTCAATTTTTCTGTCTTTCATCACTGGGTCAAGGCGTATGGCAAGGACGAAGCCATTGCCATGATGAAAATCCTGTCTTCCAAGACAAAGACCCTGTTTTTTGAAACCGGACAGCCGAACGAAATTGGAACCAAATGGGCGGAAAGGCTTTCCTTTATGGGCGACAAGCCGGATGAATGGGGCAAATCTTTCTTAAAAGAATGCGGATTTTCTTCTGTTGATGTCGTTGGAACGTTCGCTACGGGTTTGACCGGCGTGGACAGGCACCTGTTCTTCGCAAAGAAATAATCTATCGCACGAAGATTTCATCATAATGCGTGCCGGATTTTCCGTTAATTGTCGGGCGGAATCCGGCATTTTCAAGTGGTGTGTATATCCCTTCTTTTGCGCTGCTGCCGAAGGATTTTAAGTTTTCGTCATCAATTTCAACGACGATGGATTTAACGTTTTTGAACCAGGGCGCTGCGGAAATAATTTTCAAAATCCCGGCTTCGTAGCCTTCCACATCTATTTTTACATGCACGTTCTTATCGCCAATTTTATTGGCAAGGAATACCCATTCCGCGGGATTGAAAGTCGGGACTGTAAAAAATCCGCTTTCGCTGAGGTGCGATTTGCCGCTGTGCCCCTTTTCGAAGCTCAAGCCCATGAGCTGGCTTTTATCGCTCACGGCACAGTGAAAAGGAATGATATTGCGGCATTCATTATAATTTATATTGGCGAGAAAATCGCCGTATATCGCGGGGTTCGGTTCAAAGGAAAAAACAAATCCCTGCGGGCCGACCTGTCTTGATGCCATCAAGGAAAACAGCCCGTAGTTCGTGCCTATATCGATGAATACTTCCCCGGCCTGTATCTTTTTGACGTGATTGGATATGACGTGCCCATATTCCCCGCAAAGCGCGTAGATATTCGTTTTGTCCTGGCGATTGACCTTCATCACGGGGCCGTAGTGGCTGGCCAGTGAATTGAAGGGCAGAACTTTTAAGGCCCAACGGACAGCATGGCGCTTTCCCTTATGAGGAATATTCTGCAGGTAATATTCAAACAGGCGTTTCATTGCTTATGCCTTAAACAGAGCGGCGCATTCGGTTGCATAATTTTTCATGGCGTTGCGCGTGTCCACAATAACGCGGGCGGATTTCGCGATGTCTTTGTAGGAAATGGAATCGTGGTCCGTGATAATAAGCACGGCGTCGTATTTTTCCAGACCCTCGGCGGTTAGCGGCACGGATTTGCGGCCGGATATTTCCGGGAAATGTCTATTAGGGAGAACTTCCGGGATATAGGGGTCATGGAAATCCACCTGCGCACCCTGTTCTTCCAGGATTTTTATAAGCGGAAAAGCCGGCGTTTCCCTCTGGTCGTTTACGTTCTTTTTATACGCGATGCCGCAGATAAGGATTTTTGAACCATTCAGCCCGCGCTTATGGATCTTATTCATGGCATGCATCGTTTTTTCAGCAACATAGCGCGGCATGGACAGGTTTATTTCCCCGGCAAGTTCGATAAACCTTGTCGCGGTATCGAATTCACGCGCTTTCCATGTCAGGTAAAACGGATCGATGGGGATGCAATGGCCTCCTAGCCCAGGGCCCGGATAAAACGGCATGTAGCCGAAGGGTTTCGTTTTTGCGGCTTCCACGACTTCCCAGACATCGATGTCCATGCGGTCGTAAATAACCTTCAGTTCGTTCACCATGGCAATATTTACGGCGCGGAATATGTTTTCGGTGATTTTGACAGCTTCCGCGGTGCGTATGTTTTTTACGCTCACGACTTTGTCGATGAAAAGCCCGTAGAATTTTTCGGCTATTTCCAGTGATTCCGGTGTATCGGCGCCCACCACTTTGGGGATCGTGTTCGTTTTGAAGTCACGATTGCCGGGGTCTTCGCGTTCCGGGGAATAAATCACCATGTAATCCTGATCCAGTGACAGTCCCGTTTCGGCAAGTATGGGTTTGACGATGTCTTCCATCGTGCCGGGATATGTTGTGGATTCCAGGCTGATCACCTGACCTTTCCGCAGCGTTGCGGCGATGTCTTTACTGGAAATTTCAATGTAGCTGAGGTCGGGACTTTTATGGGCATCGAGCGGCGTCGGAACACAGATGATGATGAAGTCAGGTTCGCGCAGCCGCTTCATGTCGCTTGTGGCTTCAAAGCATTTTGCAGTGCGTGCCGATTTTATATCCGCGCTTTTAACCGTTTCCAGATAGCTTTCACCGCCATTCAGAACATCGCATTTTGTTGGATCTATGTCGAAACCAGTGACCTTGATGTTCTTGCGAGTCATACTCATGGCCAATGGCAAGCCCACATAGCCAAGGCCAATGATACCTACGGAAAAGTCATTCCGGGCTATTTTGTGTAGAAGCGTTTGGTGTAGAGGCGTTGGCATTTAGGACCTTAGGATCGTGTAAGACCGTTAATTTTATCAATATACTGGCTATATATATGTGTCTGACCGGCCAAATTCACTATTTTTCTGGCCTCTTCACGCTTTTTTTCCATAGAAGCGCTAGAGGCCTCCCCGCAGGCCCGGGCCCAGGCTTTGGGGTCCGGCGGGGGCAGATAGCCGTTTTGGCCGTTAATCAGCCATTCGGCAAAGGCCGGTTCATTTCCGTTTGCGACAACAGGCACGCTGCAGGCCACGGATTCCATCATCGGGGTGCCGAATCCTTCGTCATAGGCGGGCAGCATATAAATGTCGCTGGCCTTCATATAGATATGGGATTCCACATAGCCTGTATGAATATGGACGCGATTTTCAAGACCATGTTCTTTGATTTTTAAACGCATGGCATCCATATACGCCTTATCCCTTTCATATAAGGGACCATCGGATACGGCCGGGCCGGCTATTATGAGCTTAAATTTATCATCGAGTTCTTTTAATACATCGATGAGGAAGATCTGATTTTTCTGCGGGATGATTTTCGCAACACTGCAAAGAACGATATCGTTATCCGCAAACTGGGAAATAGAGCGGCGCAACGCCGACTTTTCTTCCTGCGTTACCGGATGAAAGTTCATTTCGTTGAAAGGGTTTGGCCGGTGCCATATCTGTTCTGCGTACCCTGCCTGCTCACAGCGTTTTTTTGCCTCGTTCTGCATAGTGATAATGACGCTTTTGCGAGGGGGGCAGGCTTTACCGAGAAGAAGAAAACGCTGACACGGCGTTGCTTTGGCCGTGACGAGTTCCTGCAAAACAGGAATGCTATTCAGGCGCGCCCAGAAAAGGGCTGCGGCGGTCAGGCCCGATGTGCCGAGAATGTGAATATAGTCAGGGCGCGGACGCGTTGCCAGTGCGATAACGCCCTTTATATTTTCGGCGACGGTGGCTGCAAGTTCCAGCAACTGTTTATTTAAAAAATTAAACGGGAACTTGCGTTTTCTTATATAGGACGCCACGCACCGTCTGACGGGAATGCCTTCGTGGATGTATTCCTCGCTCTGCACATATTCAATGCCGCTACAGAGGACCGAAAGCGTTTTAAGGCCGATACGGTCCCCTATTTCTTTATAAAGACGTGGCATGCGTACGCCAGGCCCGGAATATTCGGGCGGAAATTTACTGGCGACGATGAGGACGTTCATTAATGCTTCAGCCTTTTTTGGCCATGCTGACCATGTCCCATGACAAAGCCTCGCCCTTTTTGATGTCGCGGCTTGCTTTCATACCAGCGACGATATCGGCAAAGCGGACATGAAGCCCGCCCGTGGGGCGTATGGAATCAATGTTTCCGGTCCGGGCTTTCGCATCAAAGGTGAACGGCTGTCCCGCCTTAATATCTTCAACAACCCATAAGGAGGGTCTTAAGCCGCGGCTGTTGAGTTCTTTTTCCGTCGGATCAAAGCAGACAGTGCCGTGTGTTTTGGCAGCAGCTATCTTCTCTGCCTCGGTTTCGTAGACGATTTCCCCTGTCTTTTCATAGTGGCGGATCATGTCCACCATCTTTTTGAGTTCTGCCGGCTCGCGGGAGAACGGCCAGTCGAACCCGCCTTCTCCCTTATCGAACAGGGATCTTGCATGCGCGCGGTCCATCATCACATGCACTTCGATGATTTTAGCGCCGAATTTCTGCGCTTCGACCGGCGTAACATGGGCCAGAGGCTGTGCATAATTGGCTTCGTCCGCGAAAAGCGTGTGGTCGGATAGGCCCGTGACAACGTCGAAAATTTCACCGATGACTGGGATCGTATTTAAATTCGCCTCGGAGAAGGCGGCCGGGTAACCGCTGTTGCAATGTAGAATTGCGAGGTCTTTTACATTGTTGTCTCTGAAAACCTTTACCGCTTCCTGCATTTCCAGGAAGTCCGTCATGCCGTTTGACATGATGACGGGAAGTCCCGTCTTTGCCATGTGTTCGATCAATTTGGTGTCTACGACTTCAAAGCTGGCAAGTTTCAAAACGTCAACGCCCAGATCAACAAGGTAATCAACAGCTGTTTCATCAAAAGGGGAAGAAAAGAAATCAACGCCGTTATCTTCGGCCACTTTCTTCAGGTCTTTGTCCCATTCCCACGGCGTGTGCGCTTTGTCGTACAATTTGAAAAGATCTATCTTTTCCCAGATAGTCCCTTTGGGTTTTGTCCCAAAGTCACGCGTCATCGTATCGGCGCGGTATGTTTGAAGCTTTACGGCATCGGCGCCGGCCTTTGCGGAGGCTTCGATAATTTTTCTTGCCTCTTCAAAATTGCCTTCATGGTTACAGGATACTTCGGCGATGATGTAGCATGGGCTGTTTCCACCGACCGTTCTTTTTCCTATTTTCATTTCTTTCATTTTTTTTGCCTGCCTTACATTACGCGTTCAGAATTCTTAAAACTTTAAAGGCTTCCGCCTTTTGAAAGCCTGCTTGCGCTCCGCGGTATATGCCAAGAGCGTTAATCGCTTCCGGAGAACGCGGGTGCGGGAATGCGCGCATTTCGTCTTTGTAACAATCTATCGCCTTCATTTTCTTATCCCACGCGGCGGTGCAATCAACGAAATAGTCAGGATTGAATGGATGACCTGAATGCGGGGCCGACCATTCCGTGCTCGATAAAGTTTCAAAAGCAAGGATGGATGAAATCTTAAACGGTAATACGGGGCGGCAGGCCGTCATGACGGCGCGCGCCGTATATTCGTGATCGATGTTCAGATCGTGCGGGTTATGGGTATAAATGACGTCCGGTTTTATATCCATTATGCATGGTTCAATTTTTTGAACGATATCGAGCAGCGGTAGACTATCCAGCCTGTTGTCGGGCAAATCGAGGAAGTGGCAATTTTTAACACCCAAGGCTTTCGCTGCTTGCTGGGCGCTGTTCTTACGTTTGGTAAGATTATCCGTGTTCCCACGCGCGCCTTCGCCATCAGCGACGAACAAGGCGCTGACCTCGTCGCCTGCGGCGGCGTGTTTGGCGAGCGTGGCGCCTGCGCCCAGGGCTTCGTCGTCTGCGTGGGCTACGATGGCTAAAACCTTCATGGTTTGTCCTGCGTTCTTTTTATAGTTACTTTGGCTTCGAGGGCTTCGTTCCCGTCCGCCTTCTTTGCGTGGGTGAATGTAAGCGTATAGGACCCAAAATTCAAGAATGCGTGCGGGTATCCGGGGGCGTCCAGCATGCGGATATGGTCAAAAAGTGCGGAAATGTCCATATCCGGCTTTATTTCGCCCATATCCGGGGTTCTTCTTGGGAAAACCGTAGGCTCCCCTGTCTGATCCACGGGCACCATTTTGTCGGCTATGATCTGCCGCATCATGTCGTAGGAAAGCCGACCGGCGCGGGCGTAGATTTCCTCAGCCCTGCCTTCCAGCGAAAGATCTTTTTTCATATATACAGGGCCTGCGTCCATATCCTCGACCATGCGGAGCGCGGTCAGTTTCGTGTCTTTATGCCCCCTTGCGATCAGGTTCTGGAGAGGGCTTCCCCCTCTTCCGTAAGGCACGTCCGTCATGTGAAAGCAGACGCATTCCGCGGCGTTCAGAATTTCCGGCGGCACTTTCCATGACCAGTGAGGAAAGAAAATATAATCAGGTTTTATTTCCTGCACCCTTTCCAGGGTCAGGGCAGATCTATCCGAAACGAAGTGCCATGTGCCGGGAAGGGTCGGCTTGTTTTCTTCAAAGGCCTTCCGGTTCCAGTCATGTATGGCGGCGACGATATAGGTTCCCGTCATTATATGTCCTCGTCTTCCTTGAAGATTTTTACAATATATTTATGCCCCATGTGGTGAAAGAAAGCCGGGTAGCGTTCATTGTCACAAATGCGCAGGTGGTTTATCTGATCGGCCAAAGATCTTGCAGGATCAAGTTCGCTGTCTTTGGCGGTGCGGCGTTTGTATGCGGTCGGTGATCCTTGCTGTTCTTTGCCGACCGGAGGTTCCGCGTTATCAAGGAAAGCCAGGCACAGTTCTATGGTTTTTCTTCCCTGCATATCACGCCATACATGCGCGAGTTCGTGACCCTGCAGCTTTATTGTATCGCGCAGATAGATACGCCCTGCATCCGCCTCAGCCGCAGCTTCTATTAGGACAATCGGGATATCGTTTACGCCTTCCAGAATTTGCCAGGACATGGGCGCAAAGCCGCGGCCTTTCGGCAGATCGCTTTCATGGACAACCAGATTATAGGCATTACGCTTTAATATATCGGGCGGGGTGATTTTAACGCAGCCGAGATAGAAAGCGGCTATCCCTTCTCCTACTTCTTCGTGGGTTCTGCAAAGGCGTGCCTTATCGCCATTACTATTAATATTTTGAACCAGTTTTTCTGCATAGGGCAATATCCAGCTGTCGTTGTCTACGACGACGCTTATTGAACGAGGACGCCTGTTCCATTCATCGGTATTCATGACAGCACTAGCCTGTTTATTTCTTCCACAACGCGCCCAGCCCCAAGCCCATCGCATATAGTAGCGGCCTTTTCCGACATGGCGACGATCTTATCGGGGTTTTGAATAAGGTCATTCACGCAGGCCGCTATATCACCTGGCGTAATACCGGTATGCCAGCCGAGATTGCAAATAGCTCCGTCTTCTTCAAGATTCCTTGAGATAAGCTCCTGATTATCCGCAATGATAATATTTATCGTCGGTAGCCCAAGGCAGCAGCGTTCCCATGAGGCTGTGCCGCCTGCGCCGATCGCAAGGTCGGCGGCGGACATCATGCCAGCCATATCACGGACATCCCTGTGCCATTTGATGTTTCTTCCGGCGATAAGTTTTTGAATGTTCATTCTTTCAGCCGCAATGTGGCCCAGAACCAGATCTACGGAAAGGCCGCCAAACGATTCCAGGGCGGATAAAACTTTGAGTGTTACATTGTCGGGGTCTGTGCCGCTTATAAGAACGAATAGATTTCTGATTGCCCCTTTTTCTTTCGCGCGCCTTTCAAGTGCGGCTGGCCGCGCCTTTGCAAACTGATCACGCAGCAAGGCATATTGCGTTCCCGTTAATAAGTGTGCAGGTTCGGGGGTCAGGGATTTGTAATCAGATGGTGATCTTCCATAAGTTTGATCGACAAGAATATCGCAGTCATGACGGCGGTTCGCCAGATCGTCTATAACGAGTACGTAATTTGCGTGGAGGCGCATTTTTTCTTCGCTTGAGGCGTCCAGAAAATAATGATCAAAAATCGCCAAGTCATATTTATCAGCCTGCGAGTCTGGTTCCATGGTTTCAAAACCGGAATCCGACAGCATGGGAACCACCTGCAGGGTTTCTGCAGAAACAGAAAAGGCGCAAGTCCAGCCATTTTTTCTCAATTCGTTGGCCAATGTCAGGCAGCGTACGACGTGGCCCGTTCCGATCTGTTTTGAGGCATCGCATCTGAAAAGCGCTTTTGGCATGATATTAAGCCGCCAATGATGATTGAAATTTTTTCATCTGAGTGACGGGTATTCCCCGTTTGGCTAGATATTCCTTTGCTTCAAGCGGCGTTTGCTGAGTGAAGTGGAATATGCTGGCAGCCGATGCTGCCTGCGCTCCGCCTGTTTTAATCGCCTGATATATATCTTCGTATGATCCTGCGCCTCCGGACGCAATGACGGGGATGGAAACGGCCTTGGAAACGAGGCGGATCAAGTCCAGATCATAGCCTTCCATAGTGCCGTCGCGTTCGATGGACGTAATCAGAATTTCGCCTGCGCCATATTCTTCCATTTTTTTGGCCCAGGCGGCGGGATCCATATTTTGCGATTTTGTGCCGGAATGGGAATAGCAGGTATATGTTCCATCGGAATTTTTACGGGCGTCTATCCCTGCAACAACGCATTGTGTACCGAATTTTTGGGCGATTTCCGTAACCAATTCCGGATTCTCATAACAGGCAGAGTTAAGTGCCACTTTGTCCGCGCCTGCCCGCAGAAGATTTTGCGCGTCCTGAAGGCTTCTCACGCCGCCGCCAACTGTCAGGGGAACAAAGCATTCTGACGAAAAATTGCTGATTTCATTCAAGTCGGGGCCGCGCCCGGATAATGTGGCGCTTATATCCATGACGATAAGCTCATCGACCTGTCGGCGGTTATACACTTTGACGGACGGCAGCGCGGTTCCGACACGGCGCCAGCTGTCAAAGCCTATTCCCTTTACAAGGCCGATATCTTTTAGAAGCAATGTCGGGATGATGCGCGTTTTAAGCATTTTGACTGATCGACAAAAAGTTACGGATCAACTGAAAGCCCGGCAGGCTGCTTTTTTCCGGGTGAAACTGCGTGCCCCAGACATTACCGTGCCGGACGATCGAAGGAAACGCTGCGCCGTATGGCGTTCTGGCAAGAACATCATTTTCATTGGCAGCGTTAAAGTAATAGCTGTGAACGAAGTAAAAATCCGTTCCGTCTTCTATGCTCGTTAAAAGCGGGTCGCTTTTCTTCGCGGTGATTTCATTCCATCCAACATGTGGAACGCGGATGTTTTCATTGGACGGGATCTTTTTTATGTTGCCGGAAATGAACCCAAGCCCTTGCGAGTGGCCGTGCTCTTCCCCTTCTTCAGCAAGAAGTTGCATGCCGAGGCAAATCCCTAGAAGCGGCATCGATTTTTCACGCACGGCGGTTTGCAGTGCATCGAACCATCCGGATTTTTTAATGTTGTCCATTGCCTGCGCGTACGACCCCACGCCCGGCAATACAAGTTTGGATGCCTTCGATATGTCACCCTGATCGCCACTGATAAGTACATCTGCACCGCATTCTTCAAACGCCCGTTTGACAGAAGGCAGATTTCCCATGCCGTAATCGATCACAAGAACATTCATGCGGCCTTTGATGTCCACTTCTTATAGTCGTCGTTGGAGGGGCGGTAGAGTATTTTGAGATTGCCCTTTTTATCTTTTACGAATTTTCCGTTGGCATCCATTTCAAAGATCTTGCGGTTTGTGAACCGGTCACAAACCTTGTCGAATTCTTCAACGGTCATATCTATCTTGGCCAGGATGTCCTTTAACGGCTTGTCCAGGCATGTCCATGGATACGCGCCATCGTGCATGCGGATCAATTCAATGCCGTCCTGCCTTGTAATCCTGCCGCGGCGGATATGCATGCAGACAAGGTCCGTGGCGCGGCCAAAGCCGAATTTGAGGTATTTGAAGTAGTCGTGAATTCCTGTCTGATGATTGTCGAGGTTTTCGTAATTTACGACCGATCCTTCAACCGTGGAGTGGAAGGTTTCAAAACCATGGGCCTGAGCCAGCAGGGCGTTGCTGTATCCGTCCCATGGAATGTAATGGCCAAGGAACAGGCCGGTAACGCCGACGCGCTGCAGTTCTTCGTCTGTCGGGTATTGATACGTAATCAGATGTTTGGCTTCGATTCCGTCCTGCCCGATAAGGTCGGTTACGCGCATCCCGAGAAGTCCGCCGAATTCTTCCAGCCAGCGACGCGTCAGGACGTTGTTCTGCGACGCCGCAGCAGGGCCGCCATATTCGTTTTGGGAGTTCTCACCCCACATAATGAGCGGGACGTTGAACTGAACCGCCGCGCGTACCGGAATTGTGAAAATGCCGACGTGCTCCGGCCAGGAGATATCGCCGACATCGCAAAGGCCTATTTTATTCAGTTTCGCCCGCACCTGCTTGTTTGGGGAGACTTCAATATAATCGACGCCCAGGCTTTTTATGTTCTCTATGTTGCGGCGGCCGAGGTCTGACAGATCGCATGTCGTTGATGTAACGCATAGCGGATTCATGCCCATTTGGAGCATCTTTAGAACCTGGTAGGTGCTGTCCTTTCCGCCGCTGACCGGGACGATGCAATCCCAGTTGGAGCCGTCTTTGCTTCTGTAGCGTCCAAGAATTTCCTGGAATTCCTTATAGCGCTTATCCCAATCTACTTCTTTGCGGGCCATGTACGCCTGACAGGCAGTGCATACGCCCTGTTCATTGAAGGCTAGATCCGGCTTCGTGTCCGGCATAACGCAATTGGTACAAAAACGCATCGTATCAGTCTTTCTTCTTCATCAGGAACCAGGTTAGGTCATCCATCGGGTAGTTGGGATCTCTGCGATAGCAAAAGCCATAATCAATCAATTCAAGATCTTTGTAGGTTTCCAGCATTTCACCGGCAAAATCGCGTTTGAACAGGCGATCCTGGTGATTGCGGTAAGGTATGGCCACAGGCGCAGGGTTATAATATTCACATACCATCACGTATTTGCGGCTGGCCTTGTAGAGGTTCTCGTAAGCTTTCGGCAGCATGTCCGGATTGATGTGTATCAGAACGCCGGAGGTGAAGGTAAAATCCGCTTCGTTGGAAAAATCCTGGCTTGTGAATGATCCGTTGATGGCCTTTGTCATCCATGGGTAGGATTTCAGTGTTTCTGTAGCCTTTTTGTTGATTTCAACGGCCTTGATTTCGGCTTTCGGCAAGAGCTGATGGATGGCATGAAGATTTACACCGATATTCGCGCCGAATTCCATCACGCTGTTAACATTTTTGGTGCGGTCGAAAATCTTGGAAAAGAGAGCAAGGCGCGCCGGCGCCATATCTTCGAGCGTGTTGCGGCCGATATATTCGTCCCCAAAATCGCCTGCCCAGAATTCTTCCTGCGGTGTCTTATAATCGGCCTGGGCCATCTTGGAATCTCCTTTTGTCATATTCTTAAGGCGGATACTACTGTTTGTTGCGTTTATATTCCATCATAAAATTCAGCAATTTGTAATCTTCCGGCGTGTCCACATCAACGGCTCTTTCGGCGGGAATTTCATAGCCGCCGAGCTTTTCTGGATAATAAGTCGGATGATTCAGAAAATAGGCGGTCCTATGAAAATAAAACGTGCCGTTGCTCGCCACATAATGGGGAAAGGTCTGCGATTGCTTCGGACACCATTCCGGGTAAACGGGCTGGAGGTATCCGTTGGCTGATTTTTCCAGTGCCTTGTATGGGTGTATGTCGTACGTGCTAACCCCGATAACAACATCCGCCCTGTCATCGACTATCTTTTTATAGCCGCCGGCAA
>CAUJHN010000166.1 GCA_963204825.1 Pseudomonadota bacterium
TTACGCTGGCCGATCTATACCGAATAGCGGTTAAGGTAACAGGCAAGTACAGAAACGATGGTTATATACTCACGCAAGTTGTCGTGCCCCCACAGGAAATAGAAGGCGGAACGGCAACCCTTCGCGTGGTCGAAGGCTATATCGATCAGGTTAAGATTGAAAAAACAAATCCGGACATGCCGGTCAACACGGCAATGATCGAATCTTATGCGGCGCGCATTGGCGCCGGCGCGGGTCCGCTGAACATACGGTCGCTGGAACGCGAGCTTCTGATTATCGGCGATCTTCCGGGCCTCAGCGCGAAGAGCGTTTTAAGCCCGTCGCCAAAGACGCCTGGCGCTGCCGATCTTTTGATTGTTCTGGATTATAGCCCCGTCGATGCCATTTTGAATGTTGATAATTTCGGGAGCCGTTACCTGGGGCCCACGCAATACGGCGCAGGGGCAACGATGAATTCCCTGCTTGGACTGAATGAAGCGATTTCCGCGCAGATCGCGCTTGCGCCGCAGAGCTGGTACGAGCTCGCCTATGGCGCGCTGACATACGAACAACCGCTTGGGAATATGGGGACCAAAATCCATTTTAGCGCAAGCGCAACGGATACGGACCCCGGCTGGAACCTTGCGCAGTTCGACGTTAAGGGTCGCTCTTATCTTTTGAACGTTGGCATGACCCATCCTTTCATCCGGACACGCGCGGAAAATCTGACGGCGCGCGTTAATTTCGATTGGCGGCGTGTGCGCAGCTCCAACAATGTCGAAGAAACAAGGCGTGACCGCCTAAGCGTTCTGCGCACAGGGCTGCGCTATGAATTTATGGACACGCTGCTGGGCGCCGCGGCCAATACGTTTGATGGCGAAGTTTCCAAGGGCCTAGGCATTTTCGGCGCAAGCGAAGAAGGCAGCGCGCATATGACGCGCGATGCCGCTGATCCGCAATTCACGAAGTTCGAAGGACAGATACAGCGTCTGCAACGCATCACGACCGGCGTAAATCTTCTGCTTTCCGGCAACGGGCAGATCGCCAGCAACGCCCTGCTGGCGTCCGAAGAATTCGGTGTCGGCGGCATAACGAACGGACGCGGATACGATCCGTCCGAAATCGTGGGCGACCATGGAATTTCCGGTCGCGTGGAATTGCAGTGGAACGATCCTTATAAAATAAATCCTTCCTATGTCGACAGCTATCAGCTGTATGGATTTTATGATGTGGGCCGCGTATGGAACGAAGATGCGACGACCGGCAGCCAGAAAAGGGATTCTCTTGCATCGACGGGCGTCGGCGTGAAACTCGACCTGCCCTACGAAGTGAATGCGGGCCTTGCCATAGCGGTTCCGCTGACACGCGAAGTGCAGACAGAAAACGACAAAGATCCCAAAGTTTATTTCAATCTCAGCAAGAAATTCTAATTCAGGCTGTCTGTCGCGGCCTGGGGCATGGCGACAGGGGGCATCGCCGCGTCATCCGCCAATGCTTTTGGCGCGACATTCCTGAAACCCGCGCCGCCGAAATTATCCGGGCCTATCTCCACGCCTGCGGCGGGAACAACATTGTTCAGCTCCTCGGCCGTCAGCTCGGGCTCTTCGATAACGGCTACGGTCTGCTGCTCTTCAACGGAATTGCGGGACGCAATGTCGTTTTGCGCGCTTGTAATGCCGTCCGTGACGGACTGAAAGGCAATCGACAGGAACGACAGGACAACCACGCCCATGCATACGAAAATAAAACGAAGCATATGACTTCTCCTTTAATCTTCTAAAACGTGTCTTGCACCCAACGGCCCATATTTTCTACGTCTTTGCCGGCGCCGTTGGCGGTGTTGGAACAGCCAGCCAGGACTGCTATTAACATAATAAGAGACAAATAAACAATAGATTTTTGCATGGCGGTTAGTTTTCCCGAAAAGCTATATGGTGTAACGCCTGTCAGTTTAGGCGGAATTTGCTGATTTCAAAAGGAAAATGGGTAATCCTCCCACGCATTTTTAAGGAACGGCTTTTATAAATGCTGTTGGGTGATTAATTGGTGGAGGTAAGCGGGATCGAACCGCCGACCTCTTGCATGCCATGCAAGCGCTCTCCCAGCTGAGCTATACCCCCACCCGAGGAAATGTAATCTGGTAAGGCGGGAAAATAGGGAAGTCCGACCCCATTATCAAGCAAAAAAACCGGCCCGCCCTCTGCCGGCCTAGCGATTTTTCAGCAGGTCGCGAATTTCCGTCAGCAGTGCGATATCCGCAGGCGGCTCAACCGGTCCGTCCGGGGCCTTTTCAACCTGTTTGCGCAGGCGGTTGACGTTCTTGACCAGAATGAACACCACAAACGAAACGATCATGAAATTGATCACGACGTTGAAAAACTGCCCGTAGGAAATCACGGGCGCGCCAGCGTCTTTCGCGGCCTTGAGCGTGGCGTAATGCTCTCCGTTCAGGGAAACGAAGTAATCCGAGAAATCTACGCCCGCCATGATCGCACCGATAACCGGCATGACAAGATCTCCGACGGCGGAGTTGACGACAGCGGTAAAGGCCGTCCCCATGATGATCCCGACGGCAAGGTCAATCACACTGCCGCGCGCAATAAATTCTTTAAATTCCTTGATCATGACTTCTCCTTTTTGCTGTGGGAGAAGTTTAGGGGCGCTGGCGTGGATGGTCAAGCGGATGCGATGCTACATATACTGCGCGGATTCAAGCCCCCCGCCGTTGTGCTTCTCCCACATCATTTTCTTCCGATAGATCGTGGACGGCGATATTTCGAGCAGTGCGGCCGCCTTTGGGATATTGCCTTCGCACAGGGCGATGGCGTTTTCGATGGCCGTGCGCTCCACCTTCCAAAGAGGGCTGATGTCGCCGCCGGTATCAGCGCCCGCCGCCGGATACAAGAGACCTGTCCGAAAAGCGCGGGCTTCCGCATTGTTTTGCAGCAACATGGGGGGAAGCATGGATAAAGTCACCGCCGGGCCGTCATGCAACACGGTTATGCCCCGCACCACGTTCTGCAGCTGCCGCACATTCCCGGGCCAGGGGAAGGCCATCAAAACCTGCTCTGCTTCTGGTGAAAATTCGCGAAAAGATTTCCCCTCCTCTTTTGCGTACTGGCGCAAGAAGTGGTCGGAAAGGTCGATGACATCGTTCTTTCTTTGCCGCAGCGGCGGCATGTGGATGGGAATGACGTGCAGCCTGTAATACAGGTCCTGCCGCAAATAGCCGTTCTTTATTTCTTCCAGCGGGTCTTTGTTTGTGGCGCAAATAATGCGCACATTCGCTTTTTCATCGCGGCTGCCGCCTACTTTGCGGTAGGTCAGGTTTTGCAAAAAGCGCAGCAGTTTCGTTTGCATCTCAGGCGCCATTTCCGCGATTTCGTCCAGGAACAACGTTCCGCCGTTCGCCTGTGCTACGGCCCCGTCGCGGTCCGATACCGCGCCGGTAAAAGCCCCTTTTACATGACCGAAGAGTTCGGATTCCAAAAGTTCTCGTGGTATGGCGGCGCAGTTAATGGCGATGAAAGGCTCTCCCGCGCGGCGGGAATAACGGTGGATGGCCTCTGCGCAGACTTCCTTGCCCGTGCCGGATTCCCCCGTGATAAAAACAGTGGCGTTGGATTTTGCGGCGTTTTCTATGATGTCGTAGACCAGTTGCATCGGCAGGGATATGCCGATAAATCCGCCGAATCCCGTGCGGACGGATTGCGGCCTTTTGGCCGTAGCCGTCACAGGCTCGGCCTCTTTCATCTGCTCTTCGGTTTCGTTGAGCTCGCCCTTGGTGGCCAGCCCCGCCGATTCCAATGCGCGTCCAGCGCTTTCGGATAGTTTTTCAATCGGAAAAGGTTTGACAAGGAAGTCGGCGGCGCCGAGCCGCATGGCCTCTACCGCCATATGAACGGACCCGTGCCCTGTGATAACGATGACCGGCGCGTTAAAGCCGATGGCGCGCAGCCTGGAAAGCGCTTCGAGACCGCTCATATCGGGCAACCTGACATCGAGCACAAGCAAATCAGGCGCGAACGCATCGTTTTCAAGAATGCTGAAAAGTTCTGCCCCGGAATGCGCGATGGTGACCTGATAGCCCTTTAAAGAAAGCGCGTGGGCGTACATTTCCGCCAGCGTCTTTGTATCGTCAACAAGAAGGATATTTTTATTATCCATAGTTGTTGGCCTCACCCTTTAGTCCCTGTTTCATGGAATACAACTTATGATTTTATTTTTGTTGTTGCACCCAATATTTCAAATTTAATACAAATGTATATCCAAAAGGTTAAAGCCCTGAGAATATTTGTTTCTCAGGGCTTCATAATATAAGAAAAGATAATCTTTGGTTGTGCGCTGCAACAGTCTAGTTGCGATTGCCGACCAGGCGCAGGATGGACTGGAACAGGGCGATAAAGCTGATGTAAAGATTCAGCGCCGCCGACCAGGCCATGCGGGAATTGGCGTCCTCGCCATAGGAAGGGTGATACATTTCCTTCGTCTGCTGCGTTTCATACGCGGTTAGGCCGGAGAAGAGCAGCAGGCTGACGCCGGAAATAATTGTCTGCATCATCGAAATATTCACGCCCATCGCGCCCGCAATCGCGGTCCCGACGGAAATGATGAAGAGACTCATAATCGACATCACGAGGAATGTGCCCATGGGGCCTAAATCCTTTTTCGTCGTGTAGCCGAAAATGCTAAGGCCGGCGAAAAGCGCGGTCGTCATAAAGAAGGCTTGCGCGATGCTTTCTTTCGTAAAGACCATGAAGATAACGGAAAAGCTGATGCCGTAAAGAACCGACAGCAGGCTGAAAGATGTCAGCAGCTGGCCATTGCTCATGCGCGCAGGATTAAACCCGAACGCCACTACGGCGACAGGCGCGAACATGACGATGAACATTTGCGGGCCGCCCAGAAAGAACTGCATCAAAGCCGGGCTTTGCGAAACGAGCCATGCTGTTACGCCAGTGATAAATACGCCAAGCGTCATACGGTTATAAACACGCTGCATATGGGCTTTCAGCCCAGCGTCTATGCTTGCGCCGCTGCGCGAGACCGTAGCTTGTTGATAGCCGAAATTGTCAGGTTGCATCGTTTGTGTTCTCCATGGGTTGAAACGAATTTTTTGTACACGAATACATATAAATCCATCTTACCCGATTTCAAAGGAAAACCGGAAAAAATCGGACGTCACTTCCACGGATTTTCCGAGCGGCGGTCTTTAAACCTTTGACGCGTCGTCCAGTTTTCGCGGGAAGCGTCATTGGGCCGGGCAAAAACCTCATCGTCGCCCGCGCGGATTTTGGGGGCAAGATCCGGAACGGGAAGGCCGGAGTAGCCGGCGATCGCCCGTATGCGATCTTCGATGGGCGGGTGGGTTACGAATATGCCCAGAAACGGCATCGCATTTTCAAAGCACATGGCCTTGACGTCGCCCGGAACTTTTGGGATATCGGCCGCCCCTGAAATGCGGATCAGAGCGCGCATCATGGCGTCTGGATTTTTGGTGATTTCAACGGCGCCTGCGTCTGCCATGAATTCCCTCTTCCGTGAAATGGCAAAGCGGGCAAGAAGCGTCGCGATATAGCCAATCCATAAAATAGCCCCGATAATCATCATAAGGACAAACCCGCCCCCGCCGTTAGTACGATCGCGACTGCGGGGAACCCATAAAGAGTAACGAATGTTGCTCCATAAAACCTGCGTCGCTATGCCGAGCATGCCTGTGAAAACCACGCACACCATCATCAGCCGCACGTCCCGGTTGAGAATATGCGTAAGTTCATGCGCCAGCACGGCTTCGAGTTCATCCCTTGATAGAGACTGCATCAATCCGCGGGTAACGGTGATGCAGTAGGTCTGCTGGTTTATGCCGCTGGCGAAGGCGTTGCGCGCATGGGTTTCGATGATTTCGATGCGCGGCATGCGCAGGCCCTTCGCGATACACATATTTTCAACAAGGTTGTAAAGCTCCGGCTCTTCCATGCGCGTCACGGCATGCGAATGCGACATGGCGCGGATCATTAATCCTTGAAAAAAATATGCTACCACAAACCATAGGCCGACCACGGTCAGTATGATAGGCCAGTACTGAATGGTTATCCGAAGCGCCTGATCGATCGTTGTGTCGATTCCTGCGTTGCCAGATTGTGAAAAATGCACCAATGCTGCGGTAATGCAAAAAATTACCGCCGATAGGATGAACGGATAGGCCGCCAGAAGCAGGATGGACTTAAAATTATTGCTCCAGATGGATTGGTGAAGCCCGACCTTCGGTATCTGGTAGCCGCCCGTCATTTTAGAATTTCACCGCCGGCGCCTTTTCCAATGTTGCGCGGTCCACCGAGGCGTCTTCGTAGAAGTTCTCCGTATGGAATTTATACATGTTCGCAATGATGCTGGCCGGAAATTGCTGCACCATCGTGTTCAATTCAGAGGTCGCGTTGTTAAAGAAACGACGGGCCGCCGCGATCTTGTTTTCGATGTCGGAAAGCTCCGCCATCAGCTGCTGGAAATTCTGATCGGCCTTCAGGGCCGGATAATTTTCGGCAACGGCGAACAACCCCACCAAGGCGCCGCCCAGCGCCTGTTCCGCTTTCAGGCGATCGTCGCTGGCGCCCGCCGTTTTTTGAATCCCGGCGCGGGCCGCGGTTACATTTTCCAAAACAGATTTTTCGTGACTTGCGTAGCCTTTTACGCTTTCAACGAGCTGCGGAACCAGATCGAAGCGTTGTTTTAACTGCACATCAATATCGGAAAAAGCGTTCTGGCGGTTCTGGCGAAGGAATACGAGCCGGTTGTACAGCCCTATTGCATAAAGAACGATGACGGCGGCAACGACAAAAACAATTAAAAATTCCATTTTAAGGGCCCTTTTTTAAATAATATGGAACGCATCCTAGCAAAAAAAAGAGGGGTGCAATAGTGGATTGAAGGGCGGCGATTAAGGCCTATACTGTTTGTCATGACCGCAACCGCCTCCACCCGTTTTGTCAGCACGGCCGCCACAGGAGAAAACTGGCGGGATATCAGCAAGAAAGTACTGGAAGACTTGGAATCTGTTCGCACAGACGGATTTAAGCCGAATATCGGTTTTTTGTATCTGACAGACGCTCTGGCTGACGACGCGTCCAGTATCCTGACGCTGTTTAAGTCCGTTACCGGCATTGAAATGTGGAGCGGGTGCGCCGCGCTTGGCGTGTGCGCCAATGGCCGCGAGTATGTGGATGTTCCCGCTATCAGCGTTATGGTGGGGAAAGTGGATGAAGACGATGTGCGCGCCTTTAAGGCGCAAGGCCCGAATTTCAAAAAACTGCATCAGCATATGGAGCCGTGGCTGAACAATCACGATCCGATGCTGGTCGTTGTCCACGCCGATCCCTTTGCCGACGCGCACCCCGCCCAGGCGCTCGAAGAAATTGAAGCACTCGTAGGCGGTTTCATGGTGGGCGGTCTTGCCTCTTCCCGGAAGGAAAGCGCGATCATATCGACCGAAGTCACGGCGGGCGGCATAAGCGGATTTATATTTTCGCAAGAAGTTGCCGTGGCCACCTGCCTGTCGCAAGGATGCGTTCCCATGGGACCGCTTCATGAAATATCCAAAGCGGACGATCACGTGATCGGCTATCTGGACGGCCGCGTGCCCTTCGAAGTTTTTGCAGAAGACATGCAGGCGATGGCAAGGCAAAGACTGGGCGAAAACGCAGACAAGGTGTTGCTGGAAGAAGGGCGCAACATGCCGCAGAGCCTTCTGAATATTCTGGAGGGGGATGCGCATATCGCTTTTCCGGTCGCGGGAACGGATCAGAAAGATTTCATGGTGCGCAATATCATGGCAATAGATCCTGATACCGGCATGATGGCGGTGGCGGAACATGTTGAAGACGGACAAAAGATCATGTTCGTTCACCGCGACGATGAAACGGTGAGGAGCGACCTGTCGCACACGCTGGTACTGCTGCAAAAACGCATCATGCATGAAACGGGGCATTTCGCGCCGAAGGCGGCTCTGTATATCACTTGTGTCGCGCGCGCCAATGTTGCGTTCGGTCAGAATAAAATCGCGGGCGGTGAAATGGCGCTCTTGCGGGAAATCCTGGGGGACATACCGATTACGGGTTTTTATGCCAATGGGGAAATTTCCAACAATCGTCTTTATGGATACACGGGCGTTTTGGCGCTGTTTTTGTAAATTTTGATCTTTGAACCGCTTCTGCCTTACGATAGATTGATGGCAACCTACCCTTGCAAGGATATATCCCCGATGCGCTTTTTCCCTATTTTCTGCCTTCTGATGGTTTTTTGTCTGCCGGCGCTGGCGCAAACCAAAAATAAGGGTGCCATGCCGGACGTGCCGGAAGCGCTTCAGGCTCTCGTCGACCGCGGCGCGCAGATCCGCTACCTGGGTTCGGAACATGGTCTCGACGGATGGATCGCCATCTATCAGGGGCAAGAGCAGTATTACTACGTAACCGCCGACAAGAAAGCCTTTGTGACCGGCCTGATGTTCGGCAACGACGGACGTCCGATCACTATCGAACAGGTGAAGGAACTGCAGGCGCAGGGCGGCGACGTGCTCGATCTTTTGGCCGCGGATCAGGCCGAGGCCGAAAAGACGCCGGAAGCCCCCGAAAGCATCGTCAGCACCATGAAGGCGAAATCCCCGTCAGAGCGCATGTTCTCGGAAGTGGAGAACAGCAACTGGATCAAGCTGGGTAACGACAAGGCTCCGGTTGTTTATATTTTTGTCGATCCCAACTGTCCGCATTGCCATGATTTCGTGAATGACATTCGAAAGGCGAAATCCCTTGAAAAAGGCGTGCTGCAGGTGCGTTTGGTTCCGGTCGGGTTCCAGGAAGGTTCCCTGGCGCAGGCTTCCTTTTTGCTGGCCTCCCCGGACGCCGTCGACCGCTACATGAAATATCTGGATGGCGACAAAGAGGCGCTGCCGGCCAAAAGCGATGTTTCGACGCAGGCCGTGCAAAAAAACATGGCCCTTATGCAGGCCTGGAAATTCAATGTTACGCCGCTGACCATATACAGGGCAGGGTCGGGTGAGGTGAAGATCTTGCGGGGCCGGGCAAAAGATTTGGCGGCTTTGATAGCCGATCTGCCGGCAACCGGCGCGGCGGGGGCGTCCCCGGCGAGGTAAAACCCGCAGAAAACCGGCTTTTTTCATTTTAATACTTGGGTTTACGGGAAAGTCACGGTAAACTGACCCTTAATAATTACTGGGTTAGAGTTTACGAGTTTAGGATCACTGCACGTTTCAATGGCCATGGATTTCCGCACGCAATTTCTTCTGCAGCTTTTACAAAAACTGGGCGCCCCTTTAATGCAGGCGATCAGCACGCATGCCACGGGGGATGACGCAGGGCAAAAAGACGCGCAGGCCATGGCGTCCATGCTTTCTGAAAGCGTAAAAATCAGCATTGCGCTTTCCCAAACCATGAATCTCAAGCCCGACGATGGCGATGCGGACGCGATCCGCGTTTCTCTGGCAACGCTTGCCGGGGGTTTAATAGCCGATATGTACAAGCAGAATGGCCGCGTGCCTGGCGAAGCGGAAGAGCGCCGTATCACAAAGGCTTTGGAATCCGTCATCGTCTTTGCCGACAATTTTGCGCCTGCCGCCGAGCATGCGCAAAGACTGCAAACGCTGGATGAAACGCCGCCCTTCTTCGATCCTGTGCAGACGAACCTTTATACAATTCACGCACTGCTGCCCGTCATCGCCGCCATTTCAGAATTTTCTTACGGCCAGGCCGAAACGCGTCTGATACAGGACGTGTCTGAAAGACTGGGCGCAAAGGCCAAGGCGCTACAATCCGGTATCGGTGCAGGAAATGCTATGAGCGAACTCGTGGTGCTGCAGGCGCTGGCCCAAATCTATGCCGCCGCGCACCGCGCTGAAACGAAACGTCTTCGCGCCGCAGGCGACAGCGGGGCCGCATCTCTCGACCCGGTCTGGCAGTCTTTTGACAGACAGCAGGCGATGCTTGAAGTGCTGCTTGGTTCCATGGGCGGAACGCCTCTTGCCACAGCCGCCGGATCGTCCGGCGGCGGCGTTAAGCCCGATGTGGCGGCCACGCCGACGGAAGCACCCCCGCCACCGCCTCCTGCCGCTCCGCCAGCCGGCGCCGCGGGCGGCAACCCCATGTCGTTTTTCAAAAAGAAGTAAGAACCTGCGGAGTTTTCATCCTGAGGCAAATCTGCTATCGTTTGCAATCACCGCGCTTACCGCGCTAAAATAAATCTTAACCTTTTCGATGCGTATAATTTGATATGACTAAGATCCTTGCCGCATGCCTTATGTTAGCCGCACAGACCTACTCTGTGCCGCCCGCTGTGCTGGTCGGTATTCATCAGGTCGAAGGCGGGGCCATAGGGCAGGCCGTCGGACCGAATGACAACGGTACATACGACCTTGGACCTATGCAGATCAACACCTTATGGATCCCCCTGCTGGCTGAAAAATGGGGCGTTCGGGAAGAGACGGCCTACCGCTGGGTGAAGGACGACCCGTGCACGAATATGGGCGTATCGGCCTGGATTTTAAGAACCCATATGAATGAAACGGGCTCCCTGGCGCAGGCCATCGCCCATTACCATTCAAGAACCCCGCAATACGGGACGCCCTATAAGGGAAAGGTGGTTGCCGCGATGCGGTCGAAGGGTTTGCTTCGGGACAGCAATACCCGCTAAACTTGATTTAAGGTGCTGGATTACTTTATTGATTGTCTTGTCCCGTTCTTGACGAGGGGCTAAGGTATTAACTGTGCAAAGAACCGATTCGAAAACCTTCATGATACATACCGTAAAAAACAAACGGACTTCCTTTTTCGCGGCTACGGCTTTCTGCGCGCTGCTGGCGCTGTCATCCTGCGCCCTGCCGGAGCGCAACGCGCAAGTTGTGACGTCTCCAGACAAAGTATCGCTGATGCTGGCGGAAGCGGCGGATAGAGCCTCCAACTCGCTACAAACGCTGGCGGCCATCGAACAGAACAAAGCACCGGGCGTAGGGGTGCAGCCGATACATAACGCACCGGAAGAATTGGCGCGGGCCATTACGGTAACGTGGGTGGGGCCACCGGAACAGATTTTGCGCAAGCTCGCAGATCGCGCAAGCTATAACTATGTGACGCTTGGCAATCCGCCACCAGTCGCGCTGGTCGTGAATATAGATGTACAGAATGAGCCCGTGATCGAAGTTCTGCGGGATGTCGGTCTTCAGCTGGGGGTTCGCGCTGATGTCAAAGTTGATTCAGAGCGGAAAATCATTGAGCTCCATTATGCGCCGGTGACCGGCGTGGGAGGATAAGCCCATGCGTCTTCGCATCGGCCTTTTGACCCTTATAGCCTGTCTTTCTTTTCTGCCCTCGCTGGCAGGCGCCGCGACTGTCGATAGCGTGGACGGCACACCGCCGCCGCCTTCCAAGGAAGAGCTGCGCGCAATTAAAAAAGAGAAAAAGACCGCCATCGAAAAATCGGCGATGCCGGTCGATATCAGAAGGGATGCGCAGCGTGAAGCCGCCTTGTCTTACGGCGCACGCGGCGGGCTTAATTTCCGCACCTATCATATCCGGCAGGAAATGGAAACGCGCGCGCGTTACATGGACAAGGTGTTCGATTTTCGCCAGCTCCTGATCCCCGCGCCATCCGGTCTTTTGATCGAGCCGCCGATTATCGCCGAATCCATCGATGCGATGATGATCCAGAAGGGCGGCCTGGAAGCAGCGGTCGCAGATCGTGTTTACAACATTGGGCGAAACGCCCGCATCGTTTCCGCGCCGCGCACGTGGCGTGCGTATCTCGAACGGCAGTGGGGCACGGTCCAGCCGCCGCCGGATCTCCTTCTGCCCGAAAACAAGGAAGAACAGGCAAACTGGGATAAGTGGTTCGACGAAGGCTGGGATGCGGGCGTTGAGCAGGCAGATGAAATTTTCCAGGCGGATCTCGAAAAATTGACATCCGATTATCAGGGGATGGTGCGCTACCGCACACTGTTAACACAAGGCATGGTTTCCCCGCCTTACGCGTTGCAGGTTGATCGCGGCGTAACGGGCGGTGGCAATGAAATGAGGGTGGGCGATCGCGCCGTATCCATCACTGTGCCGCAACTCAAAAGCGGATCTCAGGAATGGCAACCCGCAAACCGGTAAGTCTTCTCAAATCGAAAGACAATATTGCTGAAACATGGGCGGAAGAACCTTCGCGCTTTACGGATGATTTGATCGATTCGTTTCTTTTGTGGTGCGTGAAGAAAAATTCTTCGGACATAACGATTCAGACAGACCGCCCCGTTTATAATGAAATATACGGCACGCTGTATCCCGGCACGTATCGCCCCATAGACGCGGCGGACATGAACGTGTTTCTCACCAAAATATACGGCCCGGAAGCGGGCGCGCGCCTGGCCAGCGGGACCGACCTGGATTTATCCTATGAAATAAGACCCGATCGTTATACGCGCATTCGCTTTCGCGTTAACATAACCCCTGTTCTGTCACGGGGCCGGGATTCTGCATCCATCACTATGCGTGTGCTGCCCAACGAACCTCCCAGAATGGCCGATCTGAATGTGGAGCAGGATATAATCAATTCCTGGGCTCCGCGTCAGGGCATGGTCATTATCACGGGGCCGACGGGTTCCGGAAAGACGACGCTTCTGGCCGCTGGGATCAGGATGCTCATGGAGCGCAAGCGCGGCTGCGGCAAGGTCGTCTGCTATGAAGCGCCGATCGAATATGTGTATGATGCCATTAAATCGCCGCGCTCTTTAATTTCGCAAACCGAAATCCCGCGGCATTTGCCTGATTTTGCGCGTGGCGTTCGGAATGCCTTGCGCCGCAAGCCCAATATCATTCTGGTAGGGGAAGCGCGGGACCGGGAAACGATCTCGTCCGCCATTGAGGCCGCGCAGACAGGCCACCTTGTCTTCACCACCACGCACACAACAGGCGTTGCCGCCACGATCCAGCGTATGGTCGCGAGCTTCGAACCTGCCGAACGCTCAGAGCGCGCCTACGCGTTGATGGAAACGATACGCCTGATCGTAACGCAAACGCTTGCGCCCAAGACGACCGGGGGGCGAATGGGCATTCGTGAATGGATGCGTTTTACGGACGAGGTCCGGGACAAGCTGCTTGCCATCGATTTCAGGGAGTGGCCCAGCGAAATCCAGCGCATGATTCCGGCCTATGGGCAAACTATGGCGAAATCGGCGGCCAGCGCGTTTGACGCGGGGTTAATTGATCGCCGGACCTATATTACGCTATCATCCAGTACAGGGGCCGGCGGAGGCGATTAATGGGTCAACGCGAAGATACGGAAGAAGAACGCGCCAACTGGCACTGGAGAAACTCCATGCGCCCGGTGCGCTTTTTCGCCTTTGACGCCCGCTGCGCCATTCCGTGGTTCATTCTCCTTTTTCATTTTCGTGTTTCGACGGTCATCCTGGCGATCGTGTTTACCATCATTTTTTATATGCTGGAGCGCCGCGGCCTGACGTTCGATGCCGCGCTTCGCACCTTCCGCACCTGGTTCCTGGGGCAACGGCGTTACGGATGGCTTCCCATGAATCGCAAGCGCATGATCGATTTCGGATGATGCGCGGCCTGTGGCGGCTTGCCATTTGAGGCGGTTTTCTCTATTTTCTTGCCTTACAGCAAAGAGAAAGAACCGGAAGGCGAAAAGGGCATGATTACAATCGTTCGTAAACAAGGATTTGGCGTTCTTTTATGTGCAGGCATGATGCTGTACGGCACGCCGTCTTTCGCAGGATTTGAATTTTCTACGCCCACGGCTTCGAACCCTGCGCCAGTGACAACGCCGATCCCTGTTCCGTTTCCCCAAGCAGAGGCGCCCATGCCCATCGTTCCGTCGGTGCCGGTTAGCGCAGAACCGCTGATGCCTTCTCCCCCCGCAGCCAGCGACCGCATTCTTTCCAACCCCGTAAGCCCGGCGCAGGAAGTTTATATTCACAGGCAGCGGCCCGTGGCGATCACGCCGGCCGCCAACGAACCTATCAACTCCCAGGCGCTTCTAGAGGCGACAAACAACATGCAGCCCGTTACCGCGATACCCGCACCGGCTGCAGGCGGCGGTCTTGTCATCAACCCTTATCCGCTGCAGAACAATCCTCCACAGACGTCCCAGGGCGGCAATATGGGCGCGCTTTCGGTCGAACAGGCGATGATGGAGCAGACAGGCATGCTTCGCCCGGTGGCTGTTCCCGGCCAAAGCGGCCAGACAGACCGCGCCCGCATCTCCGCGCGCTATGATAACAATCCGCAGGCTCAATATTTAGACCGTGCGCCGGTTGTGCCGCGTCCGCCGGCTCCGGCCACTTTTTCCATCAGCCCGAATATCACGCCCATTCCAGGCGGCGAGGGCGCTCCCATCCAGTCGTTGGAACGTGCATTGATGCCTGAACCGGCGCCGATATTCGGTGAAAGACACTCGCCTTCCGTGCCGCCGGCGCCAGCGCCTGTCCCCGCGGCGTACACTCCTCCTGCAGCGCCTCAAAACGCAGGCGGTTACGCCGAAGTGGTAGGATTTGGACGGGATCTGCCACTCGCGCTGGCGCTAAGTCAGGTTATACCACCGGATTACAACTATGCCTTTGGGCAGAACATCAATGCTGGTGCGAGTGTGTCATGGCAAGGTGGAAAGCCATGGAATCAAGTATTGGATGAAATGTTGGCGCCCGCCGGCATGAAGGCCATTATTCAAAACGGCCAGGTCACCATACAGAGCGCAAGCTCCTGATTTTAATTACCTAGGAAGTTGGAAAGGGTTAACTGTGATACAAGCGCAGTTACCTGAAACGATGCCTGCATCTGCACCTGAAGCTGCGCAATTTTTGCGGACGATTCCGTAAGATCCGCATCTTCGACCTCACCGATAATGTCTCTATAGGAATTGATCTGGTCGACATGCGCGTTTTTGACAATGGTGATCTGCGCCTGCACCTGCGAAAGCTTAAAACTCTCGTCGGTCAGCCCGTCAATCGCCTCGTTCAAAAGGGCGCCAAGGTCGTTCAATACTTTATAGAAGCTCTCTTGTTTTTCGGCCGGAGGAAATGGCGCTATATCCGTGGCAAGCGTTGTCGCCGTGGGGTCGTTTAGTGCGCCCGGCGCGTACTCGACGGGGGGTAAAGCTTTTAAAACGCCCAGGACACGAACTATCTCTTTCATCGATGTCTGGTTTGCCAGTGTCGTGTAATCGAATTCCGAAGCGTCGTTAACGCGGACCAGCGTTTTACCCGCCGTATTTGTGGTCAGCGCGTTCGAAAATCCAAGAACGGTATCACTGGACGCCCTGTAAGCGGCAATAAACTGATCTGTCGTTATTGTCCCGTCGCCCCAGTCTCCGATCATGCCGGATGCGACAAGAGGAGGGTTTGTAAGATCGCTGGAATCCGGCACGAATTCTCCAAGCGCGCTTTGGAACAGGCCGGTATCATTTATAGGCGGCTCCGTCGTATCGCTGCCGCCGAACAAAAATCGTTCGCCGTCGGTTTCGTTCATCGTATCGATAATGAAGTTGTAGATATTTGTCGCAAGAGATTGCAGAACCCCAAGATCCGGATAGTCGCCTTCCTGGACGTTTGTCGCGATTGCTTGCGAAATATTGTCGGCCTGCGCTTTAATTTGCGTGAGGGCATTTTGCATTAACTCGATACGCCGGTCAGCGTTTTTAATATTGTCGACATATACAGATAAAGAATTCACGCCCGTTCTCGCGCGCGTTGTCTTCATGATGTCTGCTCCAAGACCGGAAAGAGTCTGGGTCTTTTTGCCTGAGGAAATTTGCGTCGTTAAGTCCCCCAGCATTTTCTGCTGACCTTTCAACCGGGATATCTGATCCAGATATTGTGCAAGCGTTGAAACATTTACCATGATAAAGCTCCCTTAATTTTTTACCTGAACGAATCCAGAAGTTCCTGGAACATGTCATCCGCCGCCGTTACGGCGCGCGCCGCCGCGGCATATGCCGTCTGAACAACAATCAATGTAGATAATTCTTCGTCAATATTGACGCCTGTTTCGTTTAACAGTCTTTCTTGCAGAAGGTCACGCATGCTGGTTTCGTCTTCGACTTGGGATTTGTTTAAAATAACGTCCTGCGCCTGCGCATTGATCATCTTTTGTCCGAAATCGATTATATTCTGTCCGGTAAGAATGCCTGATGATATATCCGCACCCGGCCCTAGATAGTCCCGTCGGAAAGAAACATAAACCCCGGATCCTTGATAGGTTTCAGAACTGTATTCGATGTTTGCAACCGGCGACGTTTCGCTAACGGTCGTGCCGCTAACAGAATAACTGCCAAAAAGTGCGCCGATAACGCTCACCCCTTGAGGCAGCCCCGCCAAAACAGGGTTGACGGGAGAAGCGGTTTTACCGGGGCCGCTGATTATTCTTATATCGCCGCCGTAACTGGGGCCGCCGTTGGAGTCGTCGATTCCAGGACGCAGGGTGAGGCGTCCCGTTCCGGCGTCAAAGGATACGTGAAGCCCTGGTATCCCGGTTCCGGCAACAGAGTCATATTCAAGTTTATCAACCAGATCCGTGATCGTATCGGCAGGTTCAATCGTCACGCGTGTCAAAGTCCCGTTTCCGACCTGTACATCGAAATAGGGGTCTTCCGTGGTATAGGCATCTTCCGCAAGACCCAGTGCGGAGAAGGCCGTGCTGCCCATCATGCCTGCACCTGTTGCGTTTAGCGTAATATTCCCGCGCGATGAAATGGACAGCTGGCCGTTTGTATTGCGTGTTGCAGTTGCAGCCAAACCTGCAGGCACCCCTGCCGCTGTAATTTGTGCATTTATCTCCGCAACAATCTGATCAAGAGCGTCATTTACGCCCGGACCTATCGGAAATGCGGCGCTGGCCGCACTAAGGTCTATCGTGACCGTCGTGGGCCCAAGCCCCAGTCGCGGCTCTTCGAAAGTGATTTGAAACCTGTCGTCGGCCGGGTAGTTGGGGAAAAATTCTTGTAAATCTTCCATCAAGTCAGAAGTTCCGGATACGCCGTCGCTTATCTGGCTAAAGGCGGACAAGTCGATCCCGCCGACCACGTTATTGCTGGAACGAAGGCCAAGCCAGCTCTGGAGGTCTGTGGCCGGGGCGGACACATTCAGGTCTGTTGTTCCGGCGGCCTGCTGGTAATTGATGTTGCCAAACCCATATTGGATAACGCGCCGGATCACTTCGTTGGATGCAGCCGGAATGGTAACATCGGATGTGTATGTGCCCTGCTGTAAAAAGCTGACATCATTGGCAATGGTTTGATTGACCTGGATGATACTCGCGAAGCCGACATACGCGACGGGCGTTGGCGGATTAACGGAAATGTCGGGCGGCGCGTCTGACGGCACGGCGCCGCTTGGATCTGTAAAAAGGCGAAGCCCCTGCGCATCCAGCCGCAGTGCAAGCTTATGCGCAAGTTCATCCACCTGCGTTTGATACTGCATCAGCGTCTGGTCCCGCAGTTCGATAAGAGCTCCGAGTTTGCCGCCAACATTAGAGTCTGTGATGTCGATAGAGCCTGGTTTTACCAGGGGGTCTCCGCCGACATAAATTCCGGCGGCACCGGTTGGATATGTGGTTGTTGCGCCGAGGATTCCAGGATTGAAATAAACTTCGGTGGCTGTTTCGTCGCATAGTTGCGCGCCGTTTGTCGTTTGAACGACCACCACACCGTCGCCGCGGGTAAAGAAAGTCAGGTTGATCAAGCCGGCGAGTTCCTTGATGGCTTCATCACGGTGATCCTCAATACCGGCTGTGGAACGGTTTAACGCTCCCGTGCCCTTGACCTGGCTGTTAAGTTCGGCGATGGAAGACAACAGGTCGTTTACGCGCTCAACGGTCGTTACCATCTCATCCTGGGCATCGTTCCGAAGCTGCGTCAGTAATTTGCCGAAGTCATTGAACTTGTTGGCGACGGTTTGGGCCTGGGTCAGGGTGGACTGGAGAAGGAAGCCGTCCGCCGGTGAATCTGACAGGGCGGCGAATTTATCCTTCAGCTCGGCAATTTCTGCCGAGATGGAAATTTCCTTGTTTGTCGCGCCGTGAAATTTCTCAATCGTGTCCAAATAGGCGCCCTTGGTTTCCAGGCCGGAGACGGAACTGATCTGCGTCCAGAGCTCGCGCTCTAGGTTGAAATCAATTTTGCGGATCATCGTCCCGCTCTGAACGCCTATAATTTCCCCTGTAGAATTAATGACTTGGGTTGTCTGGGGCAGGATCTTCTTCGTATATCCCGGCGTGGTCGCGTTCGAGACGTTATTGGAAATAACGCTCAATTGCTGCTGCGCGACGCGCAGGCCGGAGAGGGCTGCGTTCAGGGCTTGAAATGACATATTCTAACGTGTCCTTACAAATGGTTCTTTCAGGGGCGTTAACCCCATGCCATGGATTCCAAAAGGACCTTGCAATCATGGTGCCAGAGAGGGCGACATTTAGTGTGCGTCGAAGACTGTCTCTTCGGTCGAGTTGTAGACATCCGAGGTACGGAGGCGGAGGCGCAGTTCGAGCAGCATCGACATCAGCATTTCCCGGCGCTGCAACGCCGCGTTAATATCCCTGTCCTGCATAAGTTTGATTGCCTTCATCGCGGCGCGAATACGATCTACGTTCGCCGGCTTGTCGTAGAGATTGGTGTAAAATATAGGATCCTGGTAAATCGTTTTGGTCAGAATTTCCATCTGGGCGTAATAGCTGGGATTTTCTCCTATCAGCTTTTCGATCTCTTCCGGCAGAAGGCCGAACTGTACCATCAGCGCCTTCAAATAGGGGGCCGAACCCTGCGTCTGCGCCGGGGAGGCTGTCTTTAAGGCAATAATGTTCGCAAAACTGTTTCTTGCAATGCCGCGCATTGCCACGATGGAACGCAGATTCATGTAATGATACTGATATTTCCGAAGTTCCAGATTATCACTGGGTATGCGCGGCAAAGGTTCGTGTGCGAACAAATTGTCGATCAAGGCAAACACGGCTTCTTCGTCGGGCGTCGTCGTTGCATCCGTCATATCGATCTTTAAGGACTTTGGTTGATCGATCGTCCTTGTGTAATCGATATCCAGATTGCGCCTTTCCGGAGCGGGGGGCGATGGGCAGAGGAGATCCAATCCCTTTCCGTTGTCTTTGGGTTCACAGAATTTCTTGCGATAAGTGTCAATACGGGAAAGAGATTCTGCGCCCTTGGTTATGGCTTTTGTATCGCCCGCGCCAAGTTCCCGCTGCATCACTTCGGTGGAAAGGACGGTCTTTGTAAAATCTGCTGAACGTTGTGTCGCTGCGAGGTCGCGGGAGAACGTCCCGAAGGTGCACATTTGTTCACTGACCTGGTAATCCTTGTGTGCTTCCGCGACTTTCTCCTGGAACCAGCTCTGCACTTCCAACTGATGTTTGGCGTCTAGGAACATGCCAATGGTTTCAACCTGCGCTGCCATATTGGCTGTAAATTGCTGCGCCATCTTCTGAAGGCCGCCCACCCACCAGTAAAGGAGCGGATCGATAACCATCGAAGACAACGGATCGTTGCTCAACTGCATCTGCCCATATGTAAGTGTAGGCGCAGGCAGCATCCTGTCAATGGAGCTTGGGTTCGGCGCCGGGTTACAGTTTCCGGGAATAGGATTGTCGCCGTGCTTACAGGCGTAATAGGCAACGCTCGTCCCTGTAACGTCCGCGTTTTGATTGCTGAGGTTACGGCAGGCGCCTGCGCCACCCAGATGCATGGCGCCCAAAAGGCCTGATTCAGTTACCTGACATGTCATGGTCTGGCCCTGGCCCGAACCTGTGATGGTCTTTCCAAGCTGGGCCTGACAGGCGGCATCGCTTCTCGCCCTTGCCAGGTTTTCTTCCAAAAACTTGTCCATGATGCATTCCTGCACCGGGTGACAGGCGGGCTGTAGAATCGCTTCTCCGCCGCAAGCGCTGCCGTTACATTCTGGATGCCGTGCCAACATGGACGCCTGCGTTGGGGGAATAAATTGGTATTTTCCAAGGGGTCGTCCATAACGCGTTTGCGGTCCAACAGCCGTGTATGCACCGCTGCCCGCGGATTCCGTGCTGTATAAAGAGTTTTTAATGGCCGTAAAATCGCAGTCCGCTCTCGCTTCAACCGTTAAAAAGAAAAAGCCGGACAGGCAAAAGAAAAAGAGGAGGGGCCTTATCATGCGGGCCGCCCTTCCGGAATCAAATGACATAGCCCTATGACGCCCATGCGTCCGCTCAAAACGACACAGCTGTTCGTTTCTTTCGTGGAAATATAGGGAGATTGAAGCTCAAGCCTCCCGCTCCAATCCATGGGAATATTCTTGTAGACGACCTTATCCCCTAAGGTGAGAGTGATGTTGTCGTCTTCGGTAAATCCATCCGCAAGAATGGAAACGGAAGATTTCTTTCGGTCAACATTGAAAACGATGTCGCGATAATCCCCCCAGGGTAATTGCAAAGAAGTGTGGATGCGGTAAAGCGGCGGAAGAACTTCCACCGGCGCCGTGAATATGCCCCCGCTGCCATTCAAAAGCGCCGCGCCGTGCTTGGTTTCAAGAAGCGCTTCGGTTTTCGTTCCTTCCGGCGCGCCGGTCAGATTCAGAAATGCATGGCGATCAGCAGATTTTTGTACGAAAAGGAAGGCGCCCGCCGCAAAAACAAAGGTCACGGCAATCGCTGCCGCTGCCTTGTATCTAAACCCTGTTTTGCTCCGATTGTTCTTCATGACTGCCAAGCCTTTATCCAAGCTATTGCAGTTTTATGAGTTCGCCGTCAGCGCGAAGGCGGTTTATTTCGTTTCCAATGCGTGATTGTTTTTCTTCCAGCACTGTTTCCAGCATGACAGAAAGCGTCGCTTCAGAGCGCAGAACGCTTCTGTACATGTCTCTTCGCTGCATCAATTCAATCGCCTGCATCGATACAAGTTTTCGTTCGACGTTTTGCGGCTTGTCGTAAAGATCGGTATAGAACATGGGGTTCTGATAAAGCTTCTTGGTCAGGATTTCCATCTGGGCGTAATAGCTGGGACGGTCGCCCAGGTATTTGGAAATTTCATTCTCGTCGCTGATGCCCATCTCTTTCATGATCGCATAGAGATATGGCTTTGCCTCAACTTCACCCTGGGCCTTCATCCCGGCGATGGCCGCAAAAGAATTAGTTGCGACGGACCGCTTTGCAGCTAGTGCGCGAATATCCATGTATTTATTGACTGCGCCAGGATGCACCACCCCGTTTTCTTCCGAAAGAATGGCAACCGGAATCTTAGGCGGCAAGTTATGCGCATACAGGTTGGACTGTAGGGCCAGTATATCTTCTTCGTCGGCGGATACTGTCGTGACATGTCCGTTATTGGCATGGTCCGTATTGCCTTCTTGCGTAATATCGAATTTCAGGGTCAGCGGTGAATCCACCATGGCGGTATAATTCACGTCGTTATTCACCCTGCCTGGATCCACCGATCCGTTCGGGCAGAGAAGATCGAGGCCTTTTCCATTGTCTTTTTTATCGCAGTACACTTCCCTGTACTGGGCGACGCGGCTTAAGAAATCCGATGTAGCGCCATTGCCGGTGAGGGTGTTGCCAGAAAGAAGTTCGCGCTGGCGCGCGCGGCTCGAAATGGCGATAGCGGACAGATCCGTATTGCGATCAGACGCCGCAAGAGATCGTACATTCGTTCCGAACGTGCATACGCCCTCGCTCACCTGATAATCTTTATGCGCCTGCGCCGTCAGCTCTTGGAATAATTGCTGCGTTTCCAGCTGATGCTTCGCGTCGAGAAACATCCCGATCGTTAAAACCTGGTTCATCGCCATCGCGGAAATCTGTTCGGTAAACAACATCAGCGCCGGCAAGATCCGCCGCGCAAAGAGGACTTCAACCATCCACTTGCGGTGGTTCACGAACTCCTGCTTCAAATGCTGGATCGTAATAATCGTAAGGTTTTTTTGGTAAGCTTTCGTATTCTCTGTTTCGTTGTTTGAAATCTCGGCGCATTTACTGGAGCACGTATATTGCGCGGCGCATTCGTTACAGGCGGCCATCGACGGCCGGTGCATCCCAAAGAAAACGCCCGCCGTAAGGAGTGTAAGGATTATAATGAAAGTCTGGAGTTTGCGCGTCATTGCTTTACCCCCGTCGGCCTTACATCGCCCATTGCGTTGACGACCTCTTCCTGTTCGTCTTCCAGCATATTTTCAAGCAGCACGGACAACACGGCCTCACTGCGCAACAGGCTGTTATAAAGATCGCGGTCCTGCATTAGGCCTATGGCCTGGAGCGCGGCGCCCTTACGGCGTATGTTTGTGGGCTGATCGTAAAGTTCCGTGTAGAAAATGGGGTTTTGATAGAGCTTTTTCGTTAGAACTTCCATCTGTGCGAAATAGCTGGGATTTTCACCGAGCAGTTTATTGATTTCGTCATCGGTGGAAATGCCGAGTTCACGCATGATTGCCTTGGTGTAAGGCGCGGATTCTTCCGTTCCCGCCGCACGCATCGATGTGATGGCGGCAAAAGAGTTCTGCGCGACGGACCGTTGCGCAAAGACGGACCGCAGATCCATGTATTTTTCAAGGGCGCTTTTTCTGAAACGGCCGTCCCTTGTTCCCAGCAGCGTGGGTGAAATTCTGGTAGGAACTTTGTGGGCGTATAAATTTGCGCTAAGGGCGAAAATGTCGGCTTCGTCCTTGCTGGGGTTCGCGTCCGTCCCGCTTGTCGGCGGCAGAAGATCCAGATCCAGGGTCAGGCGCGATTCAACATTGCGGGTGTAATCTACGTCGATGTTGCGCCGATACGGATCCGGCACCGGCGTGCCGCAAAGATTTGTAAGGCCGTTCGCGTTATCTGCGGGATCGCAATACGTGGAAATGAATTGCGACATTCTGCTGCGCCGGTCTGAATCCGTCGTTTCGGTGGACACCACATCGCCGTTCAGCGTCTGACGCTGCATCATGCGCTGCGCAACCCCGATCTGGGACAGGTTCGATTTTCTTTCGGACGCGGCAAGAGAGCGAACCGTCGTTCCAAAGGTGCACATGCCTTCGCTGGGATGATAATCCTTGTGCGCGCGCGCGGTGAGCGTCTGGAATTTCCGCTGCACTTCCAGTTGTTGTTTTGCGTCAAGAAACGTCCCGATGATTTCCACCTGTTCCATGCCGAGCGTCGTCAGCTGTTCGGCCATAAGCATGAGCGCCGGGAGAATTCTTTCGTGCCAGAATGTATCGGCCAGCCATACGCGCTGACGCTCCAGCTCATTGGAAATTTCATTGCGCATTTCCACGTGAAGCTGCTGGTTCTTGCTTTTTATGTCCGCGTGATTGTTGGGTATGGAAACAACACAAACGCCGCAGCATCCGCCGCCCCCACCAAGCGCCGCCGCTTGCACGGCGCTCGGAATGCCGCCGCCTTGCAACGCGCCGCCGATCCCGCCGATCCCGCCTAAAAGGCCTCCCGCCGCCATCTGCTGCAGGCTTCCCGCGATGGCTGTTTGCAGTCCTGCTTGCCCCAGCGCAGAGGCCAATTGTGGCGCAATGCCTGTAATCTGACTGGCCAGAGCGGCTATGGCCGTGGAAGAGAGCGTTCCGCTAATGCCCTGTCCTCCCGTAAGCGCGCCCAGCAGCTGGTCAACCATGCCGCCCGCCTGCTGTGCCGATAGACCGGAAAAAAGACCGGCAATCTGGGAGCCTCCCAAAGCGGAGATAAGCTGGCTGGGATTCGATAGATTGCCAAGACCGGCGATGCTTGAAAGGGCCATGGCCATTTGCGGATTCATGCTTCCGCCGAACAGCGAATTGACCAGCGCTCCCGCCGTCACCGGATTCACATTGCCGCTTGCGATGCCGTTAATAACGCTGGTCCATTGCGTAAGATTTGTGTTCGATGCGCCCGCACCGGCCAAAATCTGCGAAATCTGCGTAGAACTGACCCCCTGCCCCAGAAGGTGCGTGACGTCCCCGCCCAAGTTCTGGCTGGTGAGCAGGCTCTGGGGGTTGGCTTCGAAAGTGGCCTTATCCAGGGGAGGCTGCTGTGGGATGTACATTCCGCTTTCGCTTCCGCCGGCGCCATCCTGCGCTCTGGCGGCAGATACGGTCCATGCCGACACGCCGGCTGTATACGCCAAAAGCATGCAGATGGTCAGCCCCAAGCTGCGAAATGTCGTCTTATGCACCTGCGCCCTCTCCAGCGGCAATCCCCGAAGCGTCATGATATACTATAATGCTTTGAAAAAACGGGATTTCTTCAAAGCATAGAAAAATTCTAACACAGTTTAAAACCAAAACGCACGTTTGTCTCCCCTCTGATGGGGTTCAGCTTTTTTATTTTCCGGGGGGACAACTCCGAAGTCGGAAATTGTTCTTTTTCGGGGAATATGTTCCAATGGAGGAGGATTTGGTTCTTGCGAACCAGATCTGCTATATCGCGTATCGGAATATCACCGTTAAAACCTGCAGAATTTCATGACAGACGACAAAAGCAGCAAAGCAAACAATCCGCGCAATATAAGGCCGCCCACGCGGCCTTCCAATGCGGCCGGTCCCGTAAAGAAAGCGGTGACGCAGGCCGAATCCATGGATGTATCGGGTCTTGGCCGCGTCGTGACGCGGAATGAATTTTACCGGGACGGCTACCGCCTCGCCCTGCGGGTTGCGCTTATTCAGGCCGTTGTGATCTTTGGTTTGATCGGCGCCATGTTTTTTATTATTTCCGTGCATCAACCCGAAAACCGCTATTTTGCAACGACCGAAGATGGTCGGCTTATCCCCATGGTTGCGCTCAGCGAACCCAACCTCAGCACGCCCGCTCTTCTGTCGTGGGCGGCGCAGGCGGCCAGCGAAACCATGTCTTTCAGCTTCAGCAATTATCGCCGCAACCTGCAACAGGCGTCCCGGAATTTTACCAAGGCGGGATGGGAAAGCTTTTCCCTGGCGCTTCAGCAGGCGCAGATCATCAAGTCCGTGGAAGAAAACAACCAGGAAGTATCGGCCGTCCCGCGCGGCGCGCCCATTTTGAAATTTGAAGGCGTTGTGGGCGGGCAGTATCAATGGCAGGTCCAGATCCCCATGATCCTGACATATGTTTCGGGCGCAAAGTCTCGCTCCGAGAATCTGATACTTACAATCGTGATTGTACGCGTCCCCAGGCTGGAAAGCCCCAACGGGGTCGGTATAGCGCAATGGCTGGCGGCGCCGGGGTGATATAGAAAATGACAGGCTTTCCTAAAGATGACTTTTCTAAAATTACTCGCTATTGTGTCCGCGGCTTTCTAGAATATCGCAAGGTTAGTA